>NZ_JAWRYD010000181.1:0-300 GCF_046534765.1 Burkholderia sp. SIMBA_062
TCCCTATCTGCCGTGGGCGCTGGAGAACTGAGGGGGGCTGCTCCTAGTACGAGAGGACCGGAGTGGACGCATCACTGGTGTTCGGGTTGTCATGCCAATGGCACTGCCCGGTAGCTAAATGCGGAAGAGATAAGTGCTGAAAGCATCTAAGCACGAAACTTGCCCCGAGATGAGTTCTCCCTGACTCCTTGAGAGTCCTGAAGGAACGTTGAAGACGACGACGTTGATAGGCCGGGTGTGTAAGCGCAGCGATGCGTTGAGCTAACCGGTACTAATGAACCGTGAGGCTTAACCTTACAA
>NZ_JAWRYD010000062.1:0-11905 GCF_046534765.1 Burkholderia sp. SIMBA_062
TGGTCGCACAACCAGTCTATTCCTTCGGGCACCGCTTTCCTTTTAGGCCTCGCCTTCACGCTAATCCGTGAAGAACCTTTTATATCGCCCTCCCGGTCCGCACGCCGCAGCAAGCCCATGCCGGTGAAGCCACGAACGACAGGAATTCGGGAACGACACGATGACGAGCAGCCTCCCAGGTCTGAACGAGCGGTTTGCGCGACGCGCGGCATGGGTCGCGTCGTTCTCGACGCTTGCTTGCGTGGGCGTGGCGGCAATGCGGGCACGCGGTGAACGATCTCGCGCTCGCAGGTGTTTTTGCTAAAGACCGCACAACGTTCCGCCGATATCATTCAGGCGCTCAAAAACGACGCAATCGAACGACGCGCACCGACTCGTGCGCGACAGGCCCGCACCGCCGGCCAGCCCCGCAACGAAACACGACCGGGCGCGCGGCACGCGGGCAGCACGACGGAGACACTAGCTAAACGATGGGAACTGCAACAGGTTCGGTGCGACGCGCAATCGCGATCGCGGCCGGGGGAACGTTGTGCGTGGCGGCCGCGGGCGGCGCGCACGCGCAGGCATCGAACGCGGCGGCAACGCCTGCGGCCGATGCGGCGGCAACGCTGCCGAAGATCGACGTGACGGGCGCGGCCGGTCGCGCGTCGCGCGGGCTGGTCGGGTTGCGTACCGCCACCGCGACCCGGACCGACACGCCGGTCGCCGAGATTCCGCAGACGACCAACGTCGTGACCGCACAGCAGATCGAGATGACCGGCGCGACCGACCTGAACCAGGCGCTGCGCTACGTGCCGGGTTTCGCGACGTTCGGCTCCGATACGCGGACCGACTGGTATGCGGCGCTGCGCGGCTTCACGCCGACGCTGTATGTCGACGGCGTGGCGGCGCCGAACACGGCGGTCATCGCGAACTGGCGCGTCGATCCTTACACGATCGACTCGATCGCCGTGCTGCGCGGGCCGACGTCGGTGCTGTACGGCGCGGGCGAGCCGGGCGCGATCGTCGACGCGCACACGAAACTCGCCGACGGCGAGCGCGTGCGCGAAGCCGGCGTGCAGATCGGCAACGATGCACGCAAGCAGACCATGCTCGACATCGGCGACACACTCGATGCGGACGGCAGGTATGCGTATCGCTTCGTCGGCATCGCGCGCGACGGCAATGCGGTGACCGGCCCGAACGCCGACCGGCGCGTCGCGGTGGCGCCGTCGTTCCGCTGGCGGCCGACGGCCGACACGTCGCTGACGTTGTCCGCTTCGTTCCTGCAGGATCACGGCGACATTTCGTCGAACTTCCTCCCGGCGTCGGGCACGGTCTTGCCGAATCGGAACGGGCGTCTGTCGCAGGACATCTACATGGGCGACCCGACGTTCAACGACTACCGGAAGAAACAATGGTCGCTCGGCTATGCGCTCGAGCATCGCGTGAACCCGATCTGGACGCTGCGGCAGGACGTGCGCTGGTCGCGCCTGTCGCTCGACGACGCGACGGTGTTCGGCAACGGCCTCCTGCCCGGCAGCACGACGAACATGATGCGGTTCGCGGGCCTGTTCCAGTTGAACTACAGCCGGCTCGACATCGATAATCGCGCGCAGGCGCGCTTCGCCACCGGCCCGCTCGAGCACACGCTGCTGCTCGGCCTGCAGTTCGACCGGCAGACGACGACCAACAGCGTGTGGCTCGCGCTCGCGCCGTCGCTCAATCTGTACCACCCCGTCTATCGTCCGGTGACGGCCGCGATCTTTTCCGGGCGCACGTCGCTCGGCCACGTCGATCAGTACACGGCGATGAATTCGCTCGGCGCGTACGCGCAGGACCAGATTCGCTGGAACCGCTGGACGCTGACGCTCGGCGGCCGCGAAGATCGCGTGAACGCACGCTTCGACGACCGGGCGGCCAGCATCGGCACGCAGCAGGACGTCAGTGCGTTTTCAGGCCGCGTCGGGCTTACCTACCAGGGCGATGCGGGATGGTCGCCCTACGTGAGCTACTCGACATCGTTCGATCCGGTGATCGGCGTGCGGATGTACGGCGGCGGCTTGCCGAAACCGACGCGCGGCAAACAGACCGAAGCCGGGCTGCGCTGGCAGCCGGCCGGCCGGAACCTGATGCTCACCGCGGCCGTTTATCGGATCGACCAGACCAACGTCTTGACGCCGACGCCGACCAATCTCGACCCCACCGGTACGTCGTCCGTGCAGACCGGCAAGGTGCGTTCGCGCGGCATCGAACTGAGCGCGGTCGGGAACGTGACGCGGGAGCTGTCGATCGTCGCGTCGTACGTCTATCAGGACGTCAAGAACGTGCAGGCGAACGATGCCTCGCTGAACAACTGGCCGGTGTCCGTGCCGCTGCCGCGGCAGATGGCGTCGCTGTGGACGGACTGGACCTGGCACACCGGCGCGCTGTCGGGCCTCGGGATCGGCGCCGGCGTGCGCTACCAGAGTGCGTCGGCCGGTGCGCCGGACAATTCGCTGACGGTGCCGAGCACCACGCTGTACGATCTCGCGATGCACTACGAGCTGCGTCACTGGCGATTCGCGCTGAATGTCGCGAATGTGTTCGACCGCCGCTACGTCGGCGGCTGCCAGTCCTACGCGGTGTGCGTGTTCGGCAACGAGCGCACGGTGCTGGCCAGCGCGAAATACAACTGGTAGCCGTACCCGCCATGCCGGGCCCGACTACACGTCGCGCTGCGGTTCCCGGGCAGTATCACGCCCGGCCGCATCGCGCTGTCGCCGCCATTCGGTCGGCGTGATGCCGAACCGTTCGCGGAACGCGGTGGCGAAATTCGCCGGCGTGGAAAAGCCGATCTCCTTCGCGATGCTCGCAATGCTGAGCGACGTCGTATCGAGCAGATCCTGCGCGATGCGCAGGCGCTCGTGCCGCAGATATTCGAACACCGTCTGGCCCAGGTTGTCGCGAAACGCGCGCGACAGCCGCTTCTCGTGCGTGCCGACCGCGCGCGCGAGCTGCTCGACCGTCGGCGGATCGTTCAGCGTGCGCGACAGATGCCGAATGGCCGCGCGCACGATGATGTCGTCGTCCTTGCCCGTCGCAAACGGGTCGTGCGCGGCCGGCGCATCCATCGGCAATGGCCGTTTCGTCCGCGCGAGCTGCACGCGTATTCGCGCGAGGACTTCGATCGGCTCGAACGGCTTCACCACATAATCGACGCCGCCGATTTCGAGCCCTTCGACGCGCTCGTGCAAGTCGCCGGCCACCGTCAGGAAAATGACAGGGATCGCGCTCGTCAGCGGATTGGCCGCAAGCCGCCGGCACGCGGTGAAACCGTCCATGCGCGGCATCCGGACATCCATCAGGATCAGGTCCGGCATGAGTGCCTGCGCGCGCTGGCAGGCCTGCACGCCGTCGAATGCGATGCTGATCCGGCATCCGGTGCTGCGCAGGATATCGATCAGCAAACGGAGCTGGTCGGGCTGATCGTCGACGATCAGGATATGGGCATGATTCAATGCGGCGGTCGATGGCGACATCGTGTACCTGTTCAGGAAAGGCTGCGGGCAGCGTTCCTGTGCGCGGTCGATTCCGGTTCGGGAAAATCGTCGGAAGCCGCGACATGGCTTCGCGAACACGCACGGTACGCTCGCATCGACAAGCGGACTTCGCCGGACTGCACGGCAGGCAGTATGTCGGCGCATTACTCGGCGTTGTTTCTTTTGATCGCTGAGCCGATAAAGGGGCGGAGGATTGCCGCTGCCGAATCGATGCGAGCGGAATTGTAGGGGGATATCTCGATTCTCGCTAGAGTGCCGATCTCTATTATCGGGATGCGAGTCGGGGCTGACATTGAATCCGTTGTCGGTATTTTGCAATTTTTTGCGAGATTGCCTTTAATGGCGCCGCGCTCCAGCAAAGTATTTATCCTTCCGGGAAAACATTTTTATTAAGCGCGGCAATACGAAATCGTTTGCGAGTTCGGTGTTTTTAACATAAACCATTGAAAATATTGGATTTTGCAATCTATAAAGAATGCCGCCTTCTCTAATGCGGGGAGCGTGTCTCATAATTCGTCCGAACTTTGGATGCCGGATGGATTCGACGGGTTGGACCTCCGGCATACGGTGGCGGACGTTGCAGGATTGGAGTCAGTTGCATCAACTGATGCGCGCCGACGCGTATTCGTGACTACGTCCGTCGCCTCCGCAATATCGACGTGGACACAAAGCCGTTCGCGTGCAGCAGATGAAATAAAAGAAACGGGGTGGGTCGCGCCGCGCGCGACATTCAATTCGGAATGTCAATGACAGCAGGTTGACTCGCGAGAATCAGCAGGGACGAGTTCGTCCATGGCAGTCATTTTGTATTCCTGATGGTTGTTATCGAATGAGCGGAACGGGCCGTCGACCGAGCGGCGAGCCCGGGCATCGTATCGCGCATCGAGTTCGAAGTTGAAGTCGAAGATGTGAATAAAAGTAAGTAGTCCAAATTCAAACCAAAGACACAAAACGGAGCAAAAAATGCAGAGGAACCAGATTTCGGCGCTCGTCGCCGCCATGTTCGCAAGCGCTGGTGTGCTGGTCGCGGGGGCTGCACACGCGGACAACTTCGTCGATCGCGGCAATCCGGACAACGCGCTGAACGGGCAGTGCATCGACGGTACGAACCCGTTGTGCGTCGCGACGAAGAGCGGCACGTTCGTCGCGACAAGCAGCAAGAACTTCACGTCTGGAACGAATGCGAAGGCCGGCTCCAGCGGCATCGCGATCGGCGACCAGTCGAACGCGGGCAGCCAGGGCGGCTCCGGCAGCGGCGGCGGCATCGCGATCGGCGTCGGCGCACAGGCACTGGCGAACTCGGCCACGGCGATCGGCACGGTGGCCGTCGCGCAGGGCAATACGGCGCTCGCGGTGGGCCGTCAGTCCGCCGCGATCGGCGATTACTCGATGGCGCTCGGCAACGTCGCCGATGCGCATGGCACGAGTTCGATCGCGCTCGGTCACTCGGCGCTTGCGAGCGGCGATCGCTCGATTGCGATCGGCGGCGCGAATCCGACCACGAGCGACGGCGTATCGAGCGGCGCATCCTACGATGCGGCGACGCAAACCCGTGCGGGCGGCACGCAATCCGTCGCGATCGGCGCCGGCGCGCAGACGAACGACAACAACCAGGTCGCGATCGGCTCGGGCAGCGTCGGGGCGAACAATGGCGGCACGCCGGTATTCGGCGGCACGGCGGCACCGGTCGGCGGGGCCGTCTCGTTCGGTTCGCTCGGCCACGAGCGCCAGATCAAGAACGTCGCGGCGGGCGCGGCCGATACGGACGCCGTGAACGTCCAGCAGCTGAAGAACGTGAACAGCACGCTCAGCACCGGCATCGCCAACGTCGACGCACGCGTGACCTCCGTCGGCAATACGCTGTCGACGTCGATCGCGAACGTCGACCAGCGCGTGACCAACGTCGGCAACAGCCTCAGCACGAGCATCGTGACGGCGACGCAGAACGTCGTCAAATACACCGACGATTCGCATGCCGCGATCGCGCTCGACGGCAGCAACGGCACGACGATCAGCGGTGTCGCGGCCGGTGTCGCCGATTTGGACGCGGTCAACGTCGGCCAGTTGAAAGGCAGCGTTGCACCGCTGCAGACATCGCTGTCGACGGCCGCCGAGAACATCACGAACCTGCAGAACAACGTGACCAGCCTCAACGCATCGCTGAGCACGGCCGCGTCGAACATCGGCGGCCTGCAGGCAGCCGATGCGCGCAACGTGAAATACGACGGCGCGAGCGGCTTCGACTCGGTCACGTTCGCCGGCCCGAACGGCACGACGCTGCACAACGTCGCGGACGGCAAGGAGGCGCACGATGCCGTGAACGTCGGGCAACTGGGCAGCGGCCTCGCGTCGCTCAGCACGAGCGTGACCAGCAGCGTGAGCACGACGATCGGCAACCTGAGCACGTCGATCACGAACCAGATCGGCAACGCGACGAAGAATGCGGTGCAGTACGACGACGATGCGCATGGCGGCGTCACGCTCGGCGGCCAGGGTGCGCCGGCACCGGTCGGCCTGCACAACGTCGCGGACGGCGTGAGCGCGAACGACGCGGTGAACGTCGGCCAGCTCGGCAAGGCGACCGATACGCTGAACCAGTCGATCGCCAACGTCGGCAACAGCGTGACGAAGCTCGGCGACCAGGTGACGACGAACACGGGCAACATCGCCGCGCTGCAGCAGGATGCGCTGCAATGGAACCCGAGCCTCGGCACTTACGATGCGAGCCACGGCGGCACCAGCCCGCAACGCATCGGCAACCTCGCGGCCGGCCAGAACGGCACCGACGCGGTCAACGTCGCCCAGCTGAACGCGGCGATTCACGACGGCACGAGCCAGCTCGACGCGCTCGCCGTGAAGTACGACGATGCGAGCAAGCGTCAGGTTTCGCTCGGCGCGGGCAACGGCGGGATTCCGGTGCGTGTGACCAACGTCGCCGAAGGCAACGTGTCGAACGGCAGCACGGACGCCGTGAACGGCGCGCAGTTGCGCCGCGCGATCGACGGCACGGCAGCCGCGCTCGGCGGCGGTGCGACGGCGAACACGGACGGCTCGATCGCGGCGCCCGCGTACAAGATCGGCGGCGATTCGTTCAACAATGTCGGCGACGCGCTGACGAACCTCGATGGCCGTGTCGGCAGCAACACGACGACGCTCGGGAATCACGAGACGCGAATCGGCAATGCCGAAACGAACATCGCCGGCAATACGACCGCGATCGCCGGGCTGCAGAAGGATGCGCTGCAGTTCGACCCGACGCTCGGCGCATACAACGCCGCGCGTGGCGGCGCGCCGACGAAGCTGACCAGCGTCGCCGACGGCAACGTCGCGGCCGGCAGCACGGACGCGGTGAACGGCGGCCAGTTGTACGGCGTGAAGTCCGATCTCGAGCAGCAGATCACGCAGGTGTCGAACCAGACGGGCGAGGCCGTGAAGAACGTCGTCAAGTACGACGTCGACGGCAACGGCAACCGGCTCAACTCGGTCTCGCTGATCGGCGGCAACCCGAACGCGGCGGTCGTGCTGAAGAACGTCGCGGCCGGCACCGACGATACCGACGCGGTGAACGTGAAGCAGCTGAAGTCGGTGCAGTCGAACCTCGACCAGCTCGGCGCGCTCGCGGTGCAGTACGACGACAGCTCGAAGGGCTCGATCACGCTGGGCGGCGCGGGTGGCACGCGCATCACCAACGTGAAGGCCGGCACGCTGAGCGCGACCAGCACGGACGCCGTGAACGGCTCGCAGCTCTACGCGACGAACCAGCAGGTGTCGAAGAACACGACCGATATCGCGAACCTGCAGGACAACGTCACCAACATCGCGAACGGCAAGGCCGGGCTCGTGCAGCAGCAGGACCCGAAAGGCGCGATCACGGTGGGCAAGGACTCGGGCGGCACCAGCGTGAACTTTTCCGGCACGGCGGGCGACCGCGTGCTGACCGGTGTCGCGGCGGGCGTGAACGCCAACGACGCGGTCAACATGGCCCAGTTCAACGACGCGCTGAAGACGGCGGCGACCAACGACCGGATCCGTACGGCGGCAACCGATGCGAACACGACGTGGATCGCGCGTGCCGATGCCGGTTCGATCGGCTCGACGGCGACGGCGACCGGCAAGAACGCGGTGGCGGTCGGCCAGGGCTCCATTGCGGATCGCGACAATTCGTTCTCGGTCGGCGCGAAGGGCAACGAACGGCAGGTCACGAACGTGGCGGCCGGCACGGCGCCGACCGACGCGGTGAACGTGCAGCAGCTGAACGACAACCTCAATGCCGCGTCGACGCAGGCGAAGGGCTACACCGACCAGCGGATCGGGCAGGTGTACAACTCGTTCAACGACCTGAAGAAGGACATGTACGGCGGCGTGGCGTCGGCGATGGCGGTGGCCGGTTTGCCGCAGCCGACGGGGGCCGGGCGCTCGATGGTGTCGGCGGCGACGTCGAACTATCACGGGCAGCAAGGCTTCGCGGCCGGGTATTCGTACGTGACGGAGAGCAATCGCTGGGTCGTCAAGGCGTCGGTGACGGGCAATGCGCGGTCGGATTTCGGCGCGGTGGTGGGCGCAGGCTATCAGTTCTGATGCGGCGCGAAGGACGTTGAACGTCGGGTATCGGGCATGCGGACGATGCCCGACGCCGCGGGCAACGTCGACGACTGAAGGGCCCCGGGGCGCGATGGCGCCCTCGGGGCCTCGTCATTTGCCGGAATCGAATGCGCGCCGGTCGAAGGCCACCGCCGGCTGCACACCGCCGGCGCCCCACGCCTGCGCCGGCCGCGCGACGTGAAGCGTGTCGAGCAACTGCCCCATCCCGGCGAACACGCGGTACGCGCTCGCCACTTCCGCGTACTGGCCGCTGATGTAGTCGATGCGCGCGCTGTAATACTCGTTCTCCGCGTTGAGCAGGTCGAGCAGCGAACGTTGACCGATGCCGAACTGCAACAGGTACGCCTCGCGCGTCGACGCGCTGGAATCGACGTATTGCTTGAGCACGACCAACCGGTCGCGTGCGGTGACGTACGCGTTGTACGCGTGCGATTCGCCTTCCGCGATCTCCAGGCGCGTGCGGTTCCGGTCCTCCTCGGCCTCCCGGATCTGCGCATGCGCTTCGCCGATATGCGCCTTGTCGGCGCCGCCCTGAAACAGGTTGTAGCGCAACCGCAGCATCACGCGGCGGTCGTTCGTCGGACCGAGCACGCCGTCACGGTCATGGCTCGCGCTCAGCTCCAGATCGATGCGCGGCCAGAGTGCGGCCTTCGCCGCGTCATAGTGCGCATTGGCCTGCGCGACGTCCGCCTCGGCGGCCGCGAGGGACGGGTGGTTCGCCAGCGCCGTATCCAGCGCGAATCGTTCGGTCGCCGGCAGCGCGGCTTCCGGCGCGACCGGCTTGACGAGCACGTTCGGCGGCACGCCCACCAGCCGCGCGTAGGCCACTTCGGCGTCTTTCAGGTTGCTTTGCTCGGAGCGCAAGTTGTCCTGCGCGAGCGCCAGCCGGCTTTCCGCCTGGTAGAGGTCGGCGCGCCGGCCGACGCCGCGGTCGCTGCGCAGCTTGATCTGATCGTGGATCCGGCGGTGGGACTCCAGGTTGTCGGTGGCGGCGGCGACCGTTTCCTGGCGACGCAGGACTTCCAGATACGCGCCCACGACGCGTAGCGCCACGTCCTCCGAGGTTGACGCGACGCGATTCGCGGACGAGTCGATGCGTGCCCGCTGCCGCGCCACTTCGCTCCTGACCGCGAAACCGTCGAACAGCATTTGCGACAACGTCACGCTGGCCGTCCGGTGCGTGAACGTCGTGCGGTTCAGGCCGAGCAGACGCGTTTCGACATCGTCGCGCTGCTCCTTGCCGATCGCCGCGTCGATGTCCACGCGGGGCAGGTAGCCGGCTCGCGCCTGCTTCAGGCCTTGATCCGCCGCTTCCCGGTTGTGTGTCGTGGCGAGGACTTCGGGGTTGGTCCGGATCGCCTGCTCGACCGCATCCTGCAGGCTTTGCGCGGCGACGGGCGCGGGGGTGCCCGCGAGCGCTGACGCGAATGCGAGCACGGCAAGCAGAGGGCAGTTCCTGTTCATCGACTGGTTCCTGTCGCCCGACGGTTGTATGCAGCCAGCCTTGGGCACGATCCAACGTTGCGCGATGCCGGCGATCATGCAGCCGGCCATCGCGACAGATGCATCACACACACTGCCGCGAACGACGATCCGGAGGAAAGTTTGTCCGTCGGACGTCGATCACGGGGTATTCCAAGCGGCTCAAACCTCCTGAACGTGCGGCAGCGGCGGCGGCACGTAAGTGACCACGGTGCCGCTGCCCTGATCGTGCGAGAGCTGGAAGCTGCCGCCCGACAGATTGCCTTGAAGCGCGACCTGCGCGGTGTGGGCGCCGTCGCTCACCGTGAGCGTGCCGCCCGTTCCCGTGTCGTTGGCCGCGAAGCTCAGCGTCGTGTGATCGCCGAACAGCACGTCGGTCAGGTCGAGCGCGTCCCCGGCGCCGAAACCGCTGACCGTGCCGGTGAAGCCGGCGGAGTGGTCCAGCTTGAGCGTGCCCGCCGCGCCATCGGCGAACGTCGTGCTTTCCGCGGACGCGCCGCCGAACTCGAGCGTTGCGCCGCCGCTGATCGTCGCGCTGCCGGCGCCCGTCACGTCGCCGTGGATCGTCAGGTTGCCGTTGTTGGCCCACAGGTTGCCCGTGTTGTTCACGGCGCTTTCGATCACGAGGCCGCCGCTGCCCGTCGCCTCGAGCGTGCCGGCGTTGGCGACCGCGTGCGTGCCCGTGTCGATCACGAGCGCGTTGGCGCCGTCGGCGACGATCGTTCCTTCGTTGACGAGCGTCAGCTGGCCGGCGCCGAGCTGGCCGGCACCCGTGATCGTGTTGTCGACGTTCACGAGCGTGGCATCCGGCGTGCTGCCGAACACGACGTTGTGGCCGTCGTCGGACAGCGTCACGTGCCCGCCGCCTTCCAGCGTCGCGCTCTTCGGGAGGATTTCGAAGCGGGTGATGTCGCCGGTCGAGCCGAGCGCGATCGTGCCCGTGTTCTCCACGGTCCCGCCGATCGGCAGCATCGCGCCGTCGCTCACCGTCATGACGCCGGCGTTCTGTACGACCGGTTCCTGGTCGAACACGAAGTTGTCGCCGGTGAGGTCGGCCGAATGCACGCCCGTTACCGTGATGGTGGCGCCGTCGCCCAGCGTGATCACCGCATTGCCGTTCGCGTCGTCTGCCAGATGCGCCTGGACGTCGCTGAAGCTTGAGATGCCCGAGAAGCCCACGAGATCGATCTTGTCGGCGGCGAGGTCGAACGTGTGCAGCGTGTCGTTGCCGATCGGCTGCGAGAACACGAACAGGTCGTGGCCGGCGGACCCAGTCAATTGGTCGTCGCCCGACCATGCGAAGATCGGCGCGTTGGCCACGTACGCTTCGACGTTGTCCGCGATCGTGGCGGCGGCGTGGCTGCCGTCCGCGGCCGTCCAGGTTTCGGTCACCGTGAGCACGGTGGCCCCGGTGAAGGATGCGGCCGGCGTGATGGTGAGCGCGCCGAGGTCGTTCGTCGGCACGAGCCAGGTGCCGTTGCCGAGGTCGGTGCCGGCGTTCAGCGTCCAGCCGGACGGGATGCCGGCGATCGTCACCGCGAGGTCGGCCGCGTGGCCGGACGGATCGGCGAGTGCGAGGTTGATCTCGGAGCCGGCGGCGCCGGCAGGCGCCGTCTGCGTCAACGAGCGCGAGTTGCCCGCGGTGTCCCACTCGGTCACGGTGAGGGAATCATTGTTGAGGCTCGCTTGCGAGACGATCCAGGTTCCGGCGCTTTGTTGCGTTGCGGTGTAATCGCCACTGTGCGTGTTGTCGTGGACCAGGACTTTCCAGACATCTGACGTGTCGGTGGTCGCCGTCACCGTGTGGCCGGTGTATTGCCACGACAGCGTCGACGGTGCGGCGGTGTCGAGCGTGAAGCTGAAGCTCGTCGCATTCGAGATATTGCCCGCGATGTCGATCTGGCGGACTTGAAGGTTGTTCACGCCTTCGACGGCGCTGAAGCTCGTGTTCCAATGCGCGCCGTTGTCGACGCTGTATTGGACGGTGGCGCCGGTTTCGATGCCCGAGAGGTTCAGCGTGCCGACGTTGGTGATGTGGTCGGTGGCGCTGCTGCCGGAATCGGTGGTCAACGCAACGCCGGGCGCAGCGGCCGACGTATCGAGCGTGAAGCTCAGCGATGTAGCCGACGACGTGTTGCCCGCGACATCGATCTCGCGGACCTGCACGTTGTTCACGCCCTGGACGGCGCTGAAGCTCGTGTTCCAATGTGCACCGTTGTCGATGCTGTACTGGACGGTGGCGCCGGTTTCGATCCCGGTGACGTTCAGCGTGCCGACGTTGGTGATGTGGTCGGTGGCAC
>NZ_JAWRYD010000182.1:0-300 GCF_046534765.1 Burkholderia sp. SIMBA_062
GCCGTCTTCCAGCACCTGCAGCAGCACGTTGAACACATCCGGGTGGGCTTTCTCCACCTCATCCAGCAGCACCACCGAGTATGGCTTGCGCCGTACGGCCTCGGTCAGGTAACCGCCCTCTTCATACCCTACATACCCTGGTGGTGCACCGATCAGGCGAGCCACGGAGTGTTTCTCCATGAACTCGGACATGTCGATACGCACCATCGCCTCTTCGGTGTCGAACAGGAACTCGGCCAGCGCCTTGCACAGCTCGGTCTTGCCCACACCGGTGGGGCCGAGGAACAGGAACGAACCGCT
>NZ_JAWRYD010000183.1:0-300 GCF_046534765.1 Burkholderia sp. SIMBA_062
CGAGGCGAATACGTCCCACGGACCGCAGAGATCGAGCGGCTGGACGTTGGGGAAAAGAAGAAAGCCGATCTGGAGCGCCATGCTGTTTTCCGATAAGTGAGTTGAACCGGGCGTGAGGGCGTGGAACTTCGCCAACGCGCCAACGTGATCACTTTAGGCAGACGCGCATGCGCCAGAGCGCCAAAAATGGCGCAAAAGCTGCCAGCGTCACCGGACGCTTATCAAAAATGCGGAAGAGGCTGCGGCGCACGGGCGTGGTGCAAGGCGCGGCGAAGGCGGTGAGAAGAGCGCCCCGCACGG
>NZ_JAWRYD010000184.1:0-299 GCF_046534765.1 Burkholderia sp. SIMBA_062
GGGCTGACCGAGGCCATCAGTGCAGCCTATCCGCGGACAACCGTTCAGACCTGCATCGTGCATCTGATCCGCAACAGCCTCGAGTACGCCAGCTACAAGGACCGTAAGGCGCTCGCCACAGCGCTGCGCCCAATCTACGCGGCTGCCAGCGAAGAGGCGGCGAGGCAGGCGCTGCAAGACTTCGCCGACGGACCTTGGGGCGCGAAGTACCCGACGATCGTGCAGTCATGGCAACGCGCGTGGGAGCACGTCATACCGTTCTTCGTGTTTCCGCCGGAGATCCGACGGGTTGTGTACAC
>NZ_JAWRYD010000063.1:0-11816 GCF_046534765.1 Burkholderia sp. SIMBA_062
GGTCGCACAACCAGTCTATTCCTTCGGGCACCGCTTTCCTTTTAGGCCTCGCCTTCACGCTAATCCGTGAAGAACCAAAAAAAAGCGACACGTCGAAAGACGTGTCGCTTTTTGTTTGGGCGTCCGCAGACAAAGGAAAAGGCATCGCGGCTATCGGCGCTGCTGGTTTCAGCGCACTCCGGAGCCCGGCGGCGGAACACCTCGCCTGCTACTCCGGAGCGCGGCCGCAAGGCCTTCAATCCCGCATCAGAAACCCCAGAACATCAACCACCACGCGCTGTCGATGACGGCCAGGCCAGCCGCGAACCACGCGAATGCAGCCAGTCGGCGCGGCCACGCCGCATAGCGCCCCGTCACCTTCCAGGCCAGCCACGCGCTCCACGCGTTCGCGCAGACCAGAATCGCGATGCGCACGTCGGTCGCCCAGCCGAGCGGCACGTGCTCGGCCCGCAGCAGCGACAGCGTCGTCGCCGACAGCCCGAGGAACACGCCCGCACCCGCGATCGGAATCAGCGCCTGCGCGAGATGATGAAGGCGCACGCGGTCGAAACGGCCGAGCATCAGCGTCGCGCCGGCCAGCAGCACGAGCAGCGCGGTACCGTACACGAGCCCCGTGCCGACGATATAGCTAACGACCAGCCCGCCGTCGAGCCACGAGAACACGTCGTTGCGATCCGGGTAATGCGTGAGCAGGAACCACGGTGCATTGGTTTCGAGCGGCCACGTGATGTCGCGGTCGATCAGCCAGCCCGCGACGAATTGCTTGATCTGCACGAACCACGGGCTGACGGTCCAGTGGAACGCACCGATCGCGACGCCGAGCAGGCCGTACAGGATCAGCGCCGTGTCCCACGGGTTCGCCTGTTGCGCGCCGAGGTTCACGACCTCGTCGGACGGCGAGCGCCACGACAGTTCGATCGCATCGCGGTGCCCGCTGCAGCGGCCGCACATGTGGCACGCTGCGGCGCCCTTCATGTTGCGCAACGGCACGAGCGGCGCGCAGTTGATCGGAATCACGCGATGTCCGTGCTCGCCGTTCTTGTACGAGCGTCGCCAGGCATCCTCGTCCACCTTGTAGCGCATCGGCGCAAGCCGCGACAGCAATCCGAACACGCCGTTGACCGGGCACAGGTACTTGCACCACACGCGCTTCTCGCGGCCGTACAACAAGCCGATCACGATCGCGCCGACGGTCGAGCCGCCGAGCACGAACAGCACGGCGAGCGGGTACTGGTACACGCTGACCATCTGCCCATAGATCGTCGTGAGCCCGAACGCGACGAACGGCCAGCCGCCCCACCGCATCCAGCGCGGAATCGCGCCGCCGCGGCCGAACCGGCTCGCGTATTCGGTGAGCGCACCTTCCGGGCACAGCACGCCGCACCAGACGCGGCCGAGCATCACCATCGACAGCAGCACGAACGGCCACCAGATGCCCCAGAACACGAACTGCGCGATCAGCGTGAGGTTGTTCCACAGGTGCGCGGAATCGTCCGGCAGCGGCAACACCGCCGGCACGATGATCAGGAATGCATAGACGGCGACGACGACCCACTGGATGCCGCGGATCACCGTGCCGTGGCGCTGCATCCACTGGCCGGCCTGTGCGAGCCAGCCCGGCTTGGCTGCGGCGGCAACGCTCATGCCGTGCGGCCCGCTGTGACGGCCGGACGGCGGCTCGCGCGCTTCATCAGCAGCCAGACGACCGCCCAGTACACCGCATAGGCGACCAGGTTGGTCAGCGCCGGATGCGCGCGATAACCGGTCAGCGTCGCGACGAGCGAACCGAACGTGCCGGAATCATCGAGGATCGCGGACGTGTCCCACAGCTGCGAGATGCCGAGCGGCAGGATTTCCTTGTCGATCAGCTTGTCGACGCCGGTCTGGAACAGGCCCGCGCCGAGGAACAGCAGCATTACTTCGGTGACGCGGAAGAAATGCCGCCACGAGAAGTACTTGCCGCCGAGCTGCAGCAGATAGAACGTGAGGAACGCGAGGCCGAGGCCGATCACGACCGCGAGCATCTGGCTGGCGTCGACGTGCCCCGACTGGCCGAAACCGAGGCCGTACAGGAAGATCACCGTCTCGCTGCCTTCGCGGGCGATCGCGAGCGCGACCAGCACGGCAACGCCCCACCAGTTCGAATCGCGCGTGCTCTGCTGCAGCGACTGCTCCATGTCGCGCTTCAGCGTGCGGCCGTGCCGGCGCATCCACAACACCATCTGCACGATCAGCACGCAGGCGATCAGCACCATCGCGGTCTGGAAATAGTCCTGTGCGTCGCCGGACAGCACTTCGGTGAAACCGACGAGTGCGGCGCCGAGACCGACGGCCATCAGCAGGCCGACTGCCACACCCGTCCACAGAAAGGGCAGGCCGCGGCGCGCATCGTCGTCGCCGTTCTTCAGCCATGCATAGAGGATGCCGACGACGAGCAGCGCTTCGACGCTCTCCCGCCAGACGATGAACAAGATCTGACCCATTGAATCCTCCTGACGTGCGGGGCACGGCACTCGTGCGCCCGTACGCAGATAAAACGCATTACTTCGCGACGATCACGCCCTGTGCCTGCTGGTGGAAATCGTCGAAAAACTTGTACTCGCCCGGCGACAGCGGGGCGACAACCACGAACGAATCGGCGCCCGGCGCGAGCACCTTCTCCTTGCGCAACTGCACGCTCTCGAATTCGGCGGCGCCCTTGCCGGTATTCCTGATCTCGATCTTGAAGCGCTGGCCGGCCGGCACTTCGATGCGGGCGGGGTTCAGCTTGCCGTCCGTCATCTCGAGCTTGAACGTCGGCAGATCGGCGGCATGCGCCGCGCCGGCGAGCCACAGCGCGGCGGCTGCGGCGACGATTTTCTGGGGAAGTTTCATTCTGGGTTCTCTGCGCTGACGGCGCGCCGAAGCGCGCCGTCCGTGATGCCACCGATCAGTACCCGCCCTTCTTGCCGATGCCGGCGAACGGGAAGTCGTATTCGAGGGTGATGGGCTTGAACCACGGACCCACGCCGGTTTCCTTGTCGACGTGACGGCCGAATGCCATGTGGCCCGACTGCATCGGCGGCTTGACGATCATCGTCAGGTGGTACTTGCCCGGGCCCGCCAGCTTCACGTTGTCGCCGTAGTGCGGGCCATCGCTCGCGACCATGCCCATCAGGTCGCCTTCGGCCTTCCACTTCGTGTCGCCCTGCTTCGTCAGCTTGTACGTGACCTGCAGGTACGGCATCCAGTCGCCTTCCGCGAAACCCGTCGGGTTGTTCTTGACCGCGTGGATGTCCGCCTCCAGGTGGATGTCCGAATCCGACGCCTTGCGCATCATCCCTTCCGGATCCATCGTGATCGGCTGCAGGTACACCGCGCCGATTTCCATGCCGCCCTGGATCTGCTGCTTGCCGATCGGATATTCGGCCGCCGAGGCCGACATCGCGGCCAGCGCCGCCGCTACCGCAACCGACGTGCGGATGAACGAAGAACCCAACATGGACACTCCTTGTTATTTGTCTGACACGCTGCCAACCGCCCTCCTGGACGGCTCGCCGGAAACACTAACGCAATGAAGAACGTTAATGCGAACTATTCTCAATACTTGCGAAGTGTAGCACCGAACCGGCTCTGGAACAAACGAGCCCCCCGGTAAACCCCTGATGCGACAAGGCTTACAGCCGAGTTACCGGGAGGTTTCAGTGACGTTTGGAAAGATTTACCGGCCGCCGTTGACGTGGTCGCCCACGTTCGCACCGAACACACGTTCGCGCAGCAGCGCCAGCTGGTCGCGGGTGGCCGCGGCCTTTTCGAATTCGAGGTTCTTCGCGTAGTCGGCCATCTGCTTTTCGAGACGCTTGATTTCTTTCGCGATCTGCTTTTCCGACATGTCCTCGAACTTCGCGCGTTGTTGCGCTTCCTTCAACTCGGCGCGCGCGTCGTCGGCGTTGTAGACGCCGTCGATGATGTCCTTGATGCGCTTCACGACGCCGCGCGGCGTGATGCCCATCTTCTCGTTGTGCGCGATCTGCTTCGCACGGCGCCGCTCGGTTTCGCCGATCGCGCGCTTCATCGATTCGGTCATCGTGTCGGCGTAGAGGATCGCCTTGCCGTTCACGTTGCGCGCCGCGCGGCCGATCGTCTGGATCAGCGAGCGCTCGGCGCGCAGGAAACCTTCCTTGTCCGCGTCCAGAATCGCGACGAGCGACACTTCCGGAATGTCCAGGCCTTCGCGCAGCAGGTTGATCCCGACCAGCACGTCGAACGTGCCGAGTCGCAGGTCGCGGATGATCTCGACCCGCTCCACCGTGTCGATGTCGCTGTGCAGGTAGCGCACCTTGACGCCATGGTCGGCAAGGAACTCGGTGAGCTGCTCGGCCATCCGCTTCGTCAGCACGGTGATCAGCACGCGCTCGCCGGCGTTCACGCGCGCGTTGATCTCGGTCAGCACGTCGTCGACCTGCGAGCTGGCGGGGCGCACTTCGATTTCCGGATCGACGAGCCCGGTCGGCCGCACCACCTGCTCGGCGATCTGCCCCGTCACGCGCTTCTCGTAGTCGGCAGGCGTGGCCGACACGAACACCACCTGGCGCATCTTGCGTTCGAACTCCGGGAACTTGAGCGGTCGGTTGTCGAGCGCCGACGGCAGCCGGAATCCGTAGTTGACGAGATTCTCCTTGCGCGCGCGGTCGCCGTTGTACATGCCGTTCAACTGGCCGATCAGCACGTGCGATTCGTCGAGCAGCATCAGCGCGTCGGGCGGCAGGTAGTCGACGAGCGTCGGCGGCGGCTCGCCGGGCGCGGCGCCCGAGAAGTGCCGCGAGTAGTTTTCGATGCCCTTGCAGAAACCGAGCTCCTGCAGCATCTCGAGATCGAAGCGCGTGCGCTGCTCGAGGCGCTGCGCCTCGACGAGCTTGCCGTCGCGGTGAAAGAACTCGAGGCGCTCGCGCAATTCGTCCTTGATCGTCTCGACCGCACGCATCACGGTGTCGCGCGGCGTCACGTAGTGCGACGACGGATACACCGTGAAGCGCGGAATCTTCTGCCGCACGCGGCCGGTCAGCGGGTCGAACAGCTGCAGCGTCTCGACCTCATCGTCGAACAGCTCGACGCGCACGGCCATCTCCGCGTGCTCGGCCGGGAAGATGTCGATCGTGTCGCCGCGCACGCGGAACGTGCCGCGCTGGAAGTCCTGTTCGTTGCGCGAGTACTGCATCGCGATCAACCGCGCGATCACGTCGCGCTGGCCGAGCTTGTCGCCGGTGCGCAGCGTCAGGATCATCTTGTGGTACTCGGACGGGTTGCCGATACCGTAGATCGCCGACACCGTCGCGACGATCACCACGTCGCGCCGCTCCATCAGGCTCTTCGTCGCCGACAGCCGCATCTGCTCGATGTGCTCGTTGATCGACGAGTCCTTCTCGATGAACAGGTCGCGCTGCGGCACGTACGCTTCCGGCTGGTAATAGTCGTAGTACGAGACGAAGTACTCAACGGCGTTGCGCGGGAAGAACTCGCGGAACTCCGCGTAGAGCTGCGCCGCGAGCGTCTTGTTCGGTGCGAACACGATCGCCGGGCGGCCTAGCCGCGCGATCGTGTTCGCCATCGTGAAGGTCTTGCCCGAACCCGTCACGCCGAGCAGCGTCTGGAATGCGAGGCCGTCGCCGACCCCTTCGACGAGCGTTTCGATCGCGGTCGGCTGGTCGCCTGCGGGTGGATATGGCTGGTATAGCTGAAAGGGCGACCCTTCGAAGGTCACGAATTTCGATTCGTCGAGCGCGTCGCCGACGTCGGCGTGATGTTCGGACATGGAGTGCGGCCGGAGCGAGGGCAAAGGACTATTCTAGCGCTTCGCGGCGTGGCGGACCGCTGACGGCTCCTGACGCGCGGCACCGGCCGAAATCGCAATTCGCCGCGCAATCGCCGCCTCCCGCAGCGTGAATTCGCTACAATGTCAGGCTGCTGCGCTTTCCGGCGCCGTGCCGTTGGCGCGCGGTCCGCTGCGCCCGCCCCGCCGGCTGAAAGCCTGACCCTCTTTTCACAACTGCCGAATCATCATGTCGCTCTTCTCCGCTGTCCAGCTTGCTCCCCGCGACCCGATCCTGGGCCTGAACGAAGCCTTCAACGCCGATGCGCGTCCGACCAAGGTCAACCTCGGCGTCGGTGTGTACACGAACGAAGAAGGCAAGATTCCGCTGCTGCGCGCCGTTCGCGAAGCGGAAAAGGCACGGGTCGACGCCGGCCTGCCGCGCGGCTACCTGCCGATCGACGGGATCGCCGCCTACGACGCAGCGGTGCAGAAGCTGCTGCTCGGCAACGATTCGCCGCTGATCGCCGCAGGCCGTGTGGTCACGGCGCAGGCACTGGGCGGCACGGGCGCGCTGAAGATCGGCGCCGATTTCCTGCGCACCGTGAACCCCAACGCGAAGGTCGCGATCAGCGATCCGAGCTGGGAAAACCACCGCGCGCTGTTCGAAGCCGCCGGCTTCGAAGTCGTCGCCTACCCGTACTACGACGCCGCCACCAACGGCGTGAACTTCGAAGGCATGCTGTCGGCGCTGAACGGCTATGCGGCAGGCACGATCGTCGTGCTGCACGCGTGCTGCCACAACCCGACCGGCGTGGACCTGACCGAAGCGCAATGGCAGCAGGTCGTCGACGTCGTCAAGGCGCGCAACCTCGTGCCGTTCCTCGACATGGCCTACCAGGGCTTCGGCGAGAACATCGAGGCAGATGCAGCGGCGGTGCGCCTGTTTGCCGCGGCCGACCTGAATGCATTCGTGTCGTCGTCGTTCTCGAAGTCGTTCTCGCTGTACGGCGAGCGCGTCGGCGCGCTGTCGATCATCACGTCGAGCAAGGAAGAAGCGACGCGTGTGCTGTCGCAACTGAAGCGCGTGATCCGCACGAACTACTCGAACCCGCCGACCCATGGCGGCGCCGTCGTCGCGGCCGTGCTCGCGTCGCCGGAACTGCACGCTGCGTGGGTGCAGGAACTGGGCGAAATGCGCGACCGCATCCGTTCGATGCGCAATGGCCTCGTCGAGCGCCTGAAGGCGAGCGGCGTGGATCGCGACTTCAGCTTCATCAACGCGCAGCGCGGGATGTTCTCGTATTCGGGCCTGACCTCGGCGCAAGTCGATCGCCTGCGCGAAGAGTTCGGCATCTACGCAGTCGGCACGGGCCGCATCTGCGTGGCAGCGCTGAACACGCGTAACCTCGACGCGGTCGCCAATGCAGTCGCAGCGGTCCTGAAGTAAGTCGGCATCAGCAGGCGGCTGCCGTCATCGGCCCGCCCTGCCGAAACAAAAAACGCGCTCCCCGGAGCGCGTTTTTTTATGCCGTCGTGCATTGCCGGCGACGGCTCGGCGCGAGCGGTACGCGTGGCGACCTCCGTGCCGGATCCCGTTACTGCATGAACCAGCCGTGGCTGACGATGAACGACTGCCCCGTGAGCGCGGCGCTCGGGAATGCCGACAGGAAAAGCACCGTCTGCGCGACGTCCTGCACCGTCGTGAACACGCCGTCGACCGTGTTGCCGAGCATCACCTTCTTGATCACTTCCTCTTCGCTGATCCCGAGCTCCTTCGCCTGCTCCGGAATCTGCTTGTCGACGAGCGGCGTGCGCACGAAGCCCGGACATACGACATGCGAGCGCACGTTGTGCTTCGCGCCTTCCTTCGCCAGCACGCGCGCCAGGCCGAGCAAGCCGTGCTTGGCCGTCACGTAGGCCGACTTCAGCGGCGACGCTTCGTGCGAGTGCACCGAGCCCATGTAGATCACGACGCCGCCGCGATCATCCTTGTACATGTGCTTGAGCGCGGCCTTGGTCGTCAGGAAGGCGCCGTCGACGTGGATCGCCTGCATCTTCTTCCAGTCGGAAAATGAGTAGTTCTCGATCGGATTGACGATCTGGATGCCGGCGTTCGACACGAGGATGTCGACCGAGCCGAACGCTTCGGCGACCTTGTCGATGCCGCTGTTCACGGCGTCCTCGTTGGTCACGTCCATCGCGACGCCGATTGCCTTGCCGCCTGCCTTGTTGATCTCGTCGGCAACCGCGTTCGCGCCGTCCTGGTTCAGGTCGGCGATCGCGACGGCCGCGCCCGCCTTCGCGAGCTCCAGTGCGATTTCCTTGCCGATGCCGCTTGCGGCGCCCGTGACGACTGCGGTCTTGCCGCTCAGATCTGCTGCCATGTCCGTCTCCTTCCGTTATCGGATCGAAAAAGCGCGCCCCGCCGCATCACGCTTTCGTCGCGTGATCGTGTCGGCGGGCCAGCCGCTATTGTGCACGATCGGCCCCGCCGTTCGCGCGCAAAACGTCTAAGCTTAAGGTCGGTTCCGAGTCGCGGGAGATTCTCATGCACTATCGACGGCTAGGCCGCTCCGGCCTGCAGATCAGCGAGCTTTCGCTCGGCTCGTGGGTCACCTACGGCAACCAGGTCGATCAGCGGGCCGCCCGTGAATGCCTCGCGGCGGCCCGCGATGCGGGCGTCAATTTCTTCGACAATGCCGAAGTCTACGCGGGCGGCAAATCCGAGGAAATCATGGGCCAGGCGCTCAAGTCGCTCGGCTGGCCGCGCATCAGCTACCTCGTGTCCACGAAGTTCTTCTGGGGGCTCGCGGAAGCCCCAAATCAGTACCACACGCTGAACCGGAAATATCTGCTGAACGCGATCGACGGCTCGCTGCGCCGGCTGCAGCTCGACCATGTCGACCTCGTCTACTGCCATCGCCCGGATCCGAACACGCCGATCGAGGAAACGGTCTGGGCGATGAGCGACATGATCGTGCGCGGCAAGGCGCTGTACTGGGGTACGTCCGAATGGAGCGCCGACGAGATCCGCGCGGCGTATGAGATTGCCGAGCGGCACCATCTGCACAAACCGGTCGTCGAGCAGCCGCAGTACAACCTGTTCCACCGTACCCGGGTCGAGCGCGAATACGCGCGGCTCTACGACGACTACGGCCTCGGCCTGACGACCTGGAGCCCGCTTGCCTCGGGGCTGCTCACCGGCAAGTACCGCAACGGCGTACCGCCCGGCAGCCGCGCGCAACTGCAGGGCTACGACTGGCTCCGCGACCGGCTGACGGACCCGACCAGCAACGATGTGGTCGAACGGCTCGGCGGGATCGCGGCCGAACTCGGTTGCAGCACCGCTCAGCTGGCGATCGCGTGGGTACTCGCGAATCCGCGTGTGAGTTCGGTCATTACGGGCGCCTCCCGGATCGAGCAGATCGGCGACAACATGCGCGCGCTCGACGTTGCCGCCAAGCTGACGCCCGAGGTCAGGCAACGCATCGAGGAGGCAGTCGGCGACGCATACGAGTAAGGCGACTCACGTCCACTCGCGTACAATACGCGGCCGCATCGGGGCGCGGCCTGACGGCCGCGCGCGATCGTCCGTTTTCATCGATTCATCCTTCGTTTCAGGCAGCCAGCCATGCTCAGTTATCGTCACGGTTTTCACGCAGGCAACCACGCGGACGTGCTCAAGCACGCCGTCGTCGTCCAGCTGCTGCGCTACCTGAACAAGAAAGACAAGTCGTACTGGTACATCGACACGCACGCGGGCGCCGGCGTGTATTCGCTGCGCGACGGTTATGCGGCCAAGACGGGGGAATTCGACACCGGCATCGGCCGCCTGTGGAACGACAAGAACCTGCCAGAGGCGCTCGGCGATTACATCGACGAGGTGCGTGCGTTGAACGACGACGGCGAGCTGCATTACTATCCGGGCTCGCCGTATCTTGCATGGCGCGCGATGCGCGAGCAGGACCGGATGCGCCTGTTCGAAATGCACACGACGGAAATCGACGTGCTGCGTCACAATTTCCGCGACGCCGGGCGACGCGCGATGATTTACGCCGGTGACGGCTTCGAAGGCATCAAGGCGCTGCTGCCGCCGCCGCCGCGACGCGCACTCGTGCTGATCGACCCGTCCTATGAGGACAAGAAGGATTACGCGCGCACGGTAACCTGCGTAACGGAATGCCTGAAGCGTTTCGCCACCGGGTGTTACGCGATCTGGTATCCGCAGGTTGCGCGGGTGGAGTCGCAGCGTTTTCCTGAACAGCTCAAGCGCCTGCAGCCGAACAACTGGCTGCACCTGACATTGACGGTATCGAATCCGCCGGCAGATGGCCTGGGACTTTACGGCAGCGGAATGTTCATCCTGAATCCGCCGTACACGCTCGCGCAGAGCATGAATGAAGCGCTGCCCTATCTTGTCGAACGCCTGGGACAGGACAGCGGCGCCCGGTGCGAGATCGAGCACCGCGGGAACTGAGCGGGCGGCGTGCCGCTACGGTTGCAGTCTCGGGGTGGGTCTCGGCTGATTCGCAGGCGATGCACCCCAGCCCGGCACATTGATATACGGCGCGACGAACAACGGGACCGACGAATTCGGCCCCTGCCCGGCCGGCGTTCGCATGCCGGCGGGTTCGACAATCGGCTCGGACGATAACGGTGCCGTTTGCAACACCAAGCCGCCCTTGCCATCCTGGATCCCGCGTTGTGTATCGAGAATCAGCGGCTTGGACGAAGTCGCCGCACCGGCCGCGATGCCGTGAACGAGCACCGCAGCGCCCAGAACGAGACGCGCACGGAAAGCGTGACGCACATCGAGACGCAAGCGCATGGTCGTAGTCTTCCTGTGGAAAAGCAGGTCCATACCATAGCGCCACGCTGACGATTTCGCCAGATCCGGCGCACAAAAAAACAAAGCCCCGTCAATACGGGGCTTGCTTTTCGCTCGGTGCCACACGGCACCCGACGGTACTTCGATTACAGCGAGTAGCCGTTCGTTTCGAGCGAACGGATGCGGCTCTCGAGCTGGACGATATCCGACGACGTTGCGAGGTAAGCCTCACGGCGCTCACGCTCTGCGGATTCGAACCAGTTGCTCAGCTTTTCGACGATGTAGGCGATCATGACGTTCTCCAAGGAAGGGGAACCCTGGCGAATCGAGGTTCAGGGATTTCCCGTATAGGGTTATCCCGAATTATAGCGATGCCGCACCAAGATGCTAATGAAATGCTTGCATGGGAACCATTCCGATTTGGAATGGCTTGTGAAGCATCTTCGTCAAGCCACTGATTTATAAGGATATTGAATTGAGGCCTATCTTTGGCCTCGAGGACGTGCACTAATCCGGTTCACCGACCGGGTCAGCCAGACGCGCCAGGATCGGGCATTCTGGGCGTCCGTCACCATGGCAGTGCGCGGCGAGATCGGCGAGCGTATTGCGCATGTCGCTCAGTTCCGCGATGCGCTTGTCGAGTTCGGCCACGTGTTCGAGGGCGATCGACTTCACTTCGGCGCTGGCGCGGGAGCGGTCTTGCCAGAGCATCAGCAACTTGCGGATATCCTCGACAAGAAAGCCGAGCCGCCTTGCCTGGCGGATGAAACGCAGGATATGGACTTCGTCCGAACCGTAGATGCGGTATCCGGCGTCGCTACGCTTGCTCGGCGCGAGGAGGCCGACCTGTTCGTAGTACCGGATCATTTTTGCGCTGACGCCGGATTCGCGCGACGCGTCGCCGATATTCATTCCCTGCCCTCTCCATCAAGCTCTGGTCGAACACGAACGTCGGTGGACGCAGCCGTCGACCGCACTTCGATCGTATCAAATCGCGTGATTTCGTTCCGGCGCGGGCGATGACGGCACCGTCAACAGCGATGAGGTCCTTGTCTCGCTGCCATCGCCCTTTCCGCCGCGCCAATGCAAAAACCCCCGCCTTTCGGGCGGGGGTTTCTGACTTAGGGAGCCTGACGATTACCTACTTTCACACGGGAATCCGCACTATCATCGGCGTAGAGTCGTTTCACGGTCCTG
>NZ_JAWRYD010000185.1:0-298 GCF_046534765.1 Burkholderia sp. SIMBA_062
CTGATCAAGCAGCTGTGGCTCGAGCGTGAAAAGCAGAAGGCCACGGCCTACGTAAGCCCGGCCAAGCCGGTGACCCGCACGCTTGCACTGAACCTGGATCCGGGCGTTTCCCCGCCCATCGTTCGCCTGAGCAAGGGGCAGCAGTCGTCGATCGTGTTCTCCGACTATGCCGGGCAGCCATGGATGATCCAGAACGTGTCGATCAACCGCGAGCTGTTCAGCGACGGGCGCGAGCGTGGCGGCCAGAACGGCCAGGGCGGCAATGTCGCGCCGACCAATATCCTGACACTGGACCCTG
>NZ_JAWRYD010000064.1:0-11221 GCF_046534765.1 Burkholderia sp. SIMBA_062
GGAAAACTTGCTTGGCTTCTTGTTCATGGCTCCATTCTCTCAAGAGTTGGAGCCTCCACAAAATCCGGTGCGGTTCAAATAGCGGATCAGGAAGAGCTTCAGGCCGTCCCGCTGTATGGTCCGGGTCGCGACTGGCAGGAATCGGACCAAGAACTTCAGTTCAGCATCCGGTTGGGTTGGCAAGCATCGAGAATCCGCTGCTCGCCATGTTTCCTGCCACTTCTGCGCGGGCTGAAGTCCCAGCAAACCGCGGTGGAGGCTGAAGTGATAACGCCTGCCGATCTCCACAGCCAGCCACTGCTCGAACTGCTTCAACGTGAGTGAAGCTGTCTTTTCGGCTTGCCGTGCCTTGCGCCCTTTGACTGACGATCCAGTCGAACCAGGCAAGCCACGCACCCGCTCCATCAAGGTCCTGTTCAGCCGCTCAATGTGACCACCAAAGTGCGGCTTGCCCACCGGCCGGTACATGAGTTCAATGCCGTACTCGCGACATCCGCTGCGAAGCGCCCGGCTTTTGAATTCGGCCGCATTATCAAGGTGCAGTGTCCGGGGGATTCCCCGCATTGGCCAGTCGGCCTCAACGCCTAGCCTTTCGAGCCAAGGCTCTTTCCGAAGTACTACGCGCGAGAGGAGTAAGCCTACTGTCGCAGCCCCCGGCCTCTCCATTGCGACATAGAATCCAAGCACGCATCTCGTAGCAACGTCGAGAGCCACAGATAGCCACGGTCGACCAATAATCTGTCCGTCCTGCTCGTTAACGAGCAGGATGTCCGCCTGCGTGTGATCAATCTGCACGATATCTAAGGGATGCTGGACCTGGAACGTGCTAGGAGCGATTGCAGCGTTCGGGAGGGCAGCCCGTGCCAAAGCATCCTGCTCGCGATATGAGAGCCACCGTCGAGCGATCGTCGACCTGCTTGGGGGCGACAGACCTGCAACGCTACAACGACGTCTCACCTCAAGTACAAGATCAGTTGCGGGATGCGCAAGTTGTCGCTGATCGGGGAGCCATTCGTGCACGGCCTCGTCGATGACGCGTTCGACGGCGGCGTCCAGTCTGCCCCCGGTCGCCCTACCCGGCTGCCTTGGCTGTAGTGCGCTGGCGACCGGATTTGCGAGAAAACGACGACGCAGGCGATATACGGTTGTGCAGTGAACGCCTAATAGCAGTGCTGCTCGTTCGGCCTGCTTGCGGGAAAGCACACCGTTGCCCAACGGTCGAAGCACGGACGCGACCTTCGCCGCTCGAGCGGCCCGCTCTTCGATCGAAGCCATATGGACCCCTACTCTTCCACGCGACACACGCGCTAGCAGTATTAAAGAACACGTGCAACGTGCTAGCAACGTTAGAGAACATCGGCACGGATTTTGTTGTAGGAATGCAACGACCATTCAGCGGCAAGCAACTTTAGAAAAAGCCTTTAACTCCGGGGCCTTTCCGCAAATTTCTGCTAGCAACGTTACTGAACACGGCTAGCGTTAATACTGAACACTTACAGCTTGATCGCGACAGGGTTCCTACGCCGCATCAATGCGCGGCGCCCGTGTCCTGTGCACGCCATGCGCGTCGCTGTTGCGACAGCCGGCCCGCGGCTACTCGTGCGGCCTTCCACCACGCGAACGGCCGCGGATCGGCGAGCATGCTGAGGGCGCGTGCATAGTCGAGGGCGAGGCCCGGCGTCCATGCCATCGTCACCGCGCGCTTGCGAATTTGCGCGGCTACCCACAGCTCGGGTGTAACGAGTACGCGCAGAAAACTGCCCCACCCGGTCCTGTCGCCGCGCAGCCTGCCGACCGCGCCATCGATCGCCGCCTCGAGCGCATAGGCAACGGTACTCGAACAGTTCCGGTGCGTGAGGTTGTAGATCGGATTCGTGCGGTAACGCTCCCAGAACGCCCGTAGCTTCGCCGGATCGTAATTACGGATCCGCACGCGCACCGTCGACGGGCACCATGCCTTCGACTCCGTCGCGTAGTCTGGTTGAAACATGCCGGGCACATCGTTTTCGCGTGTCGCGCGCAGGATGCGTCCGAACTCCGACGGCGAGCGGTCGATCTCGGCGGCGGGATATAAGCTGATATAGATCCCTTCCGGAGATTCGAGCGCCGCGTGCCCGGTCGAGATCGTTCCGTTGACGTCGACCGCCGCGATGTAGCGGTCGATCACCGGATGGTGCTGCGCTTGCGCCTTCGACGAGCCGGCCGGCGTCCACACGTGCACGGTCAACGCACGCTCGTGGTCGGCCGGCGGACCGTCCCATTCGGTGCGATCGAACTGGCTCGCACGTGTAGATGAATCGGCGTCGGGCAGCAAGGCGGACAGCCGCGACACATTGAACGCCGGATTGCGGTCGAGACGCCGCACGCGCGCGGCGAGCGCCAACATGTTCGTGCCGCCGAAGATCAGGAACAGCCCGAGACAGTACGGCAGCGTGCCCGCATAATGTGTCGGATAAGGCTGATAGAAGAACACCGCGATCAGTAGTTCAAAGACGCCCCATGCGAAGGCAGCCTTCCAGCGGCGATATCGGACGATCCATGCGGAGATGCACTGCAGCAACCCGTCGACGAGAAACAACGTCCCGAAGATCATGGACAGGATCAGGTTGCCGTGATGATGTCCGGCGAAGATCAACACCGAGGCGGCCACGACCGCGACGCCTTTCACATAACGCAGCGCGCGCTGTCCGCCGACGCCGGTCCACGCGACCGCAAGCGTCGCCAGTCCTTCGAGCAGGAACAGCCACGCGAACAACATGATCGGGAAATGCATCGCGCCGTCGAGCGCGTCGATGAATACGACGAACCCCGCGACGGCCCAGGCAACGCCGATACAGAGAATTCCCGTTGCCCGCGTGCGCAGATAATCGACGCCGAGCAATAGCATTACCAGTCGTACCATGGTTCCTTACCTCGTTGTCCCAGCCGCGACCGCGCGATCTGCGTAACGCAAACGGATGGGCGCGCATGTGCCTCATTTCCCGTGCGTCGAGGCGAGTGCCAACGACGCGCGGATCGATACGGAGAAGTCGTCGTCAATCTCCGCGCCCGGCGGACGTCGAACTAGGCTCGCCGACTTCAGCGCATCGAACGGCCTCGACGCATCGAGCAGGCCGAGATCGTGCCCGTATCGATCCGCATAGCCGCTCAGCAAAACCTTCCAGCTGTATCCGACGTCGGGCGCAACCGCCCTGATGTGACGCAAGATGTTTGTCGTGCAGTTGTTGAACAGCGTGTGGTAGAACTCAGGGCTGCGTTCGAGCGCATGCACACGGCGCAGATAATCCGCAAACAACGCGCGCGCGGTGTCGGACGTGACGTGCGCACGGAACAGATACACACGCTCCCTGCGTACGTCGCTGCGTACGCCAATCAGGTCCCGCTCATCGGCGACGACATACACGAGATCGTACAGCGGCAGGAAGCCCGCGTATGGCGAATAGCGTTGTCCGTGCCGCCGGCGTGTCTCGATCGAGATCGCGACGTATCTGCCGTCGTCCAGCCCGAAACTAACGAATACGTGCGCGATCGCTTCGGCGGTCCAGCGCGACACGATCAGATCGACCGTCGTGACCGCGTCGAGCGCGAACGTGGCATCGTAGTAGTCGGGCATACAATCGTTGCGCGTCCGGTATCGGAAGTTGCGTACGTCGCGCACGGCAACCTGCGATCCGCGCCATTCGACACGCGCGGCGCGCGAATATTCGGGCACCCAGACGGCCGGTGCCCGGGCAAAGCGAATGAGCGACGACAGCGGATTCATACCGGTCTCGTCTCGGCGTCCGGTTGCGGCACGGCGTCGCCGTCCGTGCGGAATGCGGCGCGATCACTCGAACCGAACGTGGGCCGCACGCGAGTGCGGTGAGTTGTCGTCGGTCTCATCATGTTGATCCATCGGATATGCAGCCGCCGAACGCTTCGCGATATCGACGCCGCACGATGGAAATCCGCACCCCGAACCCGCGGATCGCGCACCTCGTGTAAACGCCAGCCTCGATCGCGTACAAGCGTCGGATGCGCCGCGCTACTTCGTCGTATACCCACCGTTGATCAGGATCGTCTGACCGGTGGTCCACCAGCCGTCGCTCACCAGATGACGAATGAACGGCACGACGTCCTCGATGTCGGTGAGGGCCCGTCGTGCTGAATGGCGACAGCGCGGCGGCTGTCTTGTGATAGGCAACTGCGTCGGCGCCCTCGGCAGGGTAAAAGAACGGCGTATCCATCGGCCCGGGCCCGACGGCCGTCACGGAAATCCCGCGCGCGCCAAATTCCTTTGCCGCCGCGCGCGTGTAATGCTCGACCGGCGCCTTGGTGCCTGCGTATGCCGCATAGAACGGCGTGAACGCGCCCAGCAACGATGTGACCAGCGTGACGATCTTGCCGTTGTCGTTCACGTGCCTACCGGCTTCCCGCAGGAAGAAGAATGCCGACTTCGCATTGACCGCGCTCATTTCATCGTACTCGGCCTCCGTGATCTCGGTGAACGACTTTTTCAGCACCTTGCCGACCGTGTTGATCGCGATGTCAGGCCGCCCGATCGCCGCAATCGTGTCCGTAAACAGCTTCTCGACCTGGCCTGCCCCCGTCAGATCGGCCTGGAACGCGACCGCTTCCGCACCGGCGGCCCTGATCGCCGCGATCGTTTCGACTGCATCGGCCTTCGAGCGCTCGCTGTTGTAGTGGATCGCGACCGCTTTCGCGCCTTGTTCAGCCAAATCCCGTGCAATCAATCCACCCAGATTCTTTGCGCCGCCAGCAATCAGTACGGTCTTGCCCGCGATCCGATGATCTGCCCGAATTTCCGGAAACACGCCACCTGCATCGGTCGATGGGCAACAAAATTCCGCGGTTGATAAAAAAAGCGCCCTGGACCAGGGAATCGCACTCGCTGTAAATCGTCAACGCAGGTTGAAAACACGCACTGCTTTGAAGCAATCAGCGAGCGCAAACGTACATCGCAGTCGGCGCACCATGCGCGAGAAATCTTACACCGGGCGGCAACCGAAAATTTCCATAAAATCTTGGGAATTTTTTGAAAGCCGGCAGCCGCGTGTAGCGGAACAATCGAACCGCCGCCTAGCGAAAGGGAGGGGACTCGCACATCACCGCCACGCTCCGTATCCTCAGTCAAAAACATCGTCTTTTCACGCAGGCTCGACCGCTCATGAATGAAATCATTCGCCATCTCCAGACCACCGGGGCCATGTCCAAAGGGTACCTGGAAGCCATCGACGTCTCGAAACCGCCCAATTATCACGATGTTTTTGATTGTTGGCTCGCAACGTCGCGCTGTCGTTCCTCGAACGCAGGTTCACCCTTCCCGTATGCTTCGATCTCATGCTGCATCTGGTCAGACTTTCGAATTTCGACTTGTCGGCCCATACGTGGGACATATTCGAGGCCTTTGCATGCGGCGCCTATCGCACCGACGCCTATCCCGCCGACCTTGATCCTGCGGTCCATTACACAATACCGCGCCTGCAGGAGGTGCTGAACCTTCGCATCGGCAGTTTTTTCGCAGCGCGGACAGACCATCCGCGCACACGTCTTCGGAAAGACGTGCTTACTGAAACACGCCACATGGCTGCCCCCGAGACTGCACCACGATCTCGTCCGACAGATGTATCCGGTTCGCGAGATCGACTACGCCGAATCTAAAATTGAAATTCTGATAAAAATTTTTATCCGGTGAAGTCGGGATCGATTCCTTTTTAAACTCAACATTCATTTCACCTGGCTTCTTTATGATCTGCTTTTTATTTGGGAGCCAGTTATCATTATCCCAATACGAAGCGACCAGCTTCCATTCGTTACCAATCCACATTGTATGTCCAGCCGACGAATCCAATGTCGAAACATATTGCGACACGGCGGCGTTCCCCGATGGATTTTCCTTAACAAGCAAAAAACCGGATTCTGATCCGTTGGCATCTGTTCTTTCTACCGGTATCACATATTTCACATCACGCCCAACCTCCGGCGTGGTCGTCGGAATCATGGAAACCGGCACGCCATTGATAGTGGGGATCATGTCGTTACGATTGAACTTCATTGCTCTAAAATCTTCCGGGTCAAAGTCGACATCGCTGGCGGGGATTGACGAAGCGGTATCGATACGGAACATCGCGGTAACATAGTCGCCGTCGTCCTTGCTTCTCCAATAGGTGACCTGCGCCAGCGGCGTTTCCGTTTTCCAGGTTCCAAACAGCGAAGCATAGGAAGATACGACATCTCCGTTGCAAGCCGGCTTAGTGATGTTGATCGACACATCCAGTGCCGTTTCAAGCGCCTCGGCATAGTCGCCGACAAAATCCTGGTACCCGCCCTTCAACCATCTGAGCGACGTGTAATATTTCAGTTTATCGGTATCGTAAATCGATATAGCCGGCATGAAAATATTTAATCCGGCCACTTCTCTGCGCGCGGAACCGACTCGCTGATATACAACCGCATTTTTTATCTGCGCAGCGACGGCCGTACTGTCGGTCCCCAATGGTGGCTGCAAGCCCGTCATCCCTTTGGAAAGTTGCAACAGATCCACGACGTCCGCTTTGACGATCCAGTCGGTATAGAACGATTGTATTTTTGATCGTACATCGGCCATTTTTTTGACACTGTATTTTCCCGACCGAAGCTCATCGCCCAACTTATTGACAATCTGTAGCAACGAGTCGATCTTTTGGAGATCGATTACCGAGAAAGTAAAATCATCGGTCATCTCCGAATTTTTTTCAGCACCATTTCCCGCAGCAACGATAGAATCATAGTAAGAGTCGGCGATCAATGTCCCCAGCGCCAATCCATCCATGCCAGGATTCTTGACGAGGCCCGAAACGATCGCGGTGTAATTCCAACTGCCGTACTCGAGGTCCTCCGAGGCGGCCAGATAGCGGCCGAAGGGCTTCATCGCAGCCGCCACCTCGACGCTCGCCATCATGCAGGCATCGAATCCGATCAGATCAAATGTCGCACCGGTCGCACTTTTTGTATTTTCGAAGGCAGCAGCCAGTTGATCGAGGGACAGGTGCGAGTCCCCTTTCACCGAATATCCGAATCCATCATAGGCACCCCCATGGTCATTCAGGATAAGGGCGTAACGTCCAGCCGTGTAGGTTTTGATGCCCCATACCATAAAGTCCTGCAATGCATCCGGCTTGGTCAGATCGGCGTGCGCGGGGGCGGCGAGTTCAGTTCGCCTACCATCGGCGATGAGCCACCGCTGCGTACTCGTCCATTTGACATCGCCTTTGCTTTCAGTGCCGGCCCCGGTGGTCACGACAAACCTGACCTGATTGCCGGTGCTCGCGCTGGTCATCTGCTCCAGACTGGTCTGGGCCGATTCCGTCAAATTGGACCCGATCAGGTACACCAATACCGTGCGACTGGCCAGCCCGGACGTGTCGATTCCATTGTCTCCACCGCCACACGCATTCAGCATGAAAACGAGGAATACACTCGCAAGATACGTCAATATGGACTTGCGTATCGCTCGAATAATGGCCGACATCTTTCACCCCCGTATCCCAAGTTTATATTTCTGCTGGGCGAGTTTAGTTCGCGATGAAAATAATTTCTTTCATGAATTTTTATAAAATTATTGAAATCCCGAGCTGGTCGACCGGCGAGCGTGGGTAGCCGGCGTAGCAATATATGAATTCCGATTCCCGGAGCGCACCGAATTGACGAGTGTCGCGGTGCAAAGGCCTCGCGACGAAGCCCACGCTCGGCAGGAAGGGCAGGAGCGTGAGTTTCGCCGTGAGAGTCGCTTCTGCGCGAGCGACAAGATGTTCAGTCCCACATCCTTGCTGCGAGAGGCAGCCACTCTGCTGCGTGTTCAATGCCGCAGAGAAAGACATCGAGCCCACTTCTTGAGAGCGATACGCTCGCGTCGCACTCAAGCGGGTGGAACAGGAACATTTCCTCGTCGACCAGTTCAATGTCGATGACAAGTCGCACTCGTTTGGCTATGTCATTGACCAGTGCAAGCGGACTCAAGGAACCTGGACGAATACCCAGCAACTCGAAGAGCCTGTCCGCGGAGGCGAACGACAGACGTTTGCTGCCGAGTGTTTCGGAGAGTCCCGCCAGATCGAGCGACTTGCTGGCGGTCGTCACAACGAGGAAATAATGGCATTTTTTGTCCTGCAGCAGCAGGTTCTTGCAGCGTGCGCCCTCGACGGCAAGCGCGAGCATTCCAGACTCCGCCATGTTGACTAGCGGCTCGTGTTCCTCGCAAGTAAATGGAATCCGCCGCTCTTGAAGGAGCCGCAGTACTTCGTTTTCCCTAGCATGTTGTCGTTCATCTTCATCCGGAAGCAGAACGGCTCCGGAAGCATTCCGGAGCCGGCCCTGCTCAATGATCAGTCAGGCGTCAAGGACAGGGTACGACGCCTTGCGGATCGCGGCGACCGTCTCGTCTGGAGAAAGCAATCCCGACTCGTCCAGGATTTCGACCATCGAGCGGCCTTCGGCCATAGATTGTCGCGCAAGCGTAAGCGGCCAGCCAACCCGTCTTGACGAGCGAGTTTAGGCGACGCTCGAGAGAGGCTGCCAGTGATGCGGCAGCAGCGCGTCGATGTCGCTGGCTTTGTGGGTCGGCAAGCGTGTGAGGACGTCCTTCAGATAGGCGAGCGGGTCGAGCCCGTTCAACTGCGCCGAGCGGATCAAGCTCATGATGGCGGCTGCGCGCTGTCCCGCACGCAGCGATCCGGCGAACAGCCAGTTGGACCGTCCGACTGCCCAAGGACGGATCTGGTTTTCGACCCAGTTGTTGTCGATCGGCACATTCCCGTCATCGAGATAGCGCGTGAGTGCGTCCCAACGTTTCAGGCTGTAGTTCAGCGCCTTTGCAATTGCCGAACCCTCCGCAACGGGTTTGCGCTGTGCCACCAGCCATTCATGGAGCGCATCGCACACCGGTTTGGCGCGGTGCTGGCGAAGCCGCTGCCGTTCGTCGGCATTCAATGCCACGGCCTTCCGTTCGATGTCGTAGAGCGCGGTAAAGAACGGCAGTGCCTGCCCGGCAATCTGTCTGCTGTGGTTGGCATGCAATTCAAAGAACTTGCGTCGGGCATGGGCCGCGCATCCGATCTCGGTAATGCCGTGCTGGAATGAGGCCTTGTACCCGCTGTAGTCATCGCACGCCAGCTTGCCGTGCCAGTCCTTCAGGAACGTGCGGGCGTGCGCACCGGCGCGGCTCTCGGCGAACTCGTAGACCACCGCGCGCAGTTCGCTGAACTGAGTCGGCGTATACGCCCACCGGTACGCCCTGTGTGTCTTGCCCTTGCCGGGGGCTGAGCATCTGCACTGGCGTCTCGTCCGCGTGCAGCACACCCTGTTCCAGGATGGCCTGGCGGAGTGCATCGACCAGCGGCTGCAACTGCACTTGGCGACCAGCACCTGCGCGAGCAACCCGGCAGTGGGCACGCCCTTGTCGATCACATGCGGCGGAACCGGCGCCTGGATCAGCGTCTCGCATGCTTTGCACACCCATTTGCCGCGGATATGCCGTTCCACCGTGAACACGCCTGGCGTGTAGTCCAGTTTCTCGCTCACGTCCTCGCCGATGCGCACGCGTTCGCAACCGCACTGGCACGTCGTGCTATCCGGTTCGTGATGGATGTCGGTGCGCGGCAGTTGCGGCTGCAGCGGTGCGCGTTTCGGCTGCTCGCGTGGCCGTTCAACTCGTGTCGGCTCAAGCTGTTCGAGTTCCATCTCGACGGCAACCAGGTCGCCATCGATGGCCTCGTCGAGCAGGTTCATCTGCTCACTGTTGAGCTGTTCGCTGCGCCGGCCGAACTGCTGGCGCTTGAGGACCGAGACCTCGTGGGGGAGTTGATCGATACGGGTCTGCCGGTAGCGTAGTTCTTGGTCTCGCTCACTCGCTTCCCGCTCCTTCTCCTTGATCTTCTGGTCCTTCGCCTCGACCTCGGCTATCAGTTGCGCTGTCAGGGCGCGCAACTGTTCCGGGCTGAGTGCGTCGAGGTCGGCAGGCAAGTTCATGCGGACCAGTCTGCCAGAACCCTGCAGACGGCGGAAGCGCAACTGTTTACGTCCCTCCGGACTCAGACGACACGGATCACGCCGCCCTCGCCGATGCGTTGCCACGGCAAGCCCAGCACCAGGCCGGCGAGCTGTTCGTGCGTCAAGGCACGCTGCTTGGCTTCGCTGCCGAGGTGCGGCCAGGCGAACTGCCCCTGGTTCAGGCGTCGCGCGGCCAGCCAGATGCCGATCCCGTCGTGAATCAGGACCTTCATGCGGTTGGCGCGCCGATTGGCGAACAGATAGGCATGGTGTGGGTGAGCGGCGCCGAACACCTTGACCACACGCGCCAAGGCCGTATCGAAACCGGCGCGCATGTCCAGTGGATCGACTGCCCGCCAGCTCTCGTCGACACGGATCGCCGCAGCCACTCACGCAGCCAGGCGGCGCACTGGGTTGCCTCGGACACCGGCCAACTCACCGTGATCGACTGATCTTCCCGGCGCACCTCGATGCGGATCTCTGGCGAATGCGGACTCGGCGTTCCCAACGCCAACGGCACAAAAGCTGGCAGTGACGGTGGCGTGGCCGGAGACGGCCCAGCGGTCTCTTGGGAAGTCGACCTTCCGCTTGATCGATCCAGCGCCGCAGCAGATTCGCGTTGAGCCTGTGCTCCAGCGCGACCGCCGCAACCGATACGCCGATTCCCCGGCAGGCAGCAACCACCTGCGCTTTGAACTCCTCGCTGTAGCGTTGCCGACGACGACGCTCCGGGAGTGATTCCGATTCGATAGTGTTCACTTGTCTGCTTATTCGTTAGGTGGACACGATACTCCCAAGCGTCTCGGTCAAACTCAAGATGGGTTCGCTAGGCGCTTACGCGCAAGCTTGCTCACGCGACCCGCGAGAACCCGTCCATGTTCTGCATCGCGTCGAACGGATTCGCCGGCGCCTGATAATCAACGCCGGTGATGCCTTGGAGATGCGAGTACACGGCCGGGCGGTAACCGGCGGGCGCCCCGAACCCAGTTCCGATTGCCGTGCCCCCGAGCGGAAGCGTGCGAAGCTTGTCACGCACGGCAACAAGCTCTGCTGCCAGGCGTTCGGTCAATGACGCGTAGCCTCCGAACAACTGGCCGAGACGCATCGGCTGCGCATACAGAGGTGGCCTCGCTCGTTCGGACAGATTTCTGAGATTTTTAAGTGGAACGTCCGGGGCGATCATGCTGCCAATTTG
>NZ_JAWRYD010000186.1:0-297 GCF_046534765.1 Burkholderia sp. SIMBA_062
GCGTCGTAGACGCTTTTCGCCATCCTGGTTCTGGCGAGCTTCGCAGCCGACACGTTGCCGACCGCGAGGTAATCGAAACGCCGCACCAGATCGAGCGCGAGCCTATGCTGGAAATCGGCACGGGCATTCGCGACCTTGGCGTGCAGCTTCGCGATATGCCGCTTGTGCTTTCGCGCCCGTTGCGCTTTCGCCAGCTTTTCCGCCGCTCGTCGACCGAACTGGTCATTGGGCAGCTTCTCGCCGGTCGAAAGTGTGGCGAAGTCTTTCAGGCCGAGATCGATGCCAACACCGGAACGG
>NZ_JAWRYD010000187.1:0-296 GCF_046534765.1 Burkholderia sp. SIMBA_062
TCGCCAAGCACACACTGACCCTGCCGTTCAACGACATCGCCGCGGTCGAGAAAACCCTGGCAGACGTCGGCCAGACCGTGGCCTGCATCATCGTCGAGCCGGTGGCCGGCAACATGAACTGCGTACCGCCGGCACCGGGCTTCCTCGAAGGCCTGCGCGAGCAGTGCGACAAGCACGGCGTGGTACTGATCTTCGACGAAGTGATGACCGGCTTCCGCGTTTCCCTGGGCGGCGCCCAGGGCCATTACGGCATCAAGCCGGACCTGTCTACCTTCGGCAAGATCGTCGGTGGCGGC
>NZ_JAWRYD010000065.1:0-9549 GCF_046534765.1 Burkholderia sp. SIMBA_062
CCGCCCGGTGCGGACCCGCATGCCGGGTGGTGTGGGAGGGGATCGGTCAGTTTATCTGACCGCCCCTATCCCGATTGCACCAAAACGATACGGCCCCAATAAAATGGCACCAGATCGGCGCTCGGCTTTAATTGGGGATCGATCAAGCGGTTTTTGTTGCTATTCCTTTGATTCGTCGCGTATATTCCGAATTCCGGTGGCCCGGGTGAAGCTCGCCCAACCACTGTCGGCCGTGCCGTCTCCCGTCGGGAGCGGGATCGACGGCAACAAAAAAATGGTTCAACGGCCCCCGAGGCCCCCTTTACGACGGTGTCCCCATGAACGACCACCAGAAGCCGCGCGCCGCGGTGCCCGCCGCACAAGGTCTGTACGACCCGCAAAACGAACACGACGCCTGCGGCGTCGGCTTCGTCGCTCACATCAAGGGCAAGAAGAGCCACGAGATCATTCAGCAGGGTCTGAAGATTCTCGAGAACCTCGATCACCGCGGCGCAGTCGGTGCCGATCCGCTGATGGGCGACGGCGCCGGCATCCTGATCCAGATCCCGGACGCGTTCTATCGCGAGGAAATGGCGAAGCAGGGCGTCGACCTGCCGCCGGCCGGCGAATACGGGGCCGGGATGATCTTCCTGCCGAAGGAAAACGCATCGCGTCTCGCGTGCGAGCAGGAGCTCGAGCGGACGGTGAAGGCCGAAGGCCAGGTCGTGCTCGGCTGGCGCGACGTGCCGGTCGACCATTCGATGCCGATCTCGCCGACGGTCAAGGCGAGCGAGCCGCTGATCCGCCAGATCTTCATCGGCCGCGGCAAGGACATCATGGTGACGGACGCGCTCGAGCGGAAGCTGTACGTGATCCGCAAGACCGCGAGCCACCGCATCCAGGCGCTGAAGCTCAAGCACGGCAAGGAATACTTCGTGCCGTCGATGTCGGCGCGCACGGTCGTCTACAAGGGGCTGCTGCTGGCAGGCCAGGTCGGCGTGTATTACCGCGACCTGCAGGACCCGCGCGTCGTGTCGGCGCTCGCGCTCGTGCACCAGCGCTTCTCGACCAACACGTTCCCGGCATGGGAACTCGCTCACCCGTACCGGATGATCGCGCACAACGGCGAGATCAACACCGTGAAGGGCAACGTGAACTGGCTGAACGCGCGTACCGGCGCGATCGCGTCGCACGTGCTCGCCGACGATTTGCCGAAGCTGTGGCCGCTGATCTACCCGGGCCAGTCGGACACCGCGTCGTTCGACAACTGTCTCGAACTGCTGGTGATGGCCGGCTACCCGCTCGTGCACGCGGTGATGATGATGATTCCGGAAGCGTGGGAACAGCACACGCTGATGGACGACAACCGCCGCGCATTCTACGAATACCACGCCGCGATGATGGAGCCGTGGGACGGCCCCGCCGCGATCGCGTTCACCGACGGCCGCCAGATCGGCGCGACGCTCGACCGTAACGGCCTGCGCCCGGCGCGCTACATCGTCACGGACGACGACCTCGTCATCATGGCGTCGGAAGCGGGCACGCTGCCGATCCCCGAATCGAAGATCGTCAAGAAGTGGCGCCTGCAGCCGGGCAAGATGTTCCTGATCGACATGGAACACGGCCGCATCATCGACGACAAGGAGCTCAAGGACAACCTCGCGAACGCGAAGCCGTACAAGAGCTGGATCGACGCCGTGCGGATCAAGCTCGACGAGATCGAGCCGAATGCCGAGGACGTCGCGGCCGGCCGCACGCAAGGCGCCGCGCTGCTCGACCGCCAGCAGGCGTTCGGCTATACGCAGGAAGACCTGAAGTTCCTGATGGCGCCGATGGCGCAGCAGGGTGAGGAGGCCGTCGGTTCGATGGGCAACGACTCGCCGCTCGCGGTGATGTCGAACAAGAACAAGACGCTCTATCACTACTTCAAGCAGCTGTTCGCGCAGGTCACGAACCCGCCGATCGACCCGATCCGCGAAAACATGGTCATGTCGCTCGTGTCGTTCGTCGGCCCGAAGCCGAACCTGCTCGACACGAACAACATCAACCCGCCGATGCGTCTCGAAGTGTCGCAGCCGGTGCTCGACTTCAAGGACATCGCGAAGATCCGCGCGATCGACCAGTACACGGGCGGCAAGTTCAGCGCATACGAGCTGAACATCTGCTATCCGGTCGCATGGGGCAAGGAAGGCATCGAGGCACGCCTCGCGTCGTTGTGCGCGGAAGCCGTCGACGCGGTCAAGTCGGGCTACAACATGCTGATCGTGTCGGACCGCAAGACGGACGCCGAACACGTCGCGATTCCGGCGCTGCTCGCCACGTCGGCGATCCACACGCACCTCGTCCAGCAAGGGCTGCGCACCAGCACGGGCCTCGTCGTCGAGACGGGCTCGGCACGTGAGACGCACCATTTCGCGCTGCTCGCGGGCTACGGCGCGGAAGCCGTGCACCCGTACCTCGCGATGGAAACGCTCGCGCAGATGGCCGAAGGCCTGCCGGGCGACCTGTCGCCGGAGAAGGCCGTCTACAACTTCACGAAGGCGGTCGGCAAGGGGCTGCAGAAGGTGATGTCGAAGATGGGCATCTCGACGTACATGTCGTACACCGGCGCGCAGATCTTCGAAGCGCTCGGCCTGTCGAGCGACCTCGTCGAGAAGTACTTCAAGGGCACGGCCTCGAAGGTCGGCGGCATCGGCCTGTTCGAAGTCGCGGAAGAAGCGATCCGCCTGCACCGCGATGCGTTCGGCGACAACCCGGTCCTGCGCGACATGCTCGACGCGGGCGGCGAGTATGCGTACCGCGTGCGCGGCGAAGACCACATGTGGACGCCGGACTCGATCGCGAAGCTCCAGCACGCGACGCGCAGCAACTCGTACCAAACGTACAAGGAATACGCGCACCTGATCAACGACCAGACCAAGCGTCACATGACGTTCCGCGGCCTGTTCGAGTTCAAGGTCGAGCCGACCAGGGCGATCCCGATCGACGACGTCGAGCCGGCGAAGGACATCGTCAAGCGCTTTGCGACGGGCGCGATGTCGCTCGGTTCGATCAGCACCGAGGCGCACGCGACGCTCGCGATCGCGATGAACCGGATCGGCGGCAAGTCGAACACCGGCGAAGGCGGCGAGGACGAGAAGCGTTATCGCAACGAGCTGCGCGGCATTCCGATCAAGGCGGGCGAGACGCTGAAGTCGGTGATCGGCGACGAGATCGTCAGCGACATTGCGCTGAAGGACGGCGATTCGCTGCGCTCGAAGATCAAGCAGGTCGCGTCGGGCCGCTTCGGCGTCACCGCCGAGTACCTCGCATCGGCCGATCAGATCCAGATCAAGATGGCGCAGGGTGCGAAGCCGGGCGAAGGCGGCCAGCTGCCGGGCCACAAGGTGTCGGAATACATCGGCAAGCTGCGTTACTCGGTGCCGGGTGTCGGCCTGATCTCGCCGCCGCCGCACCACGACATCTACTCGATCGAGGATCTGGCGCAACTGATCCACGACCTGAAGAACGTGAACCCGAGCTCGAGCATCTCGGTGAAGCTCGTGTCGGAAGTCGGCGTCGGCACGGTCGCGGCCGGTGTCGCGAAGGCGAAGGCCGATCACGTCGTGATCGCCGGCCACGACGGCGGCACGGGCGCATCGCCGCTGTCGTCGGTCAAGCATGCGGGCACGCCGTGGGAACTCGGTCTGGCCGAAACGCAGCAGACGCTGGTGCTGAACCGCCTGCGCGGCCGGATCCGCGTGCAGGCCGACGGCCAGATGAAGACGGGCCGCGACGTCGTGATCGGCGCGCTGCTCGGCGCGGACGAATTCGGCTTCGCGACGGCGCCGCTCGTCGTCGAAGGCTGCATCATGATGCGCAAGTGCCACCTGAACACGTGCCCGGTCGGCGTCGCGACGCAGGATCCGGTGCTGCGTGCGAAGTTCAAGGGCCAGCCGGAGCACGTCGTGAACTACTTCTTCTTCGTCGCTGAAGAAGTGCGCGAGATCATGGCCCAGCTCGGCGTCGCGAAGTTCGACGACCTGATCGGCCGCGCCGACCTGCTCGATACGCGCAAGGGCATCGAGCACTGGAAGGCGAAGGGTCTCGACTTCTCGCGCGTGTTCTACCAGCCGGAGGAGTGCGAGGACGTCGCGCCGCGTCACGTCGACGTGCAGGATCACGGCCTCGAGCGCGCGCTCGACCACGTGCTGATCGAGAAGGCGAAGGCCGCGATCGAGAACGGCGAGCATGTGTCGTTCATCCAGCCGGTGCGCAACGTGAACCGCACCGTCGGCGCGATGCTGTCGGGCGTGATCGCGAAGAAGCACGGCCACGACGGCCTGGCCGACGACGCGGTGCACATCCAGCTGAAGGGCACGGCCGGCCAGAGCTTCGGCGCGTTCCTCGCGAAGGGCGTGACGCTCGACCTCGTCGGCGACGGCAACGACTACGTCGGCAAGGGCCTGTCGGGCGGCCGGATCATCATCCGTCCGACCAACGACTTCCGCGGCAAGTCCGAGGAAAACATCATCTGCGGCAACACGGTGATGTACGGCGCGATCGAAGGCGAGGCGTTCTTCCGCGGCGTCGCGGGCGAACGTTTCTGCGTGCGCAACTCGGGCGCGACGGCGGTCGTCGAAGGCACGGGCGACCACGGTTGCGAATACATGACGGGCGGCACGGTCGTCGTGCTCGGCGAAACCGGGCGCAACTTCGCGGCCGGCATGTCGGGCGGTCTCGCGTACATCTACGATCCGGAAGGCACGTTCGCGGCGAAGTGCAACAAGTCGATGGTCGCACTCGATCCGGTGCTGCAGCAGGCCGAGCAGGAGCGTACCGTCGGCCGCGCGCTCTGGCATGCAGGCATGACGGACGAAGCGCTGCTCAAGGGGCTCGTCGAGCGTCATTTCCAGTTCACGGGTTCGCCGCGCGCGAAGTCGCTGCTGGAAAACTGGGACGCGGCGCGCCGCCAGTTCGTGAAGGTGTTCCCGCACGAATACAAGCGCGCGCTGGGCGAGATCGGTGCGAAGAAGGCGGCGAAGGAAGTGCTGGCCGCCTGAGCGACGAACGACATAGCGAATGCCGCGCGCGCATGACTGCCGCGCGCGGCTCCCCCACCCGATACACCGAACAGAAGAGCACCTTATGGGCAAGGCAACCGGTTTTCTGGAGTTCGAACGCCGCCACGAGGCGTACGAAGCACCGCTCACGCGCGTGAAGCACTACAAGGAATTCGTCGCGGCGCTGACCGACGCGGACGCGAAGGTCCAGGGCGCGCGCTGCATGGATTGCGGCATCCCGTTCTGCAACAACGGCTGCCCGGTCAACAACATCATTCCGGATTTCAACGATCTCGTTTACCGCCAGGACTGGCAGCAGGCGATCGAAGTCCTGCATTCGACCAACAACTTCCCCGAGTTCACGGGCCGCATCTGCCCGGCGCCGTGCGAGGCAGCGTGCACGCTCGGGATCAACGACGATCCGGTCGGCATCAAGTCGATCGAGCACGCGATCATCGACAAGGCCTGGGCGGAAGGCTGGGTGAAGCCGCTGCCGCCCGAGCACAAGACCGGCAAGACGGTCGCGGTCGTCGGTTCGGGCCCCGCGGGCCTCGCCGTCGCGCAGCAGCTCGCGCGTGCGGGCCACGACGTGACGGTGTTCGAGAAGAACGATCGCATCGGCGGCCTGCTGCGTTACGGGATCCCCGACTTCAAGCTCGAGAAGTGGCTGATCGATCGCCGCATGCGCCAGATGGAAGCGGAAGGCGTGACGTTCCGCACCAGCGTGTTCATCGGCAAGGATCCGCTGCCCGAGTCGATCGGCAGCCTCGCGAAGGAAACCATTTCGCCGGAGCAGCTGAAGGAAGAATTCGACGCGGTCGTGATCGCGGGCGGTTCGGAAACGCCGCGCGACCTGCCGGTGCCGGGCCGCGAGCTCGCCGGCGTCCATTTCGCGATGGACTTCCTGCCGCAGCAGAACCGCGTGAATGCGGGCGACAAGCTCGTCGACCAGCTGATCGCGAAGGGCAAGCACGTGATCGTGATCGGCGGCGGCGATACGGGTTCGGACTGCGTCGGCACGTCGAACCGTCACGGCGCGAAGCAGGTCACGCAGTTCGAGCTGCTGCCGCAGCCGCCGGAAGAGGAAAACAAGCCGCTCGTGTGGCCGTACTGGCCGATCAAGCTGCGCACGTCGTCGTCGCACGAAGAAGGCTGCGAGCGTGACTGGGCGGTCGCGACGAAGCGTCTCGAAGGCAAGAACGGCAAGGTCGAGAAGCTGATCGCGGTGCGCGTCGAGTGGAAGGACGGCAAGATGCAGGAAGTGCCGGGCTCCGAGTTCGAGTTGAAGGCTGACCTGGTGCTGCTCGCGATGGGCTTCACGCAGCCGGCAGCCACCGTGCTCGAGGCGTTCGGCGTCGCGAAGGATGCGCGCGGCAACGCGCGTGCGGCAACCGAAGGCGATCGCTCGTACTACACGTCGGTCGACAAGGTGTTCGCGGCAGGCGACATGCGCCGCGGCCAGTCGCTCGTCGTCTGGGCGATCCGCGAAGGCCGCCAGTGCGCGCGCTCCGTCGACGCGTATTTGATGGGGCATTCGAACCTGCCGCGCTGAGCTGATCAGCGCGAGCGGGTTTCGACGAAAACCGGGCGTCCGAGAGGGCGCCCGGTTTTTTATTTCTGAAGCTGTGGGCGATCGCGGGCTTGTCCGGTTTGATTGACCGGCTGATCCCTGACTTCCCCGTAGCTTGAAAGCTGCTCGTTGCAATCGATCATCGCGGTATATCGGGTTCCCTCAACGCGCAGCGGGAATTCCCACACACCGAGCTTCCACGCGTGATACCGCGGCGCACCGTCGAACCGGATGCTCTCCGCCGGTATTCCGTGTTCCTTGAGACGTAGCAGGACCTTGTTTCGTAGCGTATCGATAGACATGTCGGGGCAACTGCCTTCCGTTCTCTCATACCGGGAAGTTGCGACGATGATGAACAGCAGCGTGTAGGCGCCGATCGTTGCGATAGCTAGCCAAAGAACTAGTTTGAGAACTCCGCGTACGACTCTGGAAATCATGAAGGGCTCGATGTGGGCGCAAACAACTTTGGGGTGGTCCGGGCAGCCAAATTACTGGAGCTGCCCGGGAGATTGCTAGCGAGGCGGTCGCATCAGTCCACCGAACGAGGGCCTATGGACTGCCTGCGGGGGACGTATGTCTGCATTCTTGACAGGTCGTTGGCCTGAGAACGAGAGATTTTTTTCACCGAGTTGACGTATCTCTCGGTGAAAGCGACTCAATTCTTTCATTTTGTAATTTTTGTTGTGAACTGTCATATCATGTCGCCCCTCGGGCTGCGTTCGCGCACCTGCCGCATGTAACTGACCCATTTACAAGGATTCCGGATGGAAGCATTCGTGCAAGGGCTGATCGATGCCGTCAACGGCGTGCTGTGGAACTACGTGCTGATCGCGCTGCTGCTCGGCGTGGGCGTGTGGTTCACGCTGCGCTTCCGGATGATCCAGCTGAAGGCGCTGCTCCTCAGCATCAAGCTGGTCGGCAGCAAGGGGGAGCCTGGCAGCATCTCGTCGTTCCAGGCGTTCGCGACGGGCCTCGCGAGCCGCGTGGGCCCCGGCAACATCGCGGGTGTCGCGGTTGCGCTGACGGTCGGCGGGCCTGGCGCGATCTTCTGGATGTGGATGACGGCGCTCGTCGGCATGTCGTCCGCGTTCGTCGAGGCGACGCTCGCGCAGATCTTCAAGGTGTCGCACCCGGACGGCAGCTATCGCGGCGGCCCCGCGTACTACATCCAGACAGGCCTGCGCTCACGCGGCTTCGGCGTGCTGTTCTCGCTGTCGCTGATCCTCGCGTTCGGCTTCGTGTTCAACGCGGTGCAGGCCAATGCGATCGCCGATGCGTTTCACACGTCATTCGGCTGGAGCCACGAGACGGTCGGCCTCGGCCTCGTGCTGCTCACCGCGCCGCTCATCTTCGGCGGCATTCGCCGCATCGCGTCGGTCGCGCAGGTGATCGTGCCGGTGATGGCGATCGGCTATCTCGCGCTGGCAGCCTACGCGGTCGCGACGCACGCGGCGCTGGTGCCGGGCGTGATCGCGCTGATCGTGAAGAGTGCGTTCGGGCTCGAGCAGGCGGCGGGCGGCCTGTTCGGCTATGCGGTCAGCCAGGCGGTCGCGATGGGCGTGAAACGCGGGCTGTTCTCGAACGAGGCCGGCATGGGTAGTGCGCCGAACGCGGCCGCGACCGCGAGCGTGCGGCATCCGGTCGTGCAGGGGCTGATTCAGATGCTCGGCGTGTTCGTCGACACGATCGTGATCTGCAGCGCGACCGCGTTCGTGATCCTGCTGTCGGGCCAGTACGAACTCGGCACCGGCATGGAAGGCGCGGCGCTCACGCAGCGTGCGATCACGAGCCACGTCGGCGGTTGGGGCAGCATTTACATGGCCGTCGCGATCTTCTTTTTCGCGTACTCGTCGGTGATCGGCAACTATGCGTATGCGGAAGGCAACGTCGAGTTCATCACGAAGCGGCGCGCCGTGCTGCCGCTGTTCCGCATCGCGGTGCTGGGGATGGTGATGTTCGGCAGCGTCGGGCAACTGCGGCTGGTGTGGGCGATGGCCGATACGAGCATGGGGCTGATGGCGATCATCAACCTGGTCGCGATTCTCGCGCTCGGCAAGTATGCGCATGCCGCGTGGCGCGACTATCGCCACCAGCGCGCGCAGGGCATTGCCGAACCGGTGTTCACGCGCAACACGATTCCCGAGCTCGCACGCGTGCTGCCGGCCGACGTGTGGGGCGAGCACGGCCCGCTGCCGCTGCGTCCGGCTTCGGCCGATGCGGTGAACGAAGCGGTGGACGACGCCGTGGCCGAAGCCCGCGTGGCGGTGCGCGAGTCATGAACGGCGACCGGCTCCGGGCGTTCGTCGCGCTGATGCCCGATACGGCATCGCGCGACGCGCTGCACGCGCTGCCGGTCACCCGCGGTGCACGGCGCACGCTGCCCGCGCAACTGCACGTGACGCTCGCGTTCATCGGCGCGATCGAGCGCGCACGGTGCGACGCGCTGGCCGAACGGCTGCCGGCGCTCGCGAGCGCGCATGCGCTGCCGTTGCAGCGGGTCGAGCGGATCGCCTGGTGGCCGAGCCTGCCGCGCGCGCGGCTGATCGTCGCGGAACTCGCCGCCGATCCCGCCTGTGCGGCGCTGAATGCCGATTTGTCCGCGCTGTTGCGCGACCTGGGCGTGCCGGCCGACCGCCGGCCGTTCCGGCCGCATGTGACGCTCGCGCGGCTGCCGCGCGATGCTGACGGACAGCCCGCGCACGGCGGCGCGACCGGCCGGCCGGTCGCGTTGCGCTTCGTCGCGCTGACGCTGTTCGAAAGCCGGCTGTCGCACGACGGTGTGTCGCATGTGCCGATCGTGTCGGTGCCGATCGGGCGGGCGTAGCGGGAAGGGGGCGGGACGAGCGAGAGAAGGCCGGCGCAGCGTGCGCCGGCCTTTTGCTTGTGCGCCCAGCATGGGCGCACTCCTGCGGGTGCAAGTCCCGCCATAAGCTGGTCACAGCGAATGAAGTGAAGCGC
>NZ_JAWRYD010000066.1:0-9320 GCF_046534765.1 Burkholderia sp. SIMBA_062
TGAATCGCTTTTTCATTGCCGTTCCTCTCTCGAACGGACTCTACACCGTCACCGTACTAAACGCGGGGAGCAGGTCAACGAGAGCCAATCAAGGTAGGACCGGATATAAGCATCTACCGCAGACTCAAACTGCTTATCGGTCACTAGCAATTCACCGAGGTTGGCAGATTCGACCAGATCATTTCCGTCCTTCCCGCGTACCTTGGCGGCAATCAACTTCCTCGCAGCGACGAAGGCCTCTGGCGGCTGCATCTCAGCTGGCACTGGCCGGGGATCGTTTAAGAACCTGCCTGCAGAAAAAATCGTGTCCTCGGGTGAAGACCATTCGCGCCGACGCCATTCGGATGCATAGTCTGGTGCAAGCACGAAAGGATAGTAAGAGCGCCCAACGCGGGCCTCGTCCAGCATCCATCCCTGTAATTGCGCGCTGCGCGCCTGACTGTTCGCATGCACCGCTCGCGGTACACGCCCACCATCACGTCTGGAATTGCGCGCCAAATGGAACTCAAAGTAACTGTTGCACTCCTCCGCGTCGGATTCATCGGCTAGCAGGCAGATGCGGAATTTTTCCGTCTTGGATACGCCCGGGCGTTGTACCTCGAATTCATAGATTCGCTCGCCGCCGGCCTCCACCTCCATACCGTACTCGCCGTCGGCCACACACCCAATCCGCGCAGGCTCGATATTGTCATCGCCATTGATGCCTTGAGCTTCCTCGGAAACGATCTCTACACCTGGACGGGTATAGATATCCAGATAGTGGCGCCCAACCCCAGACATCTCCAACGTCGTCTCGATGGGCTTTCCAGAGGCGAGTTTCGGCACCTTCGCCTTGTTTGCCGTACGTGAACAGACAACCAGCCCAGGCTCCCAAGAGGCCAATGAAATCAGCTTGGCAGTGGTTTTCCCCGCGCCGTGGCCAATTGCCTCTACAACATACTTCACCGGGGTCTTGTGCGAGGGGATTGCATCGTCCGCAAGCTCCAGCACGTCCTTTCCAACCAGAATCCATTCCTTTTTGTTTGCAGCGCCGCCTGGCGCATCTCTGACTACGCGGACTTGCACGTCTCCCGTGCCCTCTGGCACCTGCACTCGAATCTGAATACAAGCGACATCGCGCACCACGGGCACGAAGCCTTTCATCTGAAACGCCAGCGGGTTCACACAGGAAACTTCGATCTCGGTAGTAGCCACCGCCTCTTCCAGCAGGGACTCCCATCTTTGAAGCGTCAGCGCCCACCACCAGTCTGGCGCCGGATTGATTTCGTCCGGCGCATAGAAAAATGGCATCGAGTACTTTAGCGAGGTGACAACCTCACATTTGTGGCGCATATGCCTTAGGAAGGCATCTAAATGATTAACTTCCGCTTCGTTCTGTGCACGATCCTTAAGCTGCTGAATGGCGCTGCGTAAATCGGCGCTTTCGAATTTGTCAACCAACGCCTTAGTAATGGAGACTTTGCGCTCGAAATCTACCTTCTCGTCCTCTGACGGAGGAAATCCCGCTGCCAAACTGACGCGGGCGTCCAATGACATGCCCGAGTCACGCAGTTCCCAAAGCCGCCCGATGACACACCATGCGCTGGCCTTGCTTACGTCATGCTGATCGACAGCGTCCGCTGCCAACACAGCTTCATAGATTAGTTGGATTGCGTGCTCAAGTTGCGCTGGATCGCCAACACCCAATCCTTCCCTCACCATTTCTTGGATGAAAGGGTCATTCCACCAGTTAGAAATTAGACTGCCGCCTTCGTTACTAGCCGAGGCGACGCCAAATGCCTTACGGGTGGATTCATGAGTGTCGCTTGCCTGCGCACCCGGGGCGACCAGTGTCAGGAAGACGCCACAGTTATGGGCGTTACGGATGCTTGCCAACTCGTGGAACGAGCTCAGTCCTGATCGATTGACCCTTGCCACAATGGCGTCTTCTGGCACATTCTCGACCTGAAGCACGACCGGATAAGAAATTTCCGTACCATCGGCGGTTTTTGCGGTAAGTAGCCTGCCATCACCGGCAAGCAACTCAAACATATCCCTGAGCATGGCCGGCGGCGGTGCGCAAAACACAGCGCGACACTCCCTATGTGCACCACTGAGGGACATGATTTCCGCGGCCATCCGATCCTTGACCCACGCGGCCATTGCATGTGCGAGCTTGCTCAAGACACCACCAATTTAGCAAAAGGGGGAACCAACAACATGCCGCTTTCTGCGTCCGGGCTATCCAGGACCAAACTTAGCATTCTTAATTGGCGCCCAAGATCACTATCGTTCAGGCCATGAAGGTCGAATTCGATACCATACGAGGCCAAATGCATAGCGAGTCGCTGCACTGAGCGAGGTCCGTTTACCTCGTGCAAACAACAATGAGCCATAGCCAGAACCGATGCCGGTCCGAGCGTTAGAAGCCAAGGAGCATTCCGAGCTCGCCCGCGCTTTTTTAGGAAATACCCCTGATCGTATCCGCGAAGTGTCTCGTCCATCGTCTGGCGCTGACCAAGCGTGTATAGAGCGAATTCCATTAAATTGGCGCCAACACCTTTCTTGCAGGCGACAGTGCGAATTTCTCGGTCATGTAGTTCATGGTAAGAGTCCATGATCCCTGCATTCGTAAGTCTCTCCCTTTGCGCCCTGATCGTCCCAAGGAATGCAAGAATTTCCGCCACAGAGTTTAGGTTGGTGACAGGTACCCCCGTGTCCTCAAGTGCCCAAAGTACCCGATTAAGGCCAAGCCGGGCGGATAGATACTTGGACGCATAGTCTCTAAGCGTCGGGTGTGCGGGATGACCAAACGAAAGCATCCGCCTTTTCACTGCAAGCATCTGCGAGACAACGTCCGCCTCGGAAGTTGGCACATTGGTAGCGGTCCCTTCCATAACTCCGCGCACAACCCTCCAGATTCGGTCACTTACATCGCAAAGCCAAAGTATGTGACTAACAGTGCCTATCCTTAACACCGCCTCCAACAAACTAATCCATTGGCGACGGGTCATCGCAGCCTTTGCGCTGATAATGCCGCCCAAATCAGCCACGAATTGCTTGGCTGGATATTGAAACAAAGTACGATCCGTGGATGGCAATCCCTCGAGAAAAGGCAATGCATTGGATTGCCAAACGGAACTGCCAATTCGACGAAGCTCAAATTCTTCTTGGAGCCAGCATGCCCAAACATCGTCATTGGTGTCCACGCACAGCGCCTCATGAAGACGCTGCCACACCTTAGTTGCAGCCTCATTGGACGATGCTCCTATCTGGATGATTCGCTTGACGAGTTGCCCAGGGTTCCAGGGATTGCCACTCAACCTCGGAGCACCCGAATACAACGCCGTGTCCGGCACCACGGGGGATAACGACATGAAGCGTTTCGAAGATTGCTGTGAGACCTTCGGGCTTTGGACAAGGCGATCCAGGACAGTGCGCCAAGTATCTGGTTGGATAGCACCATCCTTGCCTTCCTTCTTACTCGCCTTGTCGGCAGCTTTCCTTAGTTCGTCCCCCAGGCCTTTCACCTGTTTCTCCGTGACATCTTGAAAGCCAGATGCCCGGTAAAGCGAAGACAGTACTACCTCGCCTGTCGAAAATTCAGGTGCAGGGCGGATATTGAACACGGAATTTTCGAATACACGGTGCGACTCCTGCCACGGGGCATCGATGAATTCCTGCGCCGACATCAAGCCTTCTCCTTTTGAACAACGAACGTTCCAAAATTACGCACAATAACGTCGTCCCGAATTCCGAGGCGAATCTCACTTCCCTCGAGCGTCTCTTCGTTACGCACAACAGCGCCAGCCAACTTTGCACGTGTAGTATCCAAAAGCGCCACGACTGACCGAGGCAATGACGCTGGCACCATTCCCTTTCTCAATGACTTCGTTGCTTTGAACAGCTCATAGGTGAGGGCGATAGGTTGTGCTGCCGCGCCAGTGCCAACACTCAGAAACCGAACTGGAGATTTTGGCCTATTTCCATCAGGTGGGATGGGCATGGGTCGGACTTTTTGTATATCGGTCGTCAACATCACTCTACGTTCTGGAGGAGGAAGCGGTTCGCCAAAGGTCGTATTTAAGCTAACGAGGAAACGCCGATCCTTGTTTAACAGCCCCTCTACCTGTTGTGTTGCCAACTGGAGGGAAGAAATACTGCCATTGAGAATCTGACTGAATTCACCCAGAACATCCGAGTCCTTGGTTATGCCGGACCTTACCCCTATAGACCGGCGTGCGACCCGGCAGGCAATAAGCCTGACAAATGCCTGGATACGCTCAGCCACGGCTGATTTTCGCCGTCGAATGGATTCATCCGAGAGGTGACTGTCCGCTTCCTCAAGCACCTTGAGCAAATCAACCTCAAGGGCAGACAGGCTTTGATACTTCTGGAGGTAAATCCGTGCCTCTTTGACGGAAAGGCTGAATCGGCGGTCCATCTCCTCAAACTTGATCGTCGTATTGCCACTAACGGCTACTTCTAAATTAGGACTAGCAAAGGCAGGATCAAGATAGCTGCTCATCCCTACCAATTGCGTGCGCAAGGTGGAGATGGACTCCTTCCGCTTGTCGAGCGTCAGGAACTGTAGTAATCCGGCAAACGTTGGGTGCCCCTCCAGTTTCAGCTCCTTGATGTCATTTCTGAGCGCCGTGGCCTTCTCCACGGGCCACGCCCCGAAAAGCGCGTGTTGATATTGCATGACAACCAGTTTGAATAGGCCGCGAATCCGCTTCGTTTGCGCCTTTTTTGGGTCTCGTTCCTTGGGAGACAACAACGACGCTGCCCAACTGCATGGCCTGTAGCCTCCACTGGCAGTCGATTGAGTATTTCCTGCAAGCAGGAAAGCGGTCAAAGAAAATAGATCGCGAAAATTCCATCGCTTCCCGCTAGCCAGCTCGAACCAGCGCAGCACTCGAATGTACGAAGAGCGGTGCGGCTCGCCCGCGAGTAGCTTCCTGTTTGTACAGAATGGGCAGTGGATGCCCGCCTCGCAGTGCCCGAACTCTGGCCAGTCCTGCTCGTTGATGGCTACGTCTAGAATTTGGCGTGCAGCGGATGCTGAGACGTCTACCTCATCGACCAGCGACTCCACGTCCATCGGCCAAACCGCGAAGCCCGGGTACGCATCCAGCGGCCAGCAATCTATCCCTTTGGCTCCGAGGGAAACGGATTGGACCACTTGCTTGATCAATTCACCTACACCCGACTCGCCCCGCTCAGTGGACAGGATCAAGGCATCGTCCAGCACCCCACGGTTTACGCAGGCCATGTATACATAGTCTGGGCGACCTTCTAGGAGTCGACGAATGTCATTGCAAAGATGTTCGGCAGGAGTGGTTCTATCATCGCGCTCGCCCTCCGAGCCATCCTGGACAATGGCTATTTCCGAAATTTTACAGTGCCCCGGAAAGTTGGCCCTGCTCGCCCGAACAAGCCGGCCGGGCAATCCGTTTTTCCCTGAATAACTGGCAGCAAACTCTGCTCGCAAGGCACCACCAAGCTGCATCGCAGCATCAAGCTCATCGATGGTGTACTCAATAGCTTCCGTCTTACCGTTACCAGGTCCACCGATTAGGAGCACGGCCTTTGGCGTCCCCTCCCTGCCGCTGGCAATATCTTGCGCCCAGTCAGACAACCGCTCGAGCAATCGGGTTCTGATCACCCTGCCAGATGGGCGACCACTCCCGACGTAGAAGAGCTTTTTGACGCCACCTGCCTTGTCCCCCGACCAATCCAACAATCCTTCAGGATATTTATGCATTGCTTCCTCGGCGAGGCCAGTCACCCTCGCAGAAACCTTCTGGGGCTCACGAGTATGGAAGAATGATTGCCGGTCGCTCAATCATTCCCGCTTACTCCTATACAGCAGCGACCGCCGGTTCTTGTTGGCTTGCCGCGCTGGATCGACTACTTTGTGTTGATGCTTGTTCTAGCCTGTCAAGAATATAAACGACTGCAAGACCAATTGCCTCGGCGAGCAAGGGTGGAACCGCGTTGCCTACCTGCGTATACCGAGGGCATTCTTTTGTACGCCGTTTCCCCCCGGTCGTGAACTTGCCTCGAAAGTGAAACCAGTCTGGGAAGCTTTGAAGTCTGGCGCTTTCCCGGACGGTTAATATCCTAGGCTCAAAATAGTGAAGCACGTCATCCGGCAATGTCGTAATCGTCGGGGCCGGTTCCCAAGGAGACATCGGAAAGATCCTATGCTTCTTGAGTCCGAATTTCGCCCGGCTTTTTTCGTTCATGCGAACGCCTTGTGCGCACTCTTTGATGATCTTCTTGAAGCGCGCCTTTACGTCATCCCGGTGTCGCGCAAGACGCATACTATCCATGGTATCGCCTCGGCAATGTTTGTGCATCAGCCGCTGGTAATTTGTCTGCGGCCCACAATACACTGCCTCCTCGAATCCCTTAGGAGAAGCGGGATCCGTACATGATTGCTTGACCGTGTGGCAAACTAACAGGTCGGAAATCGCGTCTTCTACGGAAATCAGCTTGGTTTTTGGCAAACCATGTTTGACCAGCATTTCAATACGCATGGATTCGAGCACATCGAAAACATGCGTACCCTCCCGTTCAAGCTGGGATGCTAGATCCTTCTTAATTCCAAAAACTATTAGCCTGGAACGACGTTGAGGGACGCCAAAAAGAGATGCATCGACAATCTTACCGTAGACAGTGTAGTCAATATCTTCAAGACTCTTCTTTAACTTGTCATAAAACGATTCGGCCGCCTGTTCCCTTGCGCCATCGTCTCCCTTCTTGCTCGAGTGTGCAACCATCATTCCGGGTACATTCTCGAGAATCAAGATGTTCGGCTTGATGGCGCCCACGGTCTGTACGTATTTTTCGAAGAGCTGATTGCGTGGGTCGTCCTCTTGCCGCCGACCGGCAAAGCTGAATCCCTGGCATGGCGGACCTCCGGCAAGGACTTGAATGTTTCCTTGCAGTTTGACAAGGTTCGCGTAGTGCTTGTCTAACAGATCGTCTATTCCCCAGGCTCGCTGCTCTAACCAGGATGGCCATGCAAACCTACTTATGGGGACTTTCCTGTCACCAAGAAAATTCTCGGCGAAGGTCTCGAATGCCATGGGGTCACGCTCCGCGACGAAGCGCCCCTGGAGACCTGCCATGGACAGCCCTAGCGATAGGCCACCACAGCCTGAGAAGAGGTCAACGAATTTGTACTTGGGCATATCTTGGATGGTTTTCCCTGGCTTTAGACTGTACGGCATGCCTGCTCAGCATCTCCAAGGTTGCCAACTAAGGGGTCATGTTGTCCTGATAGGGCCATCCGGAAACGAAACCATATTTGACACAGGCCGCTGATTTTACATGGTTGCTCCTAGCCGATGCTAGCCGCCAGAATGGTGGGCGCCCCCAAGAAATACTGTTCATATATACAGTAAAAAGCACCCCGCGACAACCGTTGATTCATGCGCCGAAACGTGCCGGGCCCTTGTCCTTACGAACTGCGTAGACCGCACGCGACCAAGAATGGCGCACCCCAATCCGCAGCAGTCTGGAATATGCCAGATGGAAGAACCGCAAGGCGGTTGCGCAGGCACTTTGAACGATATGCGAGGCATGCTATGACGTTGACCTGCCCCCTTCAATAGGGCCAATCGGCTTCTAGCAAAGTCCCTTTAAACCAACTCCTGGAAAGCGGCAGGAGCATCCGCGGTTGCCCGATGTTTCGCCGCAAACTCTGACGGCGCAAGGTAGTTCAGTGCACTGTGCGGCCTTTGCTCGTTGTAGTCCTGACGCCATGCCGCGATGACAGCCCGAGCGTGCGCGAGCGTCGTGAACCAGTGCTCGTTAAGGCATTCGTCGCGGAACTTGCCGTTGAACGATTCGATGTACGCATTCTGCGTTGGCTTGCCCGCCTGAATCAACTTCAGAGTGACGCCGTTCGCATACGCCCACTGGTCAAGCGCTCGGCTCGTAAATTCCGGTCCCTGGTCTGTTCGCACCGCCTTGGGATAGCCACAGAAGCGAGCTGCTCGGTCCAACGCTCGTGTGACGTACAAGCCGGAGATGCCTTGGTCCACGACGATATCGACAGCCTCCTTGGTGAAATCGTCGACGATAGTCAGGCACTTCAGACGCCGCCCGTTCGACAGCGCATCCATCACGAAATCGATTGACCACACCTCGTTGGGTGCGCCCGGCAATGCCAGTTGCTCGCGCTCAATCATTACGCCGTGGCGCTTGCGACGGCGCCGCCCAGCCAACCCTGCCTCACGGTACAGGCGATAGATGCGCTTGTGATTGGCGTGCGTGCCTTCGCGTTCCAGCCGGGCCTGCAGTCGGCGGTAGCCGAAGCGACGACGTTCGTGCGCCAACTCCACCAGACGCCCCGCTAGCACCTCATTCTCGTGGTCCGGCTTCGCGTCGTAATGCAGCACGCTGCGAGAAAGCCCGACAAGCCGGCAGGCGCGGCGCTCGGAGATGTTGACCTTCTCCCGAATCGCCGACACTACTTCGCGTTTGGCTTGCGGGCTCAGGGCTTTCCCTTGACGACGACCTTCAACGCTTCCATATCGAGCATTGCTTCGGCCAGCAGTTTCTTCAGCCGGGCATTCTCCACCTCGAGGTCCTTGAGCCGGCGGGCTTCCGAGACTTCCATGCCGCCGAACTTCGCGCGCCAGGTGTAGAACGACGCGTCACTGAACCCGTGCTTCCTGCACAGTTCCTTGACCGGCATACCGGCCTCGGCTTCCTTCAGAAACCCGATGATTTGCTGTTCCGTAAAGCGCTTCTTCATGTTCGTCTTCTTCTCGAAAACGAACTCTACTAGACTCCGGCTGGCCCTGTTTGCAGGGGGCAGGTCAAATAGGCCAGCGCACTGATCTGGATCCATCGCCCTTTTTCCGCCGCCGCCAATGCAAAAACCCCCGCCTGGTCGGGCGGGGGTTCTTGGCTTAGGGAGCCTGACGATTACCTACTTTCACACGGGAATCCGCACTATCATCGGCGTGGAGTCGTTTCACGGTCCTGTTCGGGATGGGAAGGGGTGGGACCGACTCGCTATGGTCATCAGGCAAAGAGGGTTGTCGCGCTGCTTCGCAACGCGACCAATCTGGGAAGAAGCAGTAATTAGGTTGTGTGTATCACACACGAGAATCCAACTTGTCTTGTCTTGCTACGCAGGTCGCCGGTACTTCAACCGGCGCGCCGCATCGATCAGCTTCGCTGCTCGATGCTCTGCGTGGGATGCTCGTAAGTGCTGAAGCACTAACGATCATCGACACAAGGCAGACTTGTTATAGGATCAAGCCTTACGGGCAATTAGTATCAGTTAGCTGAACGCATTACTGCGCTTACACACCTGA
>NZ_JAWRYD010000188.1:0-293 GCF_046534765.1 Burkholderia sp. SIMBA_062
ACTCCGGTCCTCTCGTACTAGGAGCAGCCCCTCTCAAATCTCAAACGTCCACGGCAGATAGGGACCGAACTGTCTCACGACGTTCTAAACCCAGCTCGCGTACCACTTTAAATGGCGAACAGCCATACCCTTGGGACCGGCTTCAGCCCCAGGATGTGATGAGCCGACATCGAGGTGCCAAACACCGCCGTCGATATGAACTCTTGGGCGGTATCAGCCTGTTATCCCCGGAGTACCTTTTATCCGTTGAGCGATGGCCCTTCCATTCAGAACCACCGGATCACTATGACCTG
>NZ_JAWRYD010000067.1:0-8963 GCF_046534765.1 Burkholderia sp. SIMBA_062
AACATGCCTGATTTCCTTCCTTTGCGTCGAGTTTATACACGACCTCTTGGAAGGCGAAATTTCAGGGGAAGCTCACTTGTTCTCTCACGCGCGCCACCCTGTGCATGATCTGCATCGCCTTCTGCAAAGGCGACATGGCGCGCCATCGGTGCCACATGCCGCACCGAAATCGCCCCGAACACAACTGGCCACTATGCGAAAATCGAACCCTCCACCCTTTTCAATCGACCCAACGGGGTTCGCATGACCACGCACATCACGATCGAATTCACTGAGCACGCCACCGAAGCCATCGATGAGCAGACCAGCACCAGCTTTTCCTATGACCAGGGCGCCCATGTGCCGCAACCCGGCGATTTCGTCGAACTCGAGAATTCGCGACAGACGTTTCTCGTAATCGGTCGCGTGTTTTCGCTGAAGGCCAACTACAGCGCCGTCAAGCTCGTGCTCGACCTGCCTCCGCACGACGACGAACAGGGATTCCCGGCACTGTGAGTAACGTCGGCGTTGCCACGGCAATCGCGAGCGTGCGGACCGCCTTGCGCGAAAACGCTCCCGCAACGGGAGCGTAAGCACGCCCCCGCCGTAACTGAACGCGTGCCGTCAGGCACAACATGTCCCGCTTGTATTTCGCTGCTGATTGGAATTCGATCGACCGGACGACGGTCATGCCCGCCGCACGCCAGGGCACGGGCATTCGGTGCCGACGATCAAGAACGATCGTCGGCGACATCTCGCGGCAATGGCCTGCCAACCATCGTCATGCCCGAGCACACGATCGGCCGCATCGCACCGCCGCACGCCGCGGCACCGGCCGTCCGGCGGCCGGCTTGCGGCGCAAGCGTTACTTCTTCTCCGGCTCCGGCGCACCCGGTTGCTTGAACGGGAACGTGTTGAACATCGACTTCGCCTGGTTCTGCATCTGCTCCTGCATCTGCACGAACATGTTCTTCGACTGCTCGATGTAGCTCGTCATCATCCCTTGCATCATCGGCGCCTGCATGTTCATGAACTGCGACCAGACTTCCGGGTTCATCGCGTTGCCTTCGTACAGGTTCTTCGACTGATCGGCAAGCTTGTTCTGGATGTCGATGAACGCCTGGATGTTCTTTTCCAGGTAGGTGCCCATCATGCCCTGCATCGCATGACCGTAGAAACGAATGATCTGCGACAGCATCGACGACGAGAACATCGGCACGCCGCCACTCTCCTCCTCGAGGATGATCTGCAGCAGGATGCTGCGCGTCAGGTCTTCGTTGGATTTCGCATCGACGACCTTGAAGTCCTCTTGTTCCAGCACGAGTTGCTTGACGTCGGTCAGCGTGATGTACGTGCTCGTCTCGGTATCGTAGAGCCGGCGGTTCGGGTACTTCTTGATGAGCCGCTCGGCCGTTTTCTTTGTAGTAGTCATGTAACGCCTTTGAGTGCAGCGTAGCGCAAGTGACAAATCCCCGCCTCCCGAATCCGGGAAGCGGGGGCTTTCGGAAACGCCAGGCTGCGCGGCCAACCGGGCCCGAGCAGCCGGACGTTCAGCCCATGTGCAGGCCGCCGTTCAGCGAGAAGTCGGCGCCCGTCGAGAAACCGGATTCGTTCGACGCGAGCCACGCGACGATCGAACCGATTTCCTCCGGTGCGCCAAGACGACGCACCGGGATCGTCGCGACAATCTTCTCGAGCACGTCCGGACGGATCGCCTTCACCATGTCGGTGCCGATGTAGCCGGGCGAAACGGTGTTGACCGTCACGCCCTTCGTTGCGACTTCCTGCGCGAGCGACATCGTGAAACCATGGATGCCGGCCTTCGCGGTCGAGTAGTTCGTCTGTCCGAATTGCCCCTTCTGGCCGTTCACCGACGAAATGTTGATGATCCGGCCCCAGCCGCGCTCGACCATGCCGTCGATCACCTGCTTCGTCACGTTGAACAGGCTCGTCAGGTTGGTGTCGATCACGGCCGTCCAGTCTTCGTGCGTCATCTTGCGGAACACGACGTCGCGCGTGATGCCCGCGTTGTTGACCAGCACGTCGATCTCGCCGACTTCGGCCTTGACCTTGTCGAACGCTGCCTTGGTCGAATCCCAGTCGCCGACGTTGCCTTCCGACGCGATGAAATCGTAGCCGAGCGCCTTCTGGTCCTCGATCCATTTCACACGGCGCGGCGAGTTCGGGCCGCAACCCGCGACCACCTTGAAGCCGTCTTTCAACAGACGCTGGCAGATGCTGGTGCCGATGCCGCCCATCCCGCCCGTTACGTACGCAATTCGCTGTGACATGAATCTCACTCCATTTTTTGGTTTCGAGAGCCGCCGGAGGCCCCTCTGACTTCACGTGGCGCCGGCCGAAGCCGCAATCGACCGGCGCACGGATTGGTTTGGCGTTGACGGACAGCCGGTTACGGGCGCTCGACCGCGAGTGCGACACCCATCCCGCCGCCGATGCACAGCGACGCCAGCCCGCGCTTCGCATCGCGCTTGACCATCTCGTGCAGCAGCGTCACCAGGATCCGGCAGCCCGATGCGCCGATCGGGTGGCCGATCGCGATCGCCCCGCCGTTCACGTTCACCTTCGACGTGTCCCAGCCCATCTGCTTGTGCACCGCCAGCGCCTGCGCCGCGAAGGCCTCGTTGATTTCCATCAGGTCCAGGTCGCCCGGCGTCCAGCCCGCGCGCTCCAGCGCACGGCGCGAGGCCGGCACCGGACCCATGCCCATCACGCTCGGATCCACGCCAGCGTTCGCGTACGCCTTGATCCGCGCAAGCGGCGTCAGGCCCAGCGCCGCCGCCTTCTGCGCCGACATCACCAGCACCGCCGCCGCACCGTCGTTCAGCCCCGACGCGTTCGCCGCCGTCACCGTGCCTTCCTTCGCGAACGCCGGCTTCAGCCCGGCCAGCGACTCCGCCGTCACGCCGTGACGCACGAACTCGTCGGTCGCGAACTGCAGCGGCTCGCCCTTGCGTTGCGGGATCGACACCGGCACGATCTCGTCGTTGAAGCGGCCGGCCTTCTGCGCGGCTTCCGCCTTGTTCTGCGACAGCGCCGCGAACGCGTCCTGCTCGTCGCGCGTGATCCCGTATTCCTTCGCGACGTTCTCCGCCGTGATGCCCATGTGGTACTGGTTGTACACGTCCCACAGGCCGTCGACGATCATCGTGTCGACCAGCTTCGCGTCACCCATCCGGAACCCGTCGCGCGAGCCCGGCAGCACGTGCGGCGCCGCGCTCATGTTTTCCTGGCCGCCGGCGATCACGATCTCCGCGTCGCCCGCCGCGATCGCGTTCGCCGCCAGCATCACGGCCTTCAGGCCCGAGCCGCACACCTTGTTGATCGTCATGCCCGGCACCGCACTCGGCACGCCCGCCTTGATCAGCGACTGACGCGCCGGGTTCTGCCCCGAGCCTGCCGCCAGCACCTGCCCCATGATCACTTCGCTCACCTGCTCGGGCTTCACGCCCGAGCGCTCCAGCACCGCGCGAATCACCGTCGCGCCAAGTTCCGGTGCCGCGATCTTCGCGAGCGAGCCGCCGAATTTGCCGACCGCGGTCCGCGCGGCCGATACGATCACTACGTCCGTCATTTCCCTTTCCTCCAGGCCCGCACGACACGGCGCATCGCTGCCGGCCCTGTTAAAAAACCTGCGGTGCACCGGACAGCGTGCGCTGCCGTCCGGCTTTCGTCAATCGCGCTGCAACACGTAACGGCCCGGCGCCGGCTCGATCACCGGGAACTGCGCGGAACCGGGCTTGGCAGGCGGCGCCACCTTGCGGCCGCCGTACTGGTCGAGCCACTCGACCCAGGTCGTCCACCAGCTGCCCGGCTGCTCGGTCGCCCCGGCAAGCCAGTCATCCGCGGATTCGGGCAGGTCGCCGTCGTTGACCCAGAAGCTGCGCTTCTTCTTCGCCGGCGGATTGATCACGCCCGCGATGTGACCCGACGCGCCGAGCACGAACTTCAGCGGCCCCGTCAGGATCGACGTCGACGCGTAGGCCGTCTGCCACGGCACGATGTGATCCTCGCGCGACCCGTAGATGAAGGTCGGCACGTCGATGCGCGACAGGTCGACGGATTCGCCGCACACGGTCAGCGCGCCCGGCACGCGGAGCTTGTTCTCGAGATAGGTATTGCGCAGGTACCACGCGTACATCGGACCGGGCAGGCTCGTCGAGTCGCTGTTCCAGTACAGCAGGTCGAACGCCGCGGGCGTGCGGCCCTTCAGGTAGTTGTCGACGACGTAGTTCCACACGAGGTCGTTCGGCCGCAGGAACGAGAACGTGTTCGCGAATTCGACGCCGCGCATCAGCCCCGGCGCCGTACCGTTCTTGCCGCCGATGGCCTGCTCGCGCATCTGCACGTGCGCCTCGTCGACGAACACGTCGAGGATGCCGGTGTCGGTGAAGTCGAGCATCGCGGTCAGCAGCGTCATCGACGCGGCCGGATGTTCGCCGCGCGCGGCAAGCACCGCCAGCGCGGTCGCGAGCATCGTGCCGCCGACGCAGAAGCCGAGCGTGTTGATCTGCTCGCGGCCGCTGACCTGCTGCACCGCGTCGATCGCCGCGAGCAGCCCTTCGTTCATGTAGTCGTCCCACGTCTTGTGCGCGACCGATGCATCGGCGTTGCGCCACGACACGAGGAACACCTGATGGCCGCTCGACAGCGCATGCGCGACGAGCGAATTCTCGGGCTGCAGGTCGAGGATGTAGAACTTGTTGATGCACGGCGGCACGATCAGCAGCGGCCGCTCGAACACCTTGTCCGTCTTCGGCGAGTACTGGATCAGCTGGATCAGGTCGTTCTCGTAGACGACCGCGCCCTCGGTACACCCGAGGTTCTTGCCGACTACGAATTGCGATTCGTCGGTCTGCGAAATCTTGCCGCGCTGCATGTCGCCGAGCAGGTTCATCATCCCTTGCCGCAGGCTTTCGCCCTGCGTCTCGAGGATCGACTTCTGTGCATCGGGGTTGAGCGCGAGGAAGTTGCTCGGCGCGGCGGCGGCCGTCCATTGCTGGACGGAGAAACGAATGCGCTCGCGCGTCTTCGGATCGGTCTCGAGCGCGTCGGCCAGTTCCTGCAGGTAGCGCGCGTTGAGCAGATACCACGCCGCCGCGAATGCATGCGCGGGCGATGCCTTCCACGCATCCGAGTTGAAGCGGCGGTCCTTCAGCTCGGGCGACTCGAGCTTCGCGGCGGCCGCCTGCTGCATCAGCGTCACGCAATCACGTGCATAGTCGGCCTGCAGCTTCTGGAGCCGTTCGGGCGAGATCGCGGCCGCCGGTAGCTTCAGCCCCGCGAACGGCGACGCCAGGCCGCCGAAGCTGCTCAAATCGGGCATCGACGGCATCTGGAACGGAACCGATGTCGGGAACTGGAATGCGGCGAACGGGTTCGCGGTGGTCGCCGCCGTTGCGGCGCGTGCCGGATCGGCGAAACCACGCCAGGCATTCAGCCATGCTTCGAACATCTGCTGCATCGGCTGGACCGCCTGACCGAATCCGGTGCTGCCTGCGGAAGTGCCCGCCTGAGCGGACGTCGACGAATTTTTCGATGCTGTCATTACCTGCCTTACCGGTGATTCGTGAGCGTCAATCGTGAAATCCTGCTCGCGCGCGGCGTGCCGGGTGCGAGCCGGGCCGTCATGCTCTAGAGAGGCGTCTCCAGATTCTGCCGCAGTGCGGTATTTTTATCATTATCGTTTTCCCCATGTGAAGCCCTGCGTCAAACCACGGAACATTTCGGCTCGGAGATAATCCGCGCGCAACAGGCGGGACAAGGCTTCCGGCGAACCATCAAATATTTTGGTTGACTTGGCTTCGGGATTATTCATTCGGTTGTCGATGCAACGCCGCATTGCCGCGTCAATATCGAGATAACCCGATTTTGCAGTGCAACAAACCCCGCGCGCAAGCGCGCGGTCAGTCGTCAATCGGCCAGCCAGATCGCCGCCGCCATGCGGCCGGTCACGCGGTCGCGCCGGTATGAATAGAAGCGCGCTTGCTCGGTGACGGTGCAGGCAGACCCGCCGCTCACGTGCGCAACACCTGCACGCGCGAGGCGCAGGCGCGCGAGCGCATGGAGGTCGGCGAGGAACTTGCCGGGCGCGCCGTCGATCGCGACGAACGCTTGCCGCGTCTCATCATGCTCCGACTGCGCAGCCGTGTCGAGAAACGCGTCGCGCACGTCGGCGCCGACTTCGAACGCCTGCGGGCCGATCGCGGGCCCGAGGTACGCATGGACTTCATCCGGCGCGCCGCCGGCGAGCGCCGCGACGCGGGCCGCGGTCTGTTCAATGATGCCGGCCGCGAGCCCGCGCCAGCCTGCGTGCGCGGCGCCGACCGCCCGGCCCTGCGCGTCGCACAGCAGCACCGGCAGGCAATCCGCGACCATCACGACACAGACCGCGCCCGCGCGGTCCGTCACGCTCGCGTCGGCCTGCACGGGCGCCGCGGCGCCCGGCGCGGCCTCGATCACCTCGTCCGCGCGCACGATCTGTGCGCCATGAACCTGCTCGAGCCAGGCCGCGCGCGACTGGCCGGCCAGCGCGAGCAAGCGCGCGCGATTCGCGGCGACATGGGCAGGATCATCGCCGGTATGCAAGCCGAGATTCATCCCGCCCGGCAACTCGGCACCGTCCTGCCAGCGCCCGTAAGGACCTTCGCTCACACCGCCGTCGCGTGTCGTGATCAGCGCGCGAACGCGCGGCGACACCTGCCAGTCGGGCTGTACGCAGTCCTGCCACGTCAACGGCGCCAGGTTCGTCATCGGCACTCACTCCTCCTCATCGTCCGGATCCGACTCGTCATCGTAATCGTCGTCGTGATCCTGATATTCGCCGGCGAAATCGTCATCGTCGTAGACGCCGTCGTCATCGTCGAATTCCTCGTCGGCCTGCCCGAAACCGAGCGCCGCGATGAGCGCGTTCATGTCGTCCGGCAACGGGCAGCGCCACTGCATCGTCTTGCCCGTAAGCGGATGCACGAGGCCGAGCCGCCAGGCGTGCAGCGCCTGCCGCGCGAACCCGTCCGGCAGCGGCGCGACCGAGCGCTTGCCGCGCGCGCGCCCGTACACCGGATCGCCGAGCAGCGGATGCCCGACATGCGCGCAATGCACGCGGATCTGGTGCGTGCGGCCGGTTTCGAGGTCGCACTGGATCGCGGACACCGGCTGACGTTGCCACAGGCATGTGTCAACCGTACGGAAATGTGTGCGCGCGGGCTTGCCCGACGCACCGGTGACGACGGCCATGCGCGTGCGCTCGCGCGGGTCACGGCCGATCGGTGCGTCGATCGTGCCGTCTTCGGGCATCGTGCCCCACACGAGCGCGAAATAGCGGCGCTTCACCGTGCGCGCCTGCAACTGCCGCACGAGGTCGGTCTGCGCGGCAAGCGTGCGCGCGACCACCATCAGGCCGGACGTTTCCTTGTCGAGCCGGTGCACGATCCCGGCACGCGGCAGGCCGGCCGCGGCGTCGCCGTAGCGATGCAGCAGCCCGTTGAGAATCGTGCCGCTCCAGTTGCCAGCGGCGGGGTGAACGACGACGCCGGCCGGCTTGTTGATGACGAGGAGCGCGTCGTCCTCGTAGATCACGTCGAGCGGCACCGGCTCCGGCGTGAACGCCAGTTGCTCCGGCAGCAGGTCGGGCACGAGCTCGATCCGTGCGCCGAGCGGCACCGGCTGGCGGATCTTCGCCGGCGCGCCGTCGATCAGCACGCGCCGCGCCTCGATCCAGCTCTGCAGGCGGCTGCGGGAGAATTCGGGGAATAGCTGGGCAAGCGCCTTGTCGAGGCGTTCGCCCGCCAGCGACAGCGGCACTTCGACGACGCGCGGCGTCTCATCGGCCGCCACGGACGGCGCGACAGGCGGTTGCATCGTGCCTGCGGCCAGGCCGTCATCGGGAGAATCCCCCGATGCGGCGTCGGCGGGCCGATTGCTTGGGCTATAATCTTCGCGATTTGACTTGCCCCGCGGGGCATTCTGCGAACTTGAACGGGTCATTTAGACTGGGTCACCGAGACTTGAAGCTAGGACATGCGAGCATGATGAATTCGACCAAACGTACGGCCAAAACCGTCGCCGCCCGAGCTGCGGCGGTAGCGGCCGCGGCCCTCATCGCCGGCTGCCACGGCTTACCGCAGAAGCAGGACGAGACGGCTACCTGGTCGAACAACAAATTATACTCAGAGGCCCAGGATGCACTGTCCGGCGGCGACTGGGGCAAGTGCGCGAAATATTTCGAATCGCTGCAAGGCCGCGATCCGTTCGGTCATTTCGCGCAACAGGCGCAGATCAACGTCGCGTACTGCAACTGGAAGGACAACGAAGCGGCAGCCGCCGACCAGGCCGTCGACCGCTTCATCCAGCTGCACCCGGATCACCCGGATATCCCGTACGCGTACTACCTGAAGGGGATGATCCACTTCAACGACGATCTCGGCCTGTTCGGCCGCTTCTCCGGCCAGGACATGAGCGAGCGCGATCCGCAGGCACTGCGCGAATCGTACGACGCGTTCAAGGTCGTCGTCGACCGCTACCCGAAGAGCAAGTATGCGCCCGACGCCGCGGCGCGGATGCGCTACATCGTCAACGCGCTCGCGTCGCACGAAGTCCACGCGGCCGACTACTACTATCGGCGCGGCGCCTACGTCGCGGCAATCAACCGCGCGCAGCTTGCGATCAAGGACTACAAGGGGGCGCCGGCGATCGAGGACGCGCTGCACATCATGATCCTGTCGTACGGCAAGCTGAACCAGCCGCAACTCGCGGAAGACACGAAGCGCGTGCTCGCGGGCACCTTCCCGGACAGCCCGTACATCACCGGCCACTCGCGCCCCGGCACGAAGAAGTCGTGGTGGCAGTTCTGAGCGACGCCCGCCGCACAAAAAAACCCGGCCATCGAGCCGTAATGCCGTTCAGTTAAGGAACTTTGATGTGCCGAACGGCGTAACGCTTGGGGCGAGCTTTGACCACACGGGGGC
>NZ_JAWRYD010000189.1:0-293 GCF_046534765.1 Burkholderia sp. SIMBA_062
TTGCCATTTACTCCCACTGGGACGCAGTGTGGCTCACAGACGCTGACAGCCTGCACAACTCCTTGTAGGAGCTGCCTTGTGCTGCGAAGAAGCCGGATCAGGCGATGCATCAGTGTCGCTCGTACTAGCCTCTTCGCAGCACAAGGCTGCTCCTACAGACAAGCGTATCGCCGTGAAACGGGGTAATGATCTGCCAACACCTAAAGCGGCTCCAGCCTCTACGCGTGGATTGCCATTTACTCCCACTGGGACGCAGTGTGGCTCACAGACGCTGACAGCCTGCAAACTCCTTG
>NZ_JAWRYD010000190.1:0-292 GCF_046534765.1 Burkholderia sp. SIMBA_062
ATTGAAGAAACCAATATCAAACGTATCGTGCTGTCAAAAATGGGCGATATGATGGGTCTGAAAGGTATTTTGGTCAATACGGTCATCCGTCAGGTCAAACGCTTGGTTCCAAAATACACGTATTCCCAACCGTCATCGGTAATGAGTACGGGCAAGAGTGGCTAATAGATAGTTTGGGTAACCTGCAAGAGCAATTCCCAAATATTCATGTCATTATTATGGATGAAGACTATAAAGACGGCGATGTTGCTCATGAGGATTTTCGTCAACGTACCAACAGCTTAGGACTGGC
>NZ_JAWRYD010000068.1:0-8832 GCF_046534765.1 Burkholderia sp. SIMBA_062
GGAAAACTTGCTTGGCTTCTTGTTCATGGCTCCATTCTCTCAAGAGTTGGAGCCTCCACAAAATCCGGTGCGGTTCATGACCTCGGCGACGGTCGGGGAATCGAGGTACGACTTGATGAGCTTCAGCGACTCGAAGAACAGCTGTACAGCGTTCTCTTCGAGTCGCGCGACCTTCAGCAAGGGATTTTCGGCAATTTCAGACATGCAGCTATTGTTCAAGCTGGCACATCCGCAAATCGCCCGAAAGAAAGGCTAAATCGAACAGCTTTCGCGTGTCCGAGAAAGCACGCGCCGACGCGTTCCGTGCGTCGCACGACGCGCAACCGGTTGAAGGGGCAAACCCGAAATGCTCCAGAAAAACGTATAGCTTTCTCCCATCTTGAACGCTCGGACTCGTGGCACACGGTCGCGCGGGCGAAAAAAAGCCCGGTCACAAGGACCGGGCGTATTACAGGAAATTGCTTCCGACATGCTGCCGCTCAGCACACGACTTCGATCGTCTCGCCGAACGGCGCGCGGCGAGCGCGCTTGATCGGCGTCGTCGACGCCCAAAGGACCGGGTATGCCGGCTCCTTGGACGGGAAGGTACCTTCCATGTCGGTCAGGTACACGAGGAACACGGGTTCGATCTCGTCGCACTCGAGCCGTCGGAACGGATCGACGAACGACGTGCCGCCGCCGCCCTTCAGCGGCGCCAGCTCGACCGGTTCCCCTCGCTCGAACACCTGCACCTGCGTCACGCGCACGTCGCAGTCGATCACGATCAACCGCCGCGGACGTACCGCGTCGGCAACCGACAGGATCTCGGCCGTGAACTGCGCCTGCGTCTCGTCCCAAACCGAGCCGCTGGCGTCGCGGACGAACACGGCGTCACCTACGGCCGGCTCGCCCAACGACGGCAAGTACATCCCGAAGTGCAGGTAACGCCGGTTCGGCTGCGCCCACGTATAGTCGGTCGGCGCCGCATCCTGCGCGAAGCGATGCAGGAGCGAACGCCAGTCGACCACCGCGGCTACGGCCTGCTCGACGGCGGCTTGTAGCGCGCCGCCGAGCTTGCCGCATGCCTGCGCAGCCTTCGCAGCCTGAAGCACGGCCACTTTCCACTCGGCTTCCTTGGCTGCCTTGTCGGGCCCGGCATACTGCCGAACTTCCCCGCAAGACGGCGCAGGTTCGGTCGCCGGGTCCTCCGCCGTGCTGGCCGGCTGAGAACCCGGCGAGCCAGACGAATTGGCAGGCTGGCTTCCCGGCTGGGTTCCGGGTGGCTGCTTGCCGCCCGGTTTCTTCGCGGCCTGGCGCTTCTCGTGCTGGCGAATGCCGTAGACCTCTTCGGCCGACATCCCCTTGAAGCGGGGGTCTATCAACGCGCCAGGCGGGAGCTGCATCCCTGCAGCAACCACCATCGCATTGACGACATAGTCGCACGCCTCGTTCCAGCCTTCCGGATCACGATGACCTTGGCGCCAGCAGTGTCCCTTTGCGACGTGCCATACCTCATGCGCAAGAACGCCTCGAACCTCCAGGTCGTTCAGGTCTTTGGCATAGTCCGGGTTGTAGACCAGCGACTCGCCGTCCGTCCAGAACGTCTTGCAGCTCGGGTCCTCACGGACTTTGAGCCGCAGCGCCAGCGCTCCGATGAACGGGTGGTCTAGCACCAGTGCCGTGCGTTGCTTCGAAATGCGCGAGTCCATCGCGACCTCACGCAGCAGCGAGGAACGACAGGACCGGCGCAGACTGATCGGTGATCTGATCGGTCATCGGCGCGGCCGGCGCGCCGCCCATGAAGGCAGACATTAGGTCTTCGATCTCAGTCGCTTTCGCAGCCACTTGCGAGCGAAGCACCCTCGATTCTTTCAGCTCGGCTCCATCGTGCGCGGCCAGGTGTACCTTGGCCTGCTCGAGGATGTGCTTCAGCTTCGGATCGTCGGTGAAGTTCAGCTTCGGCAGCAGCTCGCACAACTCGCGAACATGGTTCGCGACGTCGAGACGGACGTTGGTCGACGCGTACAGTCGGTTGCCCATCGTCGACACGGCCTCGTACAGACGACCTACCAGATCCCGGTTCGCTGTCTGGATTGACGCGAGCGCGTGCTGATCGATTTCCGTACGCAGACCGGCCAGCACGTCATTCGGCAAGTCGACGCCGAACTGACTTGCGTCCGGAAACGGCAGAACGGAAAGCTTGACGCCGAACTTGCCCTTCAGCTCGGCGAGCGACGGATAGTCGGCCTCGTTGTACAGCGTGCCCATCTCGTCGCGCGCGCGGTCCTTCAGGTTGAGATAGTCGGTCAGGAAAATCGACACCGCGAGATCGAACTCGTCCTTCATGGCACGCATGCGATCCGCCACCTCCATGTAGACCATGGTCGGCAGCAGACGCACCCCCAGCTGGTCGTACTTCAGCGTGCGGCCGTAATAGTACGAGCGAATCCGGCCGCCGATCGAGACGACTTCCGCATAGCTCGGGGCATGTTCGGGCAGCAGGCGCTTGTTGAAACGACCGATGCCGCGAGCCTTGTGATTCTTCTCGACTTCTTCGGTGACTTTCCCGTCGTAGCGACGGGCGACCCACGTGGAAATCGCGGTAGACGACAGCATGACCTTGGACTGCAGATCGGTGATGTTCATGGATAGCTCCAGATAGACAGAGAATTACGAGACGAAAAAAAGCCACGGGCCGAAATCGGCCGTGGCATCAGGGAAAGGCACAACAGGAAATGGTGGCGGTCAGCTGCCGGAGATGATCTTGCCGATCTCCCCACCCATTGCGCGGATAAACGCGTGGTGATTTTGCAGCTCGGGCTTACGCGCGGTTGCGTCACGTACCAGGAGCGCCGTGAACTCGCGGTGCCCTTCGCCGACGAGACGGTCCGCATATCGCATGACACGTTCGAAATTGCCATCGCTCGCCTTATGCGCGAGCGCCGCGGTGAGCGCGTACAGAATGCTTGGCTCTTCGGGGATCGCGCCCAGGTCTGGATTCAGGAGAATCCCGTCAACCGAGGGGAGCGCCCGATAGATCGCGAGGAAACTGGTCAGCTCGGCGCCGGCGCCCTCACCGACCGTCGCATTGATCGCGTCGGGCAGCAAATCTTCCGGCACGGCCGCCATCGTCTTGGCGAGAAAGCCCCATTTCCGCGGGCTTGCCGATGCAACGATGTCGCGGCTGGTGCGCGCCTCCCAGAGCAGGTCCGGTCTGAAGCGAAGGAACGCGATCAGCTCAGGCGGAACATTCTGACGAACGGCCCAGGCCGTCCAGTCGTCGATCGTAGTTTCGAGCTCGACGACAGCAGCGAAGCGCGAGATCAGAGGATCGAGAATCCCGTTGACGCCAGCGTTGTCACTGCGCCGATTGGTCGCGGCGACAAACGTTACGCAATCCGGCAGCACGTGCTCACCGATCCTGCGGGCAAGCAGCAGCTGCATCTTCGCGGCCTGCACGGCCGCCGAAGCCTGACCGAGGTCATCGAAAAACCAGACCAGCGGACGCGTTGCCGACAGCGCGCGCTCGAGATCCCCAAACGGCAGAAAACGAGCATGCAAACCGTCGGCTGCCGGGAACGGCAGCCCCTTCGAGTCCGTCGGATCTTCCACAACCGGGTGGCTGATGAGGAGGTCGTGCTCGGCCGCCTTGGCGGCAGCCTCGACGATGTCAGATTTCCCGATACCCGGCCGGCCGGAGACCAGCACCGGAAGGCGTTTCGGGATATAGGCGGCAAGCAGCTTGGTAAGACGTGCTGGAGAGAGTTTCATGGGGGTTCCTGAGATGAAAGAGCCCCACGGAAATCGCGCCCAGCAAGGACGTGACCCTGCGGGGCGATTTGAGAAGCCGCGATGCGGCGTGTCGATGCGTCCGGAGACGCTGTTTGAAGCTTAGGCGTGCGCGCCCGCGAGCGCGGCGACCTGCTTGTCGGTCAACGACGATCGCGGCACGCATGTCTCGCGGGTCACGATCATCACGCCGTAGACGTCCGCGAGCACGCGGGCCTCGGGGCAAAGTACGAGCAGTTCGTCGGGGCCGATCGGCGCCGGCGAGCGATTGCGCCACACGTTGATCGCCACCTCGATCTCAGCGATCGAGACGGCGTCCGGTGGGAGGCAAGTTGATACGTCAGGTTGGTTCATGGGTGACCTCGAAAGTGTCGCCCCGTGAACAACGCCCTGCGGGACGTGATCCCCTGGGGCAGGAAAAGGCCGCTTTGCGGCGGATTCGATGCGTCGATGACGCGGTGAGTAAAGCCAGTGTAGGAGGCCCGCCGCCACGCGCCGGCCGGAAAGGTCGGGAAAAGCAAGCGGCTTTAAATCCGCCACGCCGCGAATGGTCGAAAAAAAACCGGCGCACGAGGCGCCGGTTGTTCGAAATTGGCTGAAGTTCCAGCCCTCATGTCGCAAGCAGATCGCATTGGATATTCAACATCGGAAGGACCTCGGCACGGATCTCAGCTTCCCTTTCGCGCATCCTGCGCGTTCGCTCTTCGCCTACTCCGTTGTGCTTCTCGACCACGTAGACGAAGTACAACGGTGTCGCCGGTCCCGGCCACACTCGCCATTCAGCCATGATGCGCGCGCGCACCTCCGGATCGCACGCGAAATACGACGCGCGCCCCTTGCGCCATACGCTTGCGTCGTGGTCGCGCATTCGCTGCTCGCCCTTCCGGGCTCTGGCGATCCGCAGCGCCTTCTCCGCTTCGACGTCCGTTTCGGGCGCCGGCGCGAGCTGGTCTGCGAACAACGGGCAGTCGCGCTCGAGCTTCCGAGCGACACGCTTGTGCCGATTGAGAAACGCTTGCTCCTTTCGAGGCGTCCAGATGTAGGCCTCGTAACGCACCGTTCGATCGAATCGCATGTTCTGCTCCTCGATCAAGCCGCGAGCGGCGTCAGTCGGGAACGCGCATAGTCCAGCGTGCCGTTCTTCGCGTGGAGCGTTCGCCCCTCGGTAGAACCCGGCTTTGCCAATGCGTAGCGCGTCGCCGCACCATGGCGAAAGCTGCGGATCTCGGAATACCCGTCAGCGATCGCACGATCTACATGCTCGACGCCCGTGATGACGACGCTGCCGTGTGTGCGGTACCGGGCGCGGCCGGCCTGTTCCTTCGCGTCGTTGGCGGCCTCTTCGGCGAGCCGTTGCGCCTTGGTGGCATCCTGCTTTGCCTCCCATTCGGCTTGTGCCGCCTCACTGAAGCCGCAGAACGCGAAGATCGCGCGCCGCCGGCGAGACGAATTCAACCCACGCAACGACAGCCCAAACTGCTCGCGCAGTACCTGCTTGCTCTGGTCGTTCCAGCCATCCGCGCGATCCAAAAGCTTCAGCAGGGTGGCGACGTCGCGGCCTTCGACGGCGGCCGCAAACTGGTTCGGCCGTTCGAACGTCCCACGTCCCCGATTCAGCTTGGCCATATCAGTCTGCAGGTCGTACTGGCGCTGAGAGACCCGCCCCTTCTGCCGATCGGACTCCAGGTCTTCCAGCGTCTTCTTCAGGACGGCGTCACCAATCAGGTCACGCAAGCGCTCGGCGACGGGAGACATCGCTATACCAACATCCACCGGGCGGTGGTATTGCTCCGGAAGGTCCAGTTTGTCCACAAGGCCAGCGGCGAACAGCCGGTCGTCGACGTCGACGTACGTGCTGTCAGCCGGAGCGGACTGCAACGCCGCGACGACCTTCGCGCCGATCGCCCGCTTCTCGTGACGGAAGATCGCCACCGCGGACTGCATGACGTTGTACGGGAGCGAGTTACGGAGAGCGGAAACCTCCAGAAGGACGGGGAACCACTGCAGGTCGAATTGGAAGTGCTTTGCGTCCCCACGATAGTCCGCCAACACCGAGTCAGGAATCGGCTGATCCTGAAACAGAGCATAGGCAACGTGGAGCTCGTGCCGGCCGTTGACCCGGCCCGACAGAGAGAGTCGCGGTCCTTGCGATGAATAGCCGAAGAGGCTGACGGCGACCTGATCGCAAACATCCGGTAGGTGAAAGTGACCGCCAGCGGCTCGCGCAGCGTCGACCTCGGCTTCCAGCTGCGGACCGGAGAGCATCCACGCAGGCTTCTTCGCCAGCTCGAACACGAACTGGAAAATCTCCCAGCGCTTGCGAGTAAGCTGCCACGGCTGCGACTGCGTCCCGCCCTTGGTGAACCAGCGGTCACGAAGCTCAGCAAAGAGCGAGGTGAAGATCGAGTGGGCGGTGCCCGGCTGGCGGAGCGTCAAAATCCCGTTGTAGCGCAGGATCGGAAGCGCGGTACCACCGCGCGTCAACGAGATTTCCGTCGTTTCGTACGCGGACAGCGATGCGTCGTGGAAAAACACGTGGAACACGTGCGCGAGGGTGTCAACGTGGATCGCGTCGTTGGGAGTATGGATCGTGTACATCAGTGGTTGTCCTTGCAAAAGGGGCAACCACCCCATCCGGGCGGTTGCCCCGGATTGGGAGAAAGAAAAGTGATGCGTCAGTCGATGTCGAGCACGTTAGAAACCACCGCTGCGACGGCCCAGGCATGGGAGCGCGTCAGGGTCTTCATGCGAATGAGCGGTTGGGTACGCCAGTGGCCAACCCCGAGTTCTGCATCGCGCCAAATAGTGTCGGTATGCACGATCCACCCTTCCACCGTACCGCGCTGAATCGACACGGAACTACGCCGCTGATGCTCAGCGTCGACAGGCCACTTGGACCACGGCTTTCGTCCAAAAACGGCCTCGTTCGCGTACCTCGATTGGTTGGCAACGATCACCCATTCAGGCTCGAGGCCGGCAGCTTGTAACGCCTGCTCGAGGTAACGAGCGACCTCTTCCACTGTCTTGCCGGCGAATTTATGCCCCTCCAGCGGCCGCAATACCGGCTGCTCCAGAACTTCAAACATGGAAACCCCAAAAAGAAAAAGGGCCACACCGAGAGGTGCAGCCCTTAATAGGAAGTCGGCCGCCCAGTGGGTCGGCCGTCAGTTCGATTTAATGCGTGTGGTGACGCAGAGAACGACGTTGGTCGCGCTCCGCCTTGCGACCGCGTTCGCATGCGACGATGCCGTAGCCGCAGAACACCAGCGTCAGAAGCAGTGCAACAGGACCGAAGTACATATTCATTCTCCGTTCATGGAATCCATGCCTACGATGTAGGTTATCACACCGATCACGACCAGAGCAGCGACGTTCATCGCGGTCCAGATCGAGAACTCCGAGATGGCGTGCACGTAGCCGACTAAGCCGACGATCGACGAGACCGTCAGCGTGTGACAGAACCGCCCGAACTGCTGCCGCTGGTCCTTCGACCAGGACGCGCGAACAAGCCGCGTACCCAAGCGGGACCGCGACGAGGCCGCCGGCGGCACCACCGAGACGACAGCAAAGCTGTCGCCCGTCGATTGAATGAGCTTGGCCTCATTCCCGTCCCAGGATGCGGTGATCGCCGGCGGCGACTCGCTGTCCTGCACTACCGCCAGGACGGCGCGGACGCGGGCCGAGACATAGACCATGCCAAGATCCGCGTCATAGGACCCGCGATCGATGATCGTCACCCCCGAAGGGTACTCAATGCAGACGTCGACGAATTGCATCAAGCCCCCTATCGCCGGTCGCTATCGAGACCGTCCACGAGCCGCAGGCCACCAAGCAATGCCTGGTAGCCCTCGTCCGTGTCGAGCAGCGCGAGCGGCACGACGTTGTCGCCGCCACCCGACAGGTCGTGGTGACCCCGCCGCGTGCGGAACGACACCGCAACTTGTTGACGCGAGGACGAATCCGCAACTTCGAGCATCATCCGGCTGGTGCGCAACGTGACGCGGCAGCCGCGGCCGGCCTTCGCCGGCTCAGCCACCACCTCGTGCTCGCCCGCGCGCAACCGCAGATCGCGCGCGACACGGTGGAGCATTCGCGTCGCGTGGTGGGTCAATGCAGCATCGGACGCGACGCCACCCGCGCGCCGGTCCGCATAAAGAACTTTCGGTACCTTGAACATCTTGCCCTCGGAATGAAAAAAGCGAGGCCCCGGACGGGAACCTCGCTATGCAGGAAGAAGCCGGCGGCTGCCGGCGATTGAGCGGCTCAGCGCGTGATGCGCATGCCGGAAGAACTGCTGACGAGCATCACGCGATCGCCGGGGGCGAAGCGTTGCTCGTCGGATTGAACGACCACCAACGTCCGACCGGACCCCGTGCGTACGACGACCTCGAGGCCAGCGTGACGCGCAAGCGATTCCGACAAACGCTGCGAAACGTAGGCGGCACCGGCACCGGCGAGCGCGCCGGCGATGTACCGGCCGTTGCCGCCACCGATCGTGCGGGAGCCGAGAAATGCGCTAACACCCGCGCTCAGCAGCGACGCCAGGCCGGAACGGTCCGACTCGTTGGTGATCGTGATGCCGCGCACGCTGACGACGGTGCCCGCCTCGATTTCTCCCGCGCGCTGAACGTCATAGCGCTGGTAGACGTCGGGAGACCCGAAGTCGTACGAAGCGCACGCGGTCAGGGACGCGAGAAGCAGGACAGAGATGAGAAGCTTGAACATGACGATTGCCTCAAAAAAGAGGGCAATCGCCCGTCAGGGAGATTGCCCTGACAGGGGAGCCGACACGTTGTCGGTGAGAGAAATGCGCAAGGGCGAAGCCGATGCGGCTGGGTCGATGCGCAGAAGCGCGAGAAACAGGTTCAGTGTAGGACTGCGCGCCGGAGTCGCGCGCCGGAATCATCGAGAAAACCGGCCGGCTTTCCTCTGGACGAAAAAAAAGCGCCTGCCCGATTGCTCGGGAGGCGCTGGTTGAAGTTGTGTTGGAACCTGTCCGCATTTTTGTGGGCGAGGCGGTTGAACAACAGGTTATCCACGCGCCTGCGTGAATCGCTCGCCGAA
>NZ_JAWRYD010000191.1:0-291 GCF_046534765.1 Burkholderia sp. SIMBA_062
GTACATCCCCGAGATGCGCGCGAAGGGCGCCGATCTGGTCGTGGCGATCTCGCACGGCGGGCTCGACAACACGGCGTATTCGCCGACGATGGAAAACGGCAGCTGGTGGCTGTCGACCGTGCCGGGCATCGACGCGATGCTGATCGGCCATTCGCACCAGGTGTTCCCCGACGCGAACAGCACGGTCGCGCAGTTCAACCTGCCGGGCGTCGACAAGGTGAAGGGCACCGTCAACGGCGTGCCGACCGTGATGGCGAACTACTGGGGCAAGCATCTGGGCGTGATCAAGCT
>NZ_JAWRYD010000192.1:0-290 GCF_046534765.1 Burkholderia sp. SIMBA_062
GCATGGCGGTAGGGCGCAGGTTGGATTCGCCATTGGAAAACACCGGGAACTCCACCGGGAAGCCACCGGCCTCGATCACGCCACGCTTGACGTGCTCGGCGATCTGGCGGAAGTGCGCATTGCACGGGGTTAGCTCCGACCAAGTGTTACAGATGCCGATGATCGGCTTGCCATGGAACTGATGGTCGGCAATGCCTTGGTTCTTCATCCAACTGCGGTACATGAAACCGTTCTTGTCGGCGGTACCGAACCACTGGGCAGAGCGTAGGCCGGGCTTTTTGTCAGGCATG
>NZ_JAWRYD010000193.1:0-290 GCF_046534765.1 Burkholderia sp. SIMBA_062
CGGCGTCGTCACCGCGGATCGGGACGACGATCGCGTCTGAGCGCCGCCGCCCCACTCCGCCTGCGCCTCATCGCGTCTGTCTTTCGACACGCTCGCCTCGTCCTCGTCACCCACTTCGCGTCGTTCCCTTGCATCGCGTCCGCTGTGCCTGTCGGGCGCGTCGAGCCACAGCGCATCCATCGCATCCCTCGCGTCAAGCCGCGCGGCGGCGCGGCACGCGCGCCGCGATCAGCAGCAGCGCCGCCAGCGACACGATCAGCAAGATCAGCGACAACGCCGACGCCGGCAGG
>NZ_JAWRYD010000069.1:0-8156 GCF_046534765.1 Burkholderia sp. SIMBA_062
TGCCACTCGGTGATGGCCCGGCGCTTCTGCGACGGCGACATCATCATGAATTCGTTGAGCTTCGTGAGGAAATCCCGGCTGGATTTCTCCGGCAGCGTCGCAAACCCAAGCAGCAGCCCGAATACTTTTCCCATATAGCGCACGGCCTTACCCTTCCTTCTTCAGTCGAAATCACGCGGCATCTGTGCGAACGCGGCGTGTCTGCCTTCCCTGTCTTGACGCTGGCGACCTACGCCGCGGCGGCATTGTTTTTGTATCGTCCCGGCCAATGCGCGACTGCGGCTCCGCAATTGCTCTCGATGCCGGCCGTTCGTCCGCCGCGGCGGCAGGAGACGCGATCCTGCGCTGTCGCGCGCCGCATCGGAGCACTCGCATGCACTGCGCCTTCGCATCGACATCAGCGAACAGCGGCAACCGTTAGCCTTTGCGACGGGCGCGAACACTATCAGTGCGCGCTCCATCACTTCATTTAGTTAGCGTTTCTTACTGATAGCTCATCGTAAAAGTCGCCCGAGCATTCGCACTGCCTGGCGTAATTTTTGATCCGGTTTGCACGTAGCGCGCGGCCAGTGGTACCGTCAAATTCGCTTGTCCCGGCACGACCGTGCCAACTTTCCATTGATTGGTGTTGCCGACCGCTGCGGAATCCGGCCCGAAACCGACCAGCGTGTCGCCCGTCATGATCTGGACGCCAACCCCGGACGCCGTCGATTCCTTCGTCAGCGATAGCGTCGTCGACGTATTGCTCGGCATGGTCGAATCGGTCAGCGTCGTATAAGCATTGGTCATCGTCCCCGCATCCCCGCCCGAGCAAGCCAGCGAGATGGCGAATGAACGCGGGGCTACTGTCGTGCCTACGCCGTTGAAGGCACTTATACCGAACATGCCCATCGGCACCGTCACCAACGGTGTCGCGACTTTGCAGGTCGGAACCCGGGGCCGCACTACGACAGGAGACGCGAATCGATACTCGACGAGTAGCTGCCCGCTTGCGTTATTGGCGCGGTATTGCGCGTACGCACCGCTCAGCACCCCGCCAGCGGTGATGTTCCCGGTTTTAACCAGTTCAATCGTCAGCGAATACGTTTCGTTCCAGTCAGTGTCTGAAAAATACGAACTTGCGCGATACGGAACAAGTGTATTCCCCGCCTTCATTCGCAAGCCGACATTTGGAATGGAAGTCGGATAAATTGTGTTTCCGTCCGGCACGCCCACCCCCGTGACATAGGTGTACGTCCAGTCGGTACAATGCACCGACGCCGTCGGGCCCTTTTTGTTCGTAAATGTTACCGTCCCGGTCTTGGAGTAAATTACACCACCGATCGGAATTGCGCCTGGCGAAAAATCTGGCGGACTGAATCCAGACACGTTCGCGATATAATAATTTAAACCGTTATTGGTATTCGACGTGCAGTCCGCCCACGACGTAGCCGAAAATATTCCAGAAAAACAGGCCGCAATAATCAAGAATTTCATTAAATTTATCCGGCCAATCATCAAATTCGATGGACAGAAATCGTCGATCAAAAGATGGATCGTTCACTCGCAAGGACCGATGAACGGCACTCGCCCGGAGGCGACGGTGAATTTTCCTGTCGTCAGCTGCCCTGCGCGCGACACCAGGCACCAGGCACCAGGCCACCATTGCGCGCGCTCCAAATACGTCGCGCCATAGGACGGGTTGTTGCTGACGCCCACGAAACCCGGGCTCGGCTGTATCAGTGGCGAGCCGCGTCTCGCGGTGGAAACTCGTGGACAGCGTGCCGGCCAGACGGAATTGGCGGGTCCGCATAGCAGGGACGCCGGCCGCAACCCTTGCCTCGCACTACCGCGTCGCAGACCGTTGCACGCAAGGTTGAAAACGCATTTCGGCTTCGTATCGCGTCTCACTTCGAGCCTTTGGTCGCATTGATTGCCCGTTCGCCCCTGCTCGGTCATTCGGCGACAGATTTTGAAGCGCCGAAATTTGCCGTACAAAGCGCCGCAACGTGACATGAACGCATGAGGCGGGACACGCTTACCGGTATGTCGTCAGTCATGAAGCAAGTACGAAATGCAGACGCAATTTTGCCGAGCAACGGTGAATGATTGAATATGACGCGTACGAAATGGAACTAAAACTCATTCGTACAAGTACTAAGCCAGGGTGCTGCGGTCCGCAATCGCTTGCCGGGAGGCGATCGTCACTGGGTGGGATGCCGGCTTTGGAGGGCACCTGTATAAGACAACAGCGTCAGCAACATCGTGCCAACGCCGATGATGGCGTCGATGGCCCGCGTCTCGCGCCGAAACGGTCGCCGGTCGTACGTGTCGGATTTAACAATTCCTGCAGTTTATCTGAAGATTCCTGTCGCCCTCATTTATTTAGTACTTGTCCTAGTGATTTTCCAGTAGCTTTGAACTTTGTCCGATTCCCGGTCCTGTCTCATATCCGGAAAATTCGTCTTGAAATGCACACGCCGAGATTCATCGCGCACGCACCCCGCGACGGCTCTCAAGTTCGCCTTTCACCATCACACATCAATCACCGTTTGGAATTCGATTTATGAAAATCACGAAAAGCACTCATGCTCTTTCCATGATCCTGGCTGCCGCCGGTCTCGCTGCCGCTTCGGCCGCGCACGCGTCCGACGGCACGATCACGTTCACGGGCAGCATCATTGCCTCGACCTGCAAGGTGTCGAACGGCTCGGGCGGCGCCATTCCCGTGGCGCTGCCGAAGATCGGCACGAACACCCTCGCCGCAGCGGGCACCACGGCCGGCCGCACGCCGTTCTCCGTGATGCTGGAAGGCTGCACCTCCGGCGGCGCGAACCCGACGAAGGTCGGCGTCGTCTTCGAATCCGGCTCGAACGTCAACCAGTCGACCGGCCGCCTGACGCTCGACGGCGGCGCGGATGCCGCATCGAACGTCGAAATCAGCGTGCTGAACGACAAGCAATCGCCGATCAAGATCGGCGCGATGGGGGATCAGGGCGGCCAGCTCGTCGATATCGCGGCAGACGGCAAGGCGACGCTGAACTACTTCGCCGAGTACTACGCAACGGCCGCGGCCACCGCCGGCCAGGCCAACTCGAAGGTCCAGTACTCGCTGACCTATCAGTAACGATCGCAACGGAAGCCGAGGAGCCTTACAAAAAAGACTCTCGGCCGGAATTCTTTCGGTTCCTCGGCTCCCAACGATAAGAACTACTACATATTTATCGGAGTTGCCCATGCTGTCCACAAAATCCATTTCGACGCTCGCGCTATTTTCCGCCCTCGTCACATCCCACGCCTGCGCCGACGTGGTGATTTCCGGGACGCGCGTGGTCTTTCCAGGCAACGACCGCGAGGTCACGGTGAAGCTCACGAACGAAGGCAAGGCGCCCTCGCTCGTGCAGGCATGGCTCGATAAGGGCGACCCGAATGCGTCCCCCGACAATATCGACGTCCCGTTCACGCTAACGCCCGCGATGTTCCGGATGGAACCCGGCAAGGGGCAGACGCTGCGCATGATCTATACGCGCGAACCGTTGCCGGCCGACAAGGAATCACTGTTCTGGCTCAACGTGCTCGAAATCCCGCCCAAAGCGGCGGCTGCAGACGACCGGAACCAGCTTCAGATCGCCTTCCGCTCGCGTATCAAGGTGATGTTCCGCCCCGAAGGCCTGACCGGCAACGCGAGCGCCGCGCCAAAGCAACTGAACTGGCGCCTCGTCAAGGCTGGCGAAGGATATGCGCTGCAAGCCAGCAATCCGACACCCTACGTCGTCAATCTGGGCAGCGTGTCGCTGAAGGCCGCCGGCCATAAATACGACGCGGGAATGGGATACGTGCTGCCCCGCGACACGCAGCAGTTCCCGGTCAAGCAACTCGATGCGCTTCCGTCGAGCGGCGCAACGGTTTCGTTCGGCAGCATCGACGACTGGGGTTCGTCGACCGACAACGAAGTTCCCGTTTCGACAGCGCACTGACGCAACACCCGGCCGCGCCGCGATGCGGGTTCGAGATCCGCAATCGCATCGCGCACTGCCGCATCAGATCTTCGTCGGAGGCCCGGCCTCCCGAACGACGCCGATTTTTCAATTTGCAACGAACGCCGAGCGACGCCGCGACACGCGCAGCCTGAAATTGGCCTTGCGCGTGGCGCCGTGCGCCCAATCACGACAGGAGTAGCTGGGAATGACTTTGAATCGACATGTGCGTGCGAACGTGCCCGACATGCCGCACCTCAAGCCCATCTACGTGCTGGTTCTGTCCTGCATTGGAGCATGGTTGCAAGACGCGCGCGCGGAAACGCCTCCGCAGTCTCTGCCCGCGCCGATCCAGGTCGCGCAGACGGAGTTCGCCCAGGTCGAATTCGATCCCGGCTTCCTGAGCAATGGACGCGGAGCGCGGGTCGATCTGTCGCGTTATGCGCGCGGCAACGTCGCGCTGCCGGGCGAATATAGCGTCGACCTCTATGTCGGCGCCGACTGGATCGGCCGTTACGACATTCCGTTCAAGGCCGCGCCCGGCACGCCGGACGCGCAGGCTTGCTTCGACGAAAAGATGCTGAAGCGCATCGGCGTCGATTTCCGCAAACTGTCACCCGAGCTCGTCGCGCAACTCGCCATCGCAGGCGAATGCCGCCGCATCGGTGAAGTCATTCCGGAAGCCAGCGCCGCGTTCGATTTCAGCGAGCAGACGCTGACGCTGAGCATCCCGCAGGCGTCGCTCTCGCACCAGGCGCGCGGCTACGTGAGCCCCGATCAGTGGAGTTCGGGGGTGCCGGTCGCGATGCTCGGCTATAACTTCAACCTCTACGGCTCGAAGAACCGCGGCACCTCGACGCAAACGCAAGGTTATCTCGGCCTGAACGGCGGCGTGAACATCGGCAACTGGCACTTCCGCCACGACGGCTCGTATAGCTGGTCGTCGCAAGGGAGCAGCCAGTACGAGGACATTTCCACCTACGTTCAGCGCGACATCCCGTCGCTGTCGTCGCAGCTCGTGATCGGCGAAACCTATACGTCCGGCGACCTGTTCGACTCCACGCAGTTCCGCGGCGTGCGCTTGTCGTCGGACGATCGCATGCTGCCCGATTCGCTGCGCGGCTACGCGCCGGTGGTGCGCGGCATCGCCAACACCAACGCCAAGGTCAGAATTCGCCAGAACGGCGTGACGCTTTACGAAACGACCGTCGCGCCCGGTGCGTTCGAGATCAACGACCTCTATCCGACCGGCTATGGCGGCGACCTGCAAGTGTCCGTCACCGAAGCCGACGGCTCCGAGCATTCGTTCTCGGTGCCGTACGCGGCCGTTCCGATGTCGCTGCGGCCCGGCATCAGCCGTTACAGCTTTTCCGTCGGATCGCTGCGCAATCCGCAGGGCAGCAGCCACCCGTTGTTCGCGCAGGCCACGTACCAGCGCGGCCTGACGAACCTCATCACGGGCTATGGCGGCGTGACGGCCGCAACTGGCTATGTGGCCGCGATGGTTGGCGCCGCGCTCAATACGTCGATCGGCGCGTTCGGTGCGGACATCACGCACGCGACGACATCGATCCCGGGCGTGAAGCGCTTCAACGGCTCGAGTATGCGGGTCAGCTATTCGAAATCGATCGCGCAGACCAATACCGATATCGCGATCGCGGCCTACCGCTACTCGACCAGCGGCTACTTCGGCCTCAACGACGCGATGCGCACACGCGACACCGTGCGCGACGGCGGGTTTATCGACTCGATCTGGCGTCAGCGCAATCGCGCGTCGCTGACCCTCAGTCAGCGACTCGGCGACAAGGGCGGCCAACTCAGCGTCACCGCATCGGCCTCCGATTACTGGAATCGCCAGGGCTCCGACACCAGCTATTCGGTCGGCTACAACAACGCGTACCGAAACATTTCGTACAACCTGTCGGCCGCGCGGCAGCGCAGCCAGGGCGGCGAAATGAGCACGCTGTACTACGTGAGCGTCACGATTCCGCTCGGCCGAACGCGGCCCACGACGGTGTCGGGCAGCGTCACGCACGATACCCGCGGCCGTACGCAGGTTCAGACGACGCTGTCGGATTCGCTCGGCGTCGACAATGCGCTGTCGTACAGCGTCAACGTGAATCACGCGTCCGATACCGGCAGCTCGAGCACCGACGGCGGCGGCAGCGCCACGTACCGTGCACGCTTCGCCGAACTCAGCGCAAGCGTCAGCGCAAGCGGCGATTATCAGCAGGGGTCCGTTGGCATCCGGGGCGCGGCGGTCGCGCATGGCGGCGGCATCACGCTGTCGCAGCCGCTGTCCGAAACGTTCGGCATCGTCGAGGCGCCCGGCGCTGCCGGCGCGCGCATCACGAATGCGTCGGGCGTGCGCGTCGACGGTCGCGGTTATGCGATCGTGCCGTATCTGACGCCTTACAACCTGAACACGGTCGAGCTCGACCCGAAGGGCATCTCGATGGATGTCGAGCTGAAGGAGACGAGCCAGCAGGTCGCGCCGCGAGCCGGCGCCGTGCCGCTGCTGAAGTTCGCGACCGACACGGGGCGCGCGGTCGTCATCAAGGCGCGCCAGGCGAACGGCACGCCGCTGCCGTTCGGCGCGACTGTGTACGACCAATCGGGCAAGGAGCTCGGCGTAGTCGGGCAGGCAAGCAAGATCTTTGCGCGCGGGGTCGACGACAACGGCGAACTCACCGTCAAGTGGGGCGACGATGCGAACTCGTCCTGCCGCATCTCGTACGATCTTCCGGTTCGCCAGGGCAAGCAGAGTTCGAACGGATATAGCCAGATCGCCGGCGTCTGCGCAAAAAACTGACTTGTGTGGCATGGCCGCGTGCATTGCCCGACGTGGCCATTCGTCTGCGATACAGGTTGCGTGGTCGGTTTCACCGGTTGCTCCCTCGCCGATCCGCTCTCCGCGGGTGGCATGCCCGAATAATCCAGGCAGTGCTGGCACATCAACGGCCCTACCGGAATGACTACGAAAGCGTTAATCGAGAGCGAGCGTTCAGAGGTCGCGCGTCAACCGCGCATAGTACTTCTCCGCCTCGCGACGCATCCGCGCCTCTTCCGGTGACACGTAGAGCGCGTGGTGCCGAGCGACGCATGGCCGAGCGTGCGCTGTACAACCTCGAGCGCGACGCCGACGGCCAGCATCTGCGTGCCGACCGTGTTCCTGAATGCGTGGGGCGATGTGGTGGCCAGCTTGCGCCGCTCAGCTCAGCTCAGCTCAGCTCAGCTCAGCTCAGCTCAGCTTCGGTTCGGTTCGGTTCAGTCAGATCGGGCATCACGTCGAGCAGGCGCGCGATCGCCCATTGCGCGAGTCCGCGCGCAGCGCACGGAATAGCCCCCCTCCCGTTGCGGTGCCGGCTACCCCAGGGAGCATAGGCCTTCGCCGATTGCGATGAGGAAGCGACCGCGAACGCGGCAAACGCCACCCGCCCCGCCTGGCCAACGACGACCAGCCTGCCGCGATCGTCGGCGTAGCGCCCGAGCGTATCGGGCGATACGGCCGTGCCCTGCTTGGCGACCAGCTCGATGTTCTCGACATAGCGGTTCTGAAGCGCCCTGACCACCTCCATCTCCGTGAGCAGTTCGGCCTTGCGTATCAGGAACCGCGACCGGTACTGCGCAAGCGATTCCTGTAGGTCGAGTCGCGCGACAAGTGCCGTGCAAACCAGCACGAACACCGTGATCGCCGCGCCGCTTCCGTACAGCAGCCATTGCTGCTGACGCCGCACGCGCCCCGGCTCGAACGGCTTGCGGCCCGCAATAGCGGTGGCGTGCGAATCAGCGCTTTCAGTTTGGTGGGCATACGGATCGTCGAAGTGGACTCGACGCCGGTGCGGCGTCATGCGCCGCCCGGCTCACGGCTTACCGCCCGCCGGTTGCCCGCTACGCATCGGTCTCGGGCATGTCGGGCAGCTGGCCCTCGCTTGCATAGCGGATCAGGTCCGCGTCGCGGACGATGCCGAGCTTCTTCATCGCGCTCGACTTCTGCGAGCTGATCGTCTGCTTGCTCCGGTGAAGCTGAACGGCGATCTCGCCAACCGTCAGGCCGGCGCCGTAAAGTCGCACGACCTCGATTTCGCGGGCCGTCAGCGTACGCGTGCCCGGCGACGTCTCCGTGCCCTCCAGCAATTGCTTGACGAACGGCGACAGATAATTCGCACCGACATAAGCCGCGTGAACCGCGCCCACCAG
>NZ_JAWRYD010000006.1:0-279610 GCF_046534765.1 Burkholderia sp. SIMBA_062
AATATGAATCACTTCATAAACCTGACTTACTTTAGTGTGAGACTCTTGATACTTTCGCTATCTGATCCGAGGATCAGTTCGCTTCCATCAAGCGCCCACACTTATCGGCTGTTAATTTTTAAAGAGCATTCTGCGAGAAACCTTCTGTTTCCCAGCAGCGCTGCGTTTTCAGCAGCAGAGAAGCGGAATTATGAACCATCCTTCTTCGCTCGTCAACAACTTTCTGAACTGCTTCGTTGCGACGGCGGGGTTCAACTTCGTGTGCGCCGGGGCTCCTGCAACCCACCCTCGACAGCACCGCTTCCCTTCCTCCCGCGCTGCGTTTCCGTTAGCGCGAAAGAGGCGTGATTCTAAGCACCCCATCCCGTCTTCGCAAGCCCCCTTGTGAAAATATTTTGAAAAAGCCCCCGGGCGCTGCCGCGCACGGGGGCTGGGGGGTCGACGGACTACGCACCACCACCCGCGATCCGCAAGCAGCCGGTAGCTGGTCGCACGCTCTCTATATATGCGTCTCTATATATGTATTAGGCGATTTCACTTGCCGCCAGCCGCGGCCTGCAGCCGCTCCATCGGCACCGCGTCGGCCATCGCCGTGTAGCCGGCGTCGCTCGGATGAATGCCGTCACCGCTGTCGTATCGGCGCAGCAGCACGCTTGGGCGCGCCGGATCGCGCAGCACAGCGTCGAAGTCGACCACGCCGTCGAACCCACCGCCGCTCCGAATCCACCGGTTCACCTCGAGCCGGATCGCCTCGCGCCCGGCCGGCAATGCCGCAGGCGTGAGCGTTGCACCGAAGACCTTCACGCCCTGGCGGTGCGCGGCCTGGATCAACCGGCGGTAGCCGTCGATCAGCGATGCAGCCGTGACCTGCGTATGCGGGCTGTCACAATCGAGCCCCGCGCGCGGCGGCATCGCCGCGAAGTTGATGTCGTTGATGCCGATCAGCACGATCGCCGCCTTCACCCCCGCGCGCGAAAGCGCATCGTGCTCGAACCGCGACGCGAGCGACGTGCCGTAACACGCCGAATCGCTGAGCAGCCGGTTGCCGCTGATCCCGAGATTCACCACGCCGAGCGTATTCGAACCTGCCGCGGCCAGCCGGAGCGACAGCGCGTCCGGCCAACGACGGTTGCGGTTCAGGCTGGAGCGCAGCCCGTCGGTGATCGAGTCTCCGATCGCCGCGACACTCGCCCGACCGGCACCGGCCTCGACGGCCAATTCGGTCACCCACGCATACTGGGTAAAGCGCGTGCGAAATGCGTCGGCACCCGGGTCGTTCACGTGATCGCCCGGCGTCGATACGTAATTGAACTGGTTGGAAACACGGTGCCACACGGTCATCCGCTGGTTCGCCCCCATCCGCAGGCTGATCGCGTACGGCCGCCCGGCCGTCACGTCGATCGTCACCGGGTCGCTTTCGAGCTCCTCGCCCGGCCCGAGCGTCACCGATACTTTCCCGCCGAAGCGCACGGCCGTGCTCGCCCCATCGGCAAGCGCCGCACCGTCACCCGCGCGCGCAAGACCCGCAGCGTCGATCACCAGCGGCGCGCGACCGTATGCATTGCTCACGCGAATCCGCGCGGCATGTCCCGATACGGTCGGATAGACGATCTGCCGAACGGTCCGCCCGGCCACGTCCGGCGCACGATAGAGCGGCGGCGGCGCAGCCAGGTCGGGAATCGGCTGCAAGGCAGTCGCCCACGCGGCGACCCACCCGGCCGGCGCGGGCGCGGCCGAAGCCGCCAGCGGCGACAGGAACATGGACGCGCCCAGCACGGTCGCGACGAAGCTGCTTCGAAATGACATCGGCGAAATCCTCATCGGAAAGCGGGCATTGTGCCGCAGAAGCCGCCGATCACACGCGCCGAACCGCCTTCCCGCGCAGCGATCGCACCCCAACGCCGCTCGTTTACCCGAGTCCCGCCGCAAATGCACAAGAAATTTATTAACCGACCGGTCGGTTGGTTTATACTTCGCACACATTCAACCGGACGGGAATCTCCGCCATGTACACGCAATCCCTCGACATCCCCCGCAACGTCGCGCCGCTGGACGCCCCAGCCGAGTCGCCCGAGCAAGCGCGGTTCGACGCGGTCATGGCCGCGGACGGCAAGATCGAACCACAGGACTGGATGCCGGACGCCTATCGCAAGACGCTGGTCCGCCAGATCTCGCAGCATGCGCACTCGGAAGTCGTCGGCATGCTGCCGGAAGGCAACTGGATCTCGCGCGCGCCGAGCCTGAAGCGCAAGGCGATCCTGCTCGCGAAAGTCCAGGACGAAGCCGGCCACGGCCTCTATCTTTACAGCGCAGCCGAAACGCTCGGCGTATCGCGCGATTCGCTGATCGACGCGCTGCACGCCGGCAAGGCGAAATACTCGAGCATCTTCAACTACCCGACGCCGACCTGGGCCGACGTCGGCGTGATCGGCTGGCTCGTCGATGGCGCCGCGATCATGAACCAGATTCCGCTGTGCCGCTGCACGTACGGCCCGTATGCGCGCGCGATGATCCGCGTGTGCAAGGAAGAGTCGTTCCACCAGCGCCAGGGTTTCGATGCGCTGCTGTCGATGATGAAGGGCACCGACGCGCAGCGCGCGATGGTCCAGCAGGCCGTGAACCGATGGTGGTGGCCGGTGCTGATGATGTTCGGCCCGAGCGACGCCGATTCGGTCCACAGCAGCCAATCCGCGAAGTGGGGCATCAAGCGGATCTCGAACGACGACCTGCGGCAGAAGTTCGTCGACGCGACGGTCGACCAGGCGAAGGTACTCGGCGTGACGCTGCCCGATCCGGACCTGAAATGGAACGAGGCGCGCGGCCACCACGATTACGGCACGATCGACTGGGATGAATTCTGGCGCGTCGTCAACGGCGACGGCCCTTGCAACAAGGAACGCCTCGCGACCCGCGTGAAGGCGCACGACGACGGCGCGTGGGTACGCGAAGCCGCGCTCGCGCACGAAGCAAAGCGCCGCGCCCGCGCCGAACAGCACGCCGCCTGAGCGGCAACCATCGAATACAGGATTCAGGAGAGAGTGATGAAGAAGGAATGGCCGATCTGGGAAGTGTTCGTGCGCAGCAAGCAGGGCCTCGACCACAAGCATTGCGGCAGCCTGCACGCGGCCGACGCGTCGATGGCGCTGCGCATGGCGCGCGACGTCTATACGCGCCGCCAGGAAGGCGTGAGCATCTGGGTGGTGCCGTCGTCGGCGATCACCGCGTCGGATCCGGCCGAGAAGGCCGAGCTGTTCGAACCGGCGGGCGACAAGATCTATCGTCACCCGACGTTCTACACACTGCCCGACGAAGTCAACCACATGTAACGCCCGCGCCATGACGATCACGCCCGAACACCTCTCCTACGTGCTGCGCCTTGCGGACAACGCGCTGATCCTCGGTCAGCGCAACGCCGAATGGTGCGGCCACGGCCCGATCCTCGAGGAAGACATCGCGCTCACCAACATGAGCCTCGACCTCATCGGCCAGGCCCGCATGCTGTATACGCACGCAGCCGAACTCGAGCGCCAGCTCAACGGCGCGGCGAAGACGGAAGACGATTACGCGTACTTCCGCACCGAGCGCGAATTCGCGAACTTCACGCTCGCCGAGTTGCCGCACTACGGCCCGATAGCCGGCACCGCGCACGCCGACAAGGACTACGCGGTGACGATCGTGCGCAACTTCCTCTACGCGACGCTGATGCTGCACGTGTGGACGGCGCTCGAAACGTCGACGGACGCGCACCTCGCCGCGATCGCCGCGAAATCGGTGAAGGAGACCCGCTATCACGTGCAGCACGCGCGCGAATGGCTGGTGCGCCTCGGCGACGGCACCGACGAATCGCATCGCCGCGCGCAGGCCGCGCTCGACTACCTGATTCCGTACACGCGCGAATTCTTCGCGGCCGACGCAATCGACGACGCCGTCGCCGCACCGGGCATCGGCCCGGCTCCGGCCGCGCTCGAAGCTGCGTGGCGCGCGGACGTGGACGATGCGCTCGCGGAGGCGACGCTCACCATGCCGGCGCCCGTCCAGCACGTGACGACCGGCAAGCGGGGCGAGCACTCCGAGCACATGGGCTACCTGCTCGCGGAAATGCAGAGCCTCGCGCGCCAGCACCCCGGCGCGAACTGGTAACCGGCCGACCCAACGGAGCCCGACGATGTCCGTCCAGACCGCCACACCCGCCGACGCCGCGCCCGCCGCGCACCGCCACGATCCATTGCTCGCGCGTGCGTGGGATGTGCTCGAAGCGGTGCCCGATCCCGAAATCCCGGTCGTGTCGATTCGCGAGCTCGGCATCCTGCGCGACGTCCGTCGCGCGGACGACGGCCTGCTCGAAGTCGTGATCACGCCGACCTACTCCGGCTGTCCGGCCATGTCGCAGATCGCCGAGGACATCGCAGCCGCGCTGCAGGCCGCCGACCTGCCGCCGCACCGGATCGAGACGGTGCTCGCGCCCGCGTGGACGACCGACTGGATCACGCAGGAAGCGCGCGAGAAGCTGCGCGCCTACGGCATCGCGCCGCCCGTCGGTCAGTGCGGCAGCGCGGCGCCACGCGAAACCGTCGTGCGTTTCGTGCCGCGGCCGGTCGCGGCGCCCGCTTGCCCGCGCTGCGGCTCAGCCCGCACCGAGCGTCTCGCGCAATTCGCGTCCACGGCCTGCAAGGCGCTGTATCGCTGCGTCGACTGCCGCGAACCCTTCGACTACTTCAAACCCTATTGATCATGGCGACTCCGCAATTTCACCCGCTGCGTATCCGCGACGTGCGCCCCGAGACCGCCGACGCCGTTACCGTCTCCTTCGACGTGCCGCCGGAGCTGCGCGACGCGTATCGTTTCACGCAGGGCCAGTTCGTCACGCTGAAGACCCATATCGACGGCGAGGAAACACGTCGCTCGTACTCGATCTGTGTCGGCACGACCGACTACGACCGTGACGGCGAACTGCGCATCGGCATCAAGCGCGTGCGCGGCGGCCGTTTCTCGAACTTCGCGTTCGACACGCTGAAGCCGGGCCACACGATCGACGTGATGACGCCGGACGGCCGCTTCTTCACGCACCTGAACGCCGATCACGGCCAGCAGTACGTCGCGTTCTCCGGCGGGTCGGGCATCACGCCGGTGCTCGCGATCGTGAAGACGACGCTCGAGCTCGAACCGCGCAGCACGTTCACGCTGATCTACGGCAACCGCAGCGTCGACGCGATCATGTTCGCGGAGGAGCTCGAGGACCTGAAGAACCGCTACATGAACCGCTTCGTCCTGTATCACGTGCTGTCGGACGACCAGCAGGACGTGGAGCTGTTCAATGGCGTCCTCGACCAGGCGAAATGCGCGGAATTCCTCGCCACGCTGATGCCGGCGGACGCGATCGACGAAGCGTTCATCTGCGGCCCAGCGCCGATGATGGACGCAGCCGAAGCCGCGCTGAAGGCTGCCGGCGTGCCGCAGGCGAAGGTGCATGTCGAACGCTTCGGCACGCCGCTGCCGCAGGCCGGCGCACCCGTCGTCGAAATCACCGACACGACGCCGGCCGCGGACCTCGAAATCGTGCTCGACGGCAAGAAGCGCAAGCTGCGTCTGCCGTACGAAGGCGTGAGCCTGCTCGACGTCGGCCTGCGCGCGGGCCTCGCGCTGCCCTACGCGTGCAAGGGCGGCGTGTGCTGCACGTGCCGCGCGAAGGTGGTCGAAGGCGAAGTGCGGATGGAAAAGAACTACACGCTCGAGGAACACGAAGTGAAGGACGGCTTCGTGCTCACGTGCCAGTGCCACCCGATCAGCGACAAGGTCGTCGTAAGCTTCGACGAGCGTTGAACGGCGTCGTACCGGCGCGGCGTGCCGGTTTCTCGTCGTCACACATCTCGCTTACACTAGGGGCCGCCGGCCGGCTGGACGTCATCGCGTCCGCCCGTCCGGCGGTTTTCTTTTGTGTGATGACAGGCCGATGAGTACCATTCACGTGATTCAGGGCGGCACCGCCGCCGCGTCGCTGCGCGAGGCGCTCGCGCAAGCCGGACGCGACGAGCGCGTCGTCGGATTGCTCGACGATCTCGCGGTCGGGCCGCTGAAGGGCGCCGACGAGACGCCCGACACGCGCGCCGCCTTCTGGCAGCGCGTGCTCGGCGATCGGATTCCCGACTGGAACGCGGAAATCGAAGGCGAGTTCGCCCGCCTCGACCAGCTCGCGATGGAGACGGACCAGGTGGTCGTCTGGCACGCGCCGAGCGTCGGCGACAAACTGCTGCTACGCCGCGTCGCCTATTACCTGCGCAACGTGCCGCAGCGCCTGAACGAGGTGCGGCTGTCGGCCGCCGACCTCGACGCGCCGCAGCGCGCGGCGCTGACCCGCACCGACCAGGCATGTTCGACCGGGATGTTCTCGCCGGCGGCGCTCGCCCGCAAACGGCCGATGGCCGCGCCGGTCTCGGTGCTGCGCATCGGCCGCCTCGCGCTCGAATGGCAGGAAGCCAAGCACCTGAATGCCGAGTTGCGCTACTGGGTGAGCAACACGATCAAGAGCGGCCAGTACGCCGACCTCGACGCACTGATCGCCGCGCACGCGGAAACCGGCTGGCAGCCCGCGCAACGCGTCGTCGGCGGCATCATGGCCGGCGCGGACCGCGGCGGGCTGTTCGTCAGCGACTCGATCGCGTGGTGGCGCTGCCGCGAGCTCGCGGCAGCCGGCCGCCTCGAGCTGCAGGACGACGCGCCGGCCGCCCTCTCTTTCACGCAGGTACGCGCGCCAGCCGCGCCCCGCTAACGCTACTCTTTCGCATTCGACCATGGCCCGTACCCGAGCGCCCGACCACGAATCCCAGCGCGAGCAGATCCTCGATCTCGCCGCCGAGAAATTCGCGCAAACGAGCTATCCGAGCACGTCGATGTCCGATCTCGCGACCGCGAGCGGCACGTCGAAGGCGCGTCTCTATCACTATTACGAGAGCAAGGAAGCGATCCTGTTCGACCTGCTCGACCGCTACACGAAACGGTTGATGCTGATCATCGCCGAGGTCGAAGGCGCAAGCCAGCGGCGCGGCCTCAGCGAGCGCGACGCGTTCGCCGAACTGGTGCGGGCCTTCCTCGCCGAGTACGAGACCTCGCACAGCCGCCACGTCGCGCTGCTCAACGACGTGAAGTATCTGGAGGATGCGCAGCGCGAAATCGTGCTGGACCGCCAGCGCGACATCGTCGCGGCATTCGCGCGCCAGCTCGCGCGCGCCTATCCGGACCGCATCTCCAAGGAAAACCAGACGTCGGTCACGATGATGGTGTTCGGGATGATCAACTGGACGTTCACGTGGCTCAAGCCGGGCGGCCGCCTCGGCTACCGCGACTTCGCCGAACAGGTGATCGATCTGATGGAGCGCGGGCTGTCGCCCGGCGCCTGATTGCCGCGCAGCAGCATGCGTTGCGTGGCGGGCACACTGCGACATGCCGCCGCGCATTTCATATGATGAATTTTTTATCCGTTAAAAATCAAATAGATAGAAAATGAACTAAGCGGATTTAGAATTTCCACTCAGGACAAATAACGTCAAATACGGGTTTTCCCCAACCCCGCTCGGGTAAAATGCGTTGCGTCGCACAACACACTTGTGCAGCTACACACTGAGGAACCCACGATGAACACGCAACCCAACCGCCGTGCCGATGCCGTCGGCCACGCCGGTACTGCGCCGGTTCTCGTCAGGGAACTGGCTTCCAAAGACCGTGAGCGCATGCTCACCCACTTTCTCTCGCTCGACGAAGAGGACCGCCTGCTGCGCTTCGGCCAAATGGTGCCCGACCACGTGATCGAGAACTATGTCCGGACGATCGACTTCGGCCGCGACACCGTATTCGGCGTGTTCGACCATGCGCTCGAACTGATTGGCGTCGGCCATCTGGCGTACCTGCCGGTCGAAGGCGACAAGCGCACGGCCGAATTCGGCGTGTCGGTGCTCGAAAGCGCCCGCGGCCGCGGCGTCGGCTCGAAGCTGTTCGAGCGCGCGGCGATCCGCAGCCGCAACACCCACGTGACGATGCTGTACATGCATTGCCTGTCGCGCAACGCGACGATGATGCACATCGCGAAGAAGTCCGGAATGCGGATCGAATACGCGTACGGCGAAGCCGATGCGTACCTGTCGCTGCCGCCGGCCGACCACTCGACGATCCTCGCCGAGATGCTGCAGGAACAGGCCGCGGTGTTCGACTATGCGCTGAAGCGCCAGACGCACCGCACGTCGAAGTTCCTCGAATCGCTGATGCCCGCCGCGCTGACGGCCTGACATTGGCCGACCGGGTTGCCCCGCGGGGCGCCCGGTCCTTCCTCGCCCCCTTCTTCCGGCGCCGCGCGCTAGCGCACCGACCGGATCGGCAACGCCGTCGTCTCCTTGAAGCACTCGAGCGAGAAGCTCGTCTTCACGTCGATCACGGACGGATGGTGCAGCAAATGCTCCTGCACGAAGCGGGAGAAGTGCGCCATGTCCTCGACCTGCACGCGCAGCAGGTAATCCATGTCGCCCGTCATCGCATGGCACGCGACCACTTCCGGCCAGGTCTGCACGGCCGCGCGGAACAGTTCCGCGTGGGTCGCGCCCGCGCGCGCCGACGTCTCGTCGGCACGCACCGGCGCCAGGCCGCCGCGCTTCTCGAGCCGCACGCTCACATAGGCGAGCAGGTCGAGCCCGAGCTTCTGCGGATCGAGCAGCGCGACGTAGCCGGTGATCACACCCATTTCCTCGAGCCGCCGGATTCGCCGCAGGCACGGGCTCGGCGACAGGTTCACGCGCTCGGCGATCTCCTGGTTCGACAGGCGGCCGTTCTCCTGCAGGATCGCGAGGATCCGCCGGTCGATGGCATCCAATTCGGCTTGCGCCATTTCCTGCCCTCCGATGATTATTTCGAGACTTGAAATTGCGCCATCGTAGGCACGGACAATCAAGTTCGCAAGTTTACGCTCCGCCCTGCCCGCTACACTTTGTCGCATGGACGATGCGTTGCGCGCGCCGCGACATGCATCACCTTCGACTTGAAACCGGCCGGGCTCCCCACCTCGCCCGGCCGCTCGCACAGCACACAGGAGACACGGCATGCAGATCCCCAACTGGGAGAATCCCGTCGGCACCGACGGCTTCGAATTCATCGAATACACCGCACCGGATCCGAAAGCGCTCGGACAGCTGTTCGAGCGGATGGGTTTCACCGCGATCGCACGCCATCGCCACAAGGACGTGACGGTCTACCGCCAGGGCGACATTAACTTCATCATCAACGCCGAACCCGATTCGTTCGCACAACGCTTCGCGCGCCTGCACGGCCCGTCGATCTGCGCAATTGCGTTCCGCGTGCAGGACGCCGCGAAGGCGTACCAGCACGCGCTCGACCTCGGCGCGTGGGGCTTCGACAACAAGACGGGCCCGATGGAGCTGAACATCCCGGCGATCAAGGGCATCGGCGATTCGCTGATCTATTTCGTCGACCGCTGGCGCGGCAAGAACGGCGCGCAGCCGGGCGCGATCGGCGACATCAGCATCTATGACGTCGACTTCGAGCCGATCGCCGGCGCGAACCCGAACCCGGCCGGCCACGGCCTCACCTACATCGACCACCTGACGCACAACGTGCATCGCGGCCGCATGCAGGAATGGGCCGAGTTCTACGAGCGCCTGTTCAACTTCCGCGAAGTGCGCTACTTCGACATCGAAGGCAAGGTGACGGGCGTGAAGTCGAAGGCGATGACGTCGCCGTGCGGCAAGATCCGGATCCCGATCAACGAGGAAGGCTCGGACACGGCCGGCCAGATCCAGGAATACCTCGACGCGTACCACGGCGAGGGCATCCAGCACATCGCGCTCGGCACGAACGACATCTACGGCGCGGTCGACGGCCTGCGCGGCAAGGAAGTGAAGCTGCTCGACACGATCGACACGTATTACGAGCTGGTCGACCGCCGCGTGCCGAACCACGGCGAATCGCTCGACGAGCTGAAGAAGCGCAAGATCCTGATCGACGGCGCCCGCGACGACCTGCTGCTGCAGATCTTCACCGAGAACCAGATCGGCCCGATCTTCTTCGAGATCATCCAGCGCAAGGGCAACCAGGGCTTCGGCGAAGGCAACTTCAAGGCGCTGTTCGAATCGATCGAGCTCGACCAGATCCGCCGCGGCGTGGTGCAGGACAAGGCCTGACGCGGAGGGCCGCGCGCACATCGGCGGCACAAGAAAAAAGGGCGGGAATCTTGCGATTCCCGCCCTTTTGTCGTTCTGCTCGTTTCGGCGCGGCCCGGCGGCCGCGCGAACGGATCAACGCACGTTCGCCTTCGCTGCGATGGCGCGCTCGCCCGCCGACTGCGCGTCGGCGTGCTGCCCCGGCGCGATCTGACGCATCTGCGCGCCGGCTGCCGCCAGTGCGCTCGCGCCTTGCGCGTGCACCGGGCCGGTCATCGCGAAAAACGCCGCGGACACGATCAGGAAACTCTGGATATGACGTGTGTTCATTGCACCTCCTTTAAAACTGCCGGCGCCTCCCCGGTTGCGTCGAAACGGGCCGACGCGGCCGGGCACCTCCGGCAGGCCGACAAGATTAACGGCATTTGTACGAAGATGGGGCCGGCTTTACATGCTTTTACATGATGTAACGCATCGCGGCACGCCGTTTCGTCGATGCGCCGTGGCCAAACGGCCGGTGGGCGACGGGTTTATCCCAGTGCTACCATCGCTTAAAACCGGCCAATATGCCGGCCACTGCCGAGACGTTCACAAGACGTCGACGCAATTGAAGTTTTGGTGATCCCAAACTGGGTGGAGGAGACAGTTCAATGAATGCCCCGCTAGACGCCGACCAACGCGCTTCGCTCGAAGCCGCGCTGAAGTCCGTCACGCTCGACGACAAATACACGCTCGAACGCGGCCGCGCGTACATGAGCGGCATCCAGGCGCTCGTGCGCCTGCCGATGCTCCAGCAGGAACGCGACCGCGCCGCCGGACTCAACACGGCCGGCTTCATCTCCGGTTATCGCGGTTCGCCGCTTGGCGGCCTCGACCTTTCGCTGTGGAAGGCCAAGCAGCATCTCGCCGCCCACCAGATCGTCTTCCAGCCCGGTCTCAACGAAGATCTCGCCGCCACCGCCGTGTGGGGCTCGCAGCAGGTGAACCTGTACCCCGGCGCGAAGCACGACGGCGTGTTCGGCATGTGGTACGGCAAGGGCCCGGGCGTGGACCGCACCGGCGACGTCTTCAAGCACGCGAACTCGGCCGGCTCGTCGCGGCACGGCGGCGTGCTGGTGCTCGCCGGCGACGACCACGCGGCGAAGTCGTCGACGCTCGCGCACCAGTCCGAACACATCTTCAAGGCCTGCGGGCTGCCGGTGCTGTTCCCGTCCAACGTGCAGGAATATCTCGACTTCGGCCTGCACGGCTGGGCGATGAGCCGCTACTCGGGCCTGTGGGTCGCGCTCAAGTGCGTGACGGACGTGGTCGAATCGTCGGCGTCGGTCGACATCGACCCGCATCGCACCGAGATCGTGCTGCCGACCGACTTCATCCTGCCGGAAGGCGGCCTGAACATCCGCTGGCCCGACCCGCCGCTCGTGCAGGAAGCGCGGCTGCTGGACTACAAGTGGTACGCGGCGCTCGCCTATGTGCGCGCGAACAAGCTCGACCGGATCGAGATCGACTCGCCAACCGCGCGCTTCGGGATCATGACCGGCGGCAAGGCATACCTCGACGTGCGCCAGGCGCTGAGCGACCTCGGCCTCGACGACGAAACCTGCGCCCGGATCGGCATCCGCCTCTACAAGGTCGGCTGCGTGTGGCCGCTCGAAGCGCAAGGCGCGCAGGCCTTCGCGCGCGGTCTCGACGAAATCCTCGTCGTCGAGGAAAAGCGCCAGATCCTCGAATACGCGATCAAGGAAGAGCTGTACAACTGGCCGGATGCGCAGCGCCCGCGCGTATTCGGCAAGTTCGACGAGAAGGACGGCGCCGGCGGCGAATGGTCGGTGCCGATGGGCAACTGGCTGCTGCCCGCGCACTACGAGCTGTCGCCCGCGATCATCGCGAAGGCGATCGCGACGCGCCTCGAGAAGTTCGAGCTGCCGTCCGACGTGCGCGCGCGCATCGCCGCGCGGCTCGCGGTGATCAACGCGAAGGAAATGGCGCTCGCGAAGCCGCACGTGCAGACGGAGCGCAAGCCGTGGTTCTGCTCGGGCTGCCCGCACAACACGTCGACCAACGTGCCGGAAGGCTCGCGCGCGATCGCCGGGATCGGCTGCCACTACATGACGGTGTGGATGGACCGCAGCACGAGCACCTTCAGCCAGATGGGCGGCGAAGGCGTGCCGTGGATCGGCCAGGCGCCGTTCACGGACGAAAAGCACGTGTTCGCGAACCTCGGCGACGGCACCTATTTCCACTCGGGCCTGCTGGCGGTGCGCGCGGCGATCTCGTCGAAGGCGAACATCACCTACAAGATCCTCTACAACGACGCCGTCGCAATGACGGGCGGCCAGCCGGTCGACGGCGTGCTGACGGTGCCGCAGATCACGCACCAGCTCGCGTCCGAAGGCGCGAAGAAGATCGTGATCGTCACCGACGAGCCGGAAAAGTACGACGGCCAGAAGGCGCTGCTCGCGCCGGGCGTGACGATCCATCACCGCGACCAGCTCGACGACGTGCAGCGCGAGCTGCGCGAGATCGCCGGCACGACGATCCTGATCTACGACCAGACCTGCGCGACCGAGAAGCGCCGCCGCCGCAAACGCGGCACGTATCCGGATCCGGCCAAGCGCGTCGTGATCAACGACGCGGTGTGCGAAGGCTGCGGCGACTGCTCGGTGCAGTCGAACTGCCTGTCGGTCGAGCCACTTGAAACCGAATTCGGCACGAAGCGCCAGATCAACCAGTCGAGCTGCAACAAGGACTTCTCGTGCTTGAAGGGCTTCTGCCCGAGCTTCGTCACGGTCGAGGGCGGCCAGTTGAAGAAGCCGAAGGCCGTGTCGGTCGACGGCGGCGCGCTGCCGCCGATTCCGGAGCCGGCGCTGCCGGCGATCGATCGTGCCTACGGCGTGCTCGTCACGGGCGTCGGCGGCACGGGCGTCGTCACGATCGGCGCGCTGCTCGGCATGGCCGCGCACCTGGAGAACAAGGGCGTGACCGTGCTCGACGTCACGGGCCTCGCGCAGAAAGGCGGCGCCGTGATGAGCCACGTGCAGATCTCGCACGCGCCGACCGACATCCACGCGACGCGGATCGCGATGGGCGAAGCCGACCTCGTGATCGGCTGCGACGCGATCGTCACGGCCGGCGACGAATGCACGTCGCGGATGCGGCACGACACGACGCGCGTGGTCGTCAACAGCGCGCAGACGCCGACCGCCGAGTTCATCAAGAACCCGAACTGGGCGTTCCCAGGCGTGTCCGCCGAAAACGACATCCGCGCGGCGGCAGGCACGGCCGTCGACTTCATCGACGCGAACCGCTTCGCGGTCGCGCTGCTCGGCGACGCGATCTACACGAACCCGTTCGTGCTCGGCTACGCGTGGCAGAAAGGCTGGCTGCCGCTCACGCTCGCGTCGCTCGAACGCGCGATCGAGCTGAACGCGGTGTCGGTCGAGAAGAACCGGGCGGCGTTCGACTGGGGTCGCCGCGCCGCGCACGACCTCGCGAGCGTGAAGCAGGCCGCGGCCGGCGACGCGCGCCCCGCGCAGGGCGCGACGGTGATCGCGCTGCACACGAAGAAGGCGGTCGATGCGTTGATCGCGAAGCGCGTGGAGTTCCTCACCGCGTACCAGAATGCCGCGTACGCAGCGCGCTATGCCGCCTTCGTCGACCGGGTGCGGGCGGCCGAACGCGCGCTGGCGGACGGCGACGCCGTGCAGGAGCCGCTGACCGAAGCGGTCGCACGCAATCTGTTCAAGCTGATGGCGTACAAGGACGAATACGAGGTCGCGCGGCTGCAGTCCGATCCGGCCTTCCTCGCGCGCCTGTCGTCGCAGTTCGAAGGCGACTGGAAGCTGAAATTCCACCTCGCGCCGCCGCTGTTCGCGAAGACGGACGCACACGGCCATCTCGTGAAGAAGGCGTACGGCCCGTGGATGATGTCCGCGTTCCGGCTGCTCGCGAAGGCGAAGTTTCTGCGCGGCACGGGGCTCGACCCGTTCGGCCGCACCGAGGAGCGCCGCACCGAGCGCGCACTGATCGGCGAGTACGAAGCGCTGATCGGCGAAGTGCTCGGCAAGCTCAACGCGGCCAACCGCCCGCTCGCGCTCGAGCTCGCGGCGCTGCCGGACGGCATTCGCGGCTACGGCCACGTGAAGGAGAACAACCTGCGCGCGGTGCGCCAGAAGTGGAACACGCTGCTCGCGCAGTGGCGTTCGCCGACGGCCGGGCAGACGAGCCAGCAGGTCGCGTAACGGTACGCGGCGGGCGTTCGCGGTCGGAACGCCCGCCGCGTGCGGCACGCAGGACACAAAAAAACGCCACGGAACGCAAGTTCCGTGGCGTTTTTCATGGCGCCGCGCGTGATGCGCGGCCCACGCGGGCGCGAACTTACTTCGTGTTCGCGTTCGCGGCGGCAACCGCCGTCATGTTGATGATCCGGCGCACCGTCGCGGCCGGCGTCAGGATGTGGACCGGCTTCGCCGCGCCGAGCAGGAACGGGCCGACCGTCACGCCTTCGCCGCCGACCATCTTCAGCAGGTTGTACGCGATGTTCGCCGCTTCGACGTTCGGCATGATCAGCAGGTTCGCTTCGCCCGACAGCGTCGTGCCCGGGAACGCGGCCTTGCGGACCGCTTCGGACAACGCCGCGTCGCCGTGCATTTCACCGTCGACTTCGAGGTTCGGTGCGCGCTCGCTGATCAGCTTGCGGGCTTCCGCCATCCGGCGCGACGACGACGACGGCGCGCTGCCGAAGTTCGAGTTCGACAGCAGCGCGGCCTTCGGCGTGATGCCGAAGCGCTCGATCTCGGCGGCTGCCTGGATCGTCATGTCGGCGAGCTGTTCCGCGCTCGGCACTTCGTTCACGTACGTGTCGCACAGGAACAGGTTGCGGCCCGGCAGCATCAGCAGGTTCATCGCCGCGTAGTGCTCGGCGCCGTTCGCACGGCCAAGCACCTGCTCGATGAATTTCAGGTGCGTGTGGTACGTGTCGATCATCCCGCAGATCATCCCGTCCGCATCGCCCAGATGCACGAGCATCGCGCCGATCAGCGTGTTGAACTTGCGCAGCGCGGCCTTCGCGACTTCCGGCGTGACGCCGTCGCGCGCGCCGATCTCGTGGTACGCCTGCCAGTAGCGGTGGTAGCGCGTGTCGTCTTCCGGATTCACGATCTCGAAATCGACGCCGGCCTTCAGCTTCGAGCCGATCTTCTGCAGGCGCATCTCGACGACCGACGGACGGCCGACGATGATCGGCTTCGCGATCTTTTCCAGCAGCACGAACTGCGCGGCGCGCAGCACGCGCTCGTCCTCGCCCTCGGCGAACACGATGCGCGCCTGCTGCTTCTTCGCGGTCGCGAACACCGGACGCATCACCATGCCGGTGCGATAGACGGTCGCGCCGAGCTGCTCGCGGTACGCGTCCATGTCCTGGATCGGGCGCGTGGCGACGCCCGAATCCATCGCGGCTTGCGCGACGGCCGGCGCGATCTTGATGATCAGGCGCGGGTCGAACGGCTTCGGGATCAGGTATTCCGGCCCGAATTCGAGCGAGTGGCCTTCATACGCCTTCGCGACTTCCTCGCTCTGGTCGGTTTCCTCGGCCAGTTCGGCGATCGCGCGCACACACGCGAGCTTCATTTCTTCCGTGATCGTCGTCGCGCCGACGTCGAGCGCGCCGCGGAAGATGAACGGGAAGCACAGCACGTTGTTGACCTGGTTCGGGTAGTCCGAACGGCCGGTCGCGACGATGGCGTCCGGGCGCACCGCCTTCGCGTCTTCCGGGCGGATTTCCGGTTCCGGGTTCGCGAGCGCCAGGATCAGCGGCCGGTCGCCCATCGTCTTGACCATGGCCTGCTTCAGCACGCCCGCGCTCGAGCAGCCGAGGAACACGTCCGCGCCGACGATCGCGTCGGCGAGCGTGCGCGCGTCGGTGGTGGCCGCATAGCGCTGCTTCGACGGATCGAGGTTGCCGCGCCCTTCGTAGATCACGCCCTTCGAGTCGGCGACGAGGATGTTCGACTTCGTCAGGCCGAGGTTCACGAGCAGGTCCAGACACGCGATCGCCGCCGCGCCCGCGCCCGAGCACACGAGCTTCACTTCGGCGAGCTTCTTGCCGACGACCTTCAGGCCGTTCAGGATCGCGGCCGACGCGATGATCGCAGTGCCGTGCTGGTCGTCGTGGAAGACCGGGATCTTCATGCGCTCGCGCAGCTTCTGCTCGATGTAGAAGCATTCCGGCGCCTTGATGTCCTCGAGGTTGATGCCGCCGAGCGTCGGCTCGAGCATCGCGATCGCCTCGACGAGCTTGTCGGGGTCGGACTCCGACAGTTCGATGTCGAACACGTCGATGCCCGCGAATTTCTTGAAGAGGCAGCCCTTGCCTTCCATCACCGGCTTCGCGGCGAGCGGGCCGATGTTGCCGAGGCCGAGCACGGCGGTGCCGTTCGTGATGACGCCGACGAGGTTGCCGCGCGACGTGTACTTCTGCGCGTCGAGCGGATCGGCGTGGATCGCCTCGCACGCGGCGGCGACGCCCGGCGAATAGGCAAGCGACAGATCGAGCTGGTTCGACAGCGGCTTCGTCGGGGTGACCGAAATCTTGCCGGGTTTCGGATTCTGGTGATAAGCGAGAGCGGCCTGCTTCAGTTGTTCGTCCATGATTGACCTGCGAGAGACATGCGAGATTTTGACGGTTCAGCACACAGCACCTTGAGCCGCGTCTGCCTGGATCGAGGGGATGGTCGACTGCGAGACGGCTCGCGACGCACCGGGTCGGCACGCCACCGAACCTTGGCGGGTGGCAAGAGGAAGTACAAAGTACTGAACGATTTCTAAGGGTCGCCTAGTGTACACCCCCTAAATGACCTAGGTTGGTGCACCGCCGCATCGCTGGCATCGGCATCCGGGTGATCGCGCCCCGTTTGTTTCGCCGGTGGTGAGCGGCGCGCCGAACCTGCGCGAGTTCCGCCGAAAACCGGCCTGAATCGGGTAAAATAGCCGGCTACGCGCGCAGCGATGCGATTGGCCCGCCGATCGCACCCCGGCCCCTCGGGCAGGTTCCCCTTGCTGCGCCACCGGGCCCGCGCCCGCTCTTCGCTCATCACCCAAGGAATGCCCATGACAGGCTACGATCGTCAGTCGATCTCGGATACGACCGCCAAAATCCTGCTCGAAGTGCAGGCGGTGCACTTCAACGCCGAAAAACCGTTCATCTTCACGTCCGGCTGGGCAAGCCCCGTCTACATCGACTGCCGCAAGCTGATCTCGTATCCGCGTGTGCGTCGTGCGCTGATGGAAATGGCGGAAACGACGATCATGCGCGACGTCGGCTTCGAGCAGATCGACTCGGTGGCGGGCGGCGAGACGGCCGGCATCCCGTTCGCGGCATGGCTCGCGGACCGCATGATGGTGCCGATGCAGTACGTGCGCAAGAAGCCGAAGGGTTTCGGCCGCAACGCGCAGATCGAGGGTCATCTGGAAGAAGGCTCGCGCGTGCTGCTGGTGGAAGACCTGACGACCGACAGCCGCAGCAAGATCAACTTCGTCAACGCGCTGCGCACCGCGGGCGCGACGGTGAACCACTGCTTCGTGCTGTTCCACTACAACATCTTCAAGGAAAGCGTGTCGGTCCTGAAGGACATCGACGTCGACCTGCACGCGCTGGCGACCTGGTGGGACGTGCTGCGCGTCGCGAAGGCGTCGGGCTACTTCGAGACCAAGACGCTCGACGAAGTCGAGAAGTTCCTGCACGCGCCGGCCGAGTGGTCGGCCGCGCACGGCGGTGCCACGGCTCCGAAGGAATGATGCCGCGCCGGCACGCAGGCCGGCACCCTGGCTGAAAAAGCCGCTCGCCTGATCGCGAGCGGTTTTTTTTCGTCCGTCGATCCGCATCAGGCCGCTCCCGACTCCGGGCAACGGCGTGCATCGCTCATCCAACCCTAATGCTAGACTTGATCCATCGCCGCCATCAGCTGCGCAGGCAACGTACAACGCCAACAATGCCGGGAGCATCGATCCGGTTCACGTGACGGGAGAAGCGCCATATGCGTGTGGATCGCCGGATCACTTCGCCTGCGTGCCCGGGTCGTCCGTCTGCGTTCATCGTCGCCCTTCTCTGCGCTGCCGCTTGCATTGCGTTCGCCGCCCTGCCCACGCGGGCGGAAGGCCCGTTCACCGTGTCGAGCGACGAGCTGACGCCCGGCGGCCGCGTGCGCGCCGCGAACGTGTTCGACCGCGGCGACTGCAAGGGCGAGAACCGTTCGCCGCAGCTCAACTGGCGCAATCCGCCGCCCGGCACGCGCAGCTACGCGATCACGATCTTCGATCCCGATGCGCCGGGGCACGGCTGGTGGCACTGGGCCGTCGCCGGCATCCCGGCGAGCGTCACGGGCGTGCCGGCCGATGCGAGCGCGTCGGGCTTCCTGCGGCGCATCGGCGCGAGCGAGGCGCGCAACGACTTCGGGATCGACGGCTACGGCGGCCCGTGCCCGCCTCCCGGCAAGCCGCACCGCTACGTGATCACCGTCTATGCGCTGAAGGGCACGGACCTGCGCGTCGCTCAAGGCCGCCCCGCCCCGATGTTCGAGCACGAGATCGGCACGCTGACGATCGGCACCGCCCGGCTCACGGTCAATTACGGGCAGTAAGCGGTCACGCGCGGCCGCACGGCCGGCGTCGCGATGGCCCGCGCCTGCGAAATCCCGTGTGCGCGACGCGCGCTCTTCTCCCGTCATTTCGGCTTGCTAGACTCGGCTGCGCCGCTCGCGGCATCCCGCCGCGCATCGGTCGCGCCGCCCACGCGGCGCGTGGCGCGGCAGGCCGCGGCGCCTGCCCTTTCGTCCCCTTCCGGAGAACGCTTCATGTCGAACATCGTCATCGTCTATCACAGCGGCTACGGTCACACGCAGAAACTGGCCGAAGCCGTCCATGCGGGCGCGCAGGATGCCGGCGCCACCGCACGCCTGATCGCCGTCGGCGAACTCGACGACGCGGGCTGGGCCGCGCTCGACGCGGCGGACGCGATCGTCTTCGGCGCGCCGACCTACATGGGCGGCCCGTCCGCGCAGTTCAAGCAGTTCGCCGATGCCACGTCGAAACCGTGGTTCACGCAGAAGTGGAAGGACAAGATCGCCGCGGGCTTCACGAACTCCGCGACGATGAACGGCGACAAGTTCTCGACGATTCAGTATTTCGTCACGCTGGCGATGCAACATGGGATGGTATGGGTCGGCACGGGCATGATGCCGGCCAACTCGAAGGCGGCCACGCGCAACGACATCAACTACGTCGGCGGCTTCACGGGCCTGCTCGCGCAGTCGCCGGCGGACGCTACGCCCGACGAGGGCCCGCTGCCCGGCGACCTCGAGACCGCGAAGGCGTTCGGCGCGCGCGTCGCCGAAGCGGCGACCCGCTGGCTGGCCGGCGGCCGCTGAACGCGCCCGGGCGCCCGCCCGCTCGCGCCGCTGGCGCGGAGCGACGCGGCGCAGGCGCGTGAAAGGGACGCAAGACGGCCCGCGGGCCGTCTTTTTTCGCCCCGTGCGGTGCAGGTCCGCCGGATGACGTCTTAAAATGGCGGTTTCAGGGCGCCGCGGCTCCCGTTTCATTCAGCGAGAACGAAATGAGCACCAAAGTTTTTGTCGACGGCCAGGAAGGTACGACGGGCCTCAAGATCTTCGAATACCTGTCGGCGCGCAACGACATCGAGATCCTGCGCATCGATGACGCGAAGCGCAAGGACGTCGACGAGCGCCGCCGCCTGATCAACGCGTCGGACGTCACGTTCCTGTGCCTGCCGGACGTCGCGTCGCGCGAATCGGCATCGCTGGTCGAGAACCCGGACACGACGCTGATCGACGCGAGCACCGCGTTCCGCACGAGCGCCGACTGGGCGTACGGCCTGCCGGAGCTGACCCGCGCGCAGCGCGAGAAGATTCGCACGTCGAAGCGCATCGCGGTGCCCGGCTGCCACGCTTCGGCCTTCGTGCTCGCGATGCGTCCGCTCGTCGACGCGGGCATCGTCGCACCGACCTTCGCCGCGCACAGCTACTCGATCACCGGCTACAGCGGCGGCGGCAAGTCGATGATCGCCGACTACGAAAGCGCGGCGCCGGGCGGCAAGCTCGCGAGCCCGCGTCCGTATGCGCTCGCGCTGGCGCACAAGCACCTGCCGGAAATGGCCGCACACACGGGCCTCGCGCACGCGCCGATCTTCACGCCGATCGTCGGGCCGTTCCTGAAGGGCCTTGCCGTGACGACCTACTTCACGCCCGAACAGCTGGCGAAACGCGCGACGCCGCAAGACGTGCAGCGCGTGTTCGCCGAGTACTACGCGGACGAACCGTTCGTGCGCGTCGCGCCGTTCAACGCGGACGCGAATCTCGACAGCGGCTTCTTCGACGTGCAGGCGAACAACGACACGAACCGCGTCGACCTGTTCGTGTTCGGCAACGAAGAGCGCTTCGTCACGGTCGCGCGCCTCGACAACCTCGGCAAGGGCGCATCGGGCGCCGCGATCCAGTGCATGAACCTGAACATCGGCGCCGCCGAGGATGCGGGCCTCACGCGCTGATCCCGCTTGCATGCGATGCAAAGCCGGCCGCTGGCCGGCTTTTTATTTATCCGCGCCAAGCAATATATAAAATCCGGTTCGCGCATTTACAAATATTTACAAGCTTTCCATTGCGCGATTACCGGTGAATTAATTCCCCCCGCTTTCTCCTGTCAATCCCGAATAGGGATAAACCGGATTCCATCGCTTTAAACAGTGCCGCTATACGCGTGAAGGCTCAGAGGGCCGGCCGCGCGTGGCAATCGCCCAACTTCAGCGGCACTCTAGCGCCCTCCGCGCGTTTTAATTCTTACTGAAATCACCATCCTGCAAGGATTCCTAACGCTGGCTTTGTTTAAATCGCCTTTTTTAGACGAGTTCATCAATTGACAGCAAAAATCCGGGCAGCGACATTAGCTCGCACAATTAAACGATTGGAGACAGCGGCATGTCGCACGCCTTATCGAAGGGGGTGGCAACGGCCTTTGCCATCGCACCTTTCCTGATTGCCTGTGGTGGAGGGGACGGCGGCTCGCCCGCGCCGATCAACGCCCCTCAATGTTCCGGATCGAACTGCGGCACGCAAGGGCCGCCGCCGTCGCAGCCCGTCAACGGCTCGCTGTGCCCGGCCGATGCCGACATCGTGAAGAGCACGTACCTCGGTGGCGCCGGTAGCGGCGAGATCGTCAGCGTCAACATCGACGCGGTCGCGATGACCTACACGCTGAAGTGGCTCGAATCGCCGATTCCGCTCGCGACCGGCACGGTCACGCCGACCCGCGCCGGCACCACGATCGCCGGCAAGGTCATCCATCCGCCGACCGGCACGCTGCCGACCGCGGAGCAGACGCGCTGCGCGTTCGTCCTCACGCCGGGTTCGGGCAAGGCTCCGGACGGCTCGACCTATTCGACGGCCGCCGATTTCAACCATGCGAATCCGCCGATGCTGCTGGTCGGCATGGGTGTCGCGGGCGGCGGGATTCCGGGCGCGACGGTGCAGTACGACGGGCTGACGATCAGCGTGGTCGGCCTCCCGGTCTTCAAGAACGTCGGCCAGGTGCCGAACCGCCACTTCGACTTCTATCCGTTCCTCGGCTTCGCGAACACGACGACCGACCTCACGAAGCTGCCGGGCACGTACAACGCGCTGCTCTACCACCTCGTGCCGTCGGGCAACTACGCGACGAAGGGCACGAATTCGAGCGAGACGTTCGATGCGAATGGCGCGTGTACGTCGACGAGTGCGGGCGGCTGCCAGACGACCGGCGATCCGTGGACCGTCAACACCGCGAACGGCGGCTATCTCGACAGCGCGAAGGCACCGCAGATCCTGCCGCAGACGCAACTGCCGCTGATCGGCGCGACCGGCAAGTCGGCGACCGCGCACATGGTCATCGGCCAGCTCAACGGCGCGACCGTCCCGGTGGTGGTCCGCACGGGCTCCGTCTATCTGGGCACCGACCTCGCGCTGCATACCGATGCGAAGGTCGACGACGAATCGGGCATCGCTGTGCTCGGCGCGGCGAGTGCGATCCAGTCGGGCGCGATCGACGGCGGCTACGCGGGGGCGGACTCGAACTTCAAGTACACGGCCGCCCTGATCCGTGGCAGCAACGCGTCGTTCATCAACCCGACCACGCAGGCTGAAGAGGACGGCTTCACGCTCGACTACGGCCAGACGACGGCCGGCCTGCTGAACGCGACGACGAAGCCGCCGAGCGGGGCGAGCTACCCGTCCGCAACAGGCGTGGTGATCGCGACGGGCGGGCTGTACGCGGCACTGATCCAGGGCACGGTGAACGGCGGCGTCACGCCGACGTCGGCGAACTCGAGCACGTCGTCGACACCGTACTTCGGCGTGGGTGCGCAGATCAGCAAGTAACGATCGCGGACGCGGCGGCGGCCGGTTCGCCGCCGCGGGATGCAGGGAAGGCACGAAGCGACGGCGCACGGCACGGCGCGGGCAGCACGAGCACAAGCAATAGAAGCGGTCGACAGGGAACTGGCCGCCGGACAAGACAAATCTGGAGGAGCAACATGAAGCGCAACCTCGTTGTGGCGGCGGCCTTTGCCGCCCCCCTTCTTTCCGCCTGCGGCGGCGGCAGCGACAATCCGCCCCCGCTCGTCGAAGAACGGCTCTGCCCCGCGTCGCTCGACTACAACACCGTCTACACGGGCGGCGCCGGCAGCGGCGAACTGGCCAAGGTGCAGCTCGACACGACCAAGATGACCTGGCAGGTCACCTATGTCGAATCGCCGGTTCCGCGAACGACCGGCACCGTCACGCCGACCCGCGCGGGCACCGTCGACAGCGGCACGCTCACGCAGGAAACGATGCTGCCGACCAACAAGCTGAACCAGTGCGCGTTCCGCCTGAATGGTGCGAGCCTCGATGCGTCGCGTCCGGCGCGCATCTTCGTCGGCTTCGGCGTCGCGGGCGGCACGATCCCCGGCAAGGAAATCCAGTTCTCCGGCGTGCTCGGCCAGGCTGCCGTGCCAGACACGAAATTCCCGTACTACCCGTTCATCGGCTTCTCGTCGATCGAAACCGACATCACGAAGGTCGCGGGCACATACAGCCACGTCGGCTTCGGCGAAGTGCCGTCGCAGAACTTCGCGCCGGCGTCGATCGACGCGAAGGTGACGATCAACGCCGACGGCACGTGGACCAAGTGCGATTCGACCGGCCAGTTCGCCGGCGGCGCGTGCACGCAGCAGGGCACGAACTTCGTGCAGTCGGCCGACGGCAGCGGCGCGTTCCAGACGAACAACTACGCGAGCCAGCTGAAGCCGACACTGTCGGCGACGCCGCAGGGCAACGGCTTCATGATCGTCGGCAAGCTGCGCAACCAGCTGGTGCCGATCCTCGTGCGCACGGGTGTCGCGAACCCGAACCCGACGCCCGACAGCAACGGCGTGCCGGGGCTGACCGCCGACGACGAATCGAGCATCTCGATCCTCGCGCCGCAGACCGCGATCGCGGCCGGCTCGCAGAACGGCGAGTACGTCGGCGTCGACAGCCGGTTCGACTACCGGACCACCGCGCTGATCAACAACCAGGCCACGCTGCTCGATCCGTTCCAGCCGTCGCAGGCCTCGCTCGCGACTCCGCTCGACCTGGACTACACGCAGAAGGTGCCGGGCACGGTCACGACGATCCATACGGGTTCGGGCAGCACGTCGCCGACCGGCAAGTTCATCTTCACGGGTGGCGTGTTCGGTTTCCTCGACAACGCGGGTTCGACGCCGTATTTCACGATCGGCGCGTTCGTCCAGTAAGCGGAGGCAAGCCGTGATGAAGAAGACCCTTCTCTGCGCGGCGGCCGGCGCCGCCGCCGTGGCGCCGCTCGCGGCGCACGCGCAGAGCGCCGGCAGCAACGTCGTCACGCTGGGCTGGTTCCACGTGATGCCGCAGCAGAGCAGCACGCCGATGACGACCAACGTCGCGCCGACGCCGATCAACACGCCGCTGCGGCTGCCGCCGTCGTTCACGTCGCAGGGCACCGGGCTGCGCACGAGCGGCGCGGATACCGTCGGCCTGACGGTCAGTCACTTCCTGACCGATCACATCGCGGTCACGTCGGTGGCCGGCGTACCGCCGGTGTTCAAGGTATCGGGCCAGGGGACGATCCGGCCGCCGGGCCCGGCCGGCGCGCTCGGCACGCAGAACATCGGGCTCGGCTCGGTGAACCCGATCGTGAAGAGCGTGCGGCAGTGGAGCCCGGCTGTGATCCTGCAGTACTACTTCGCACAGGCGAACGCGAAGTTCCGGCCGTTCCTCGGCCTCGGCGTGTCGTACAACTGGTTCAGCGACCTGCAGCTCAACACGAACTTCATCAAGCAGACGCAGGACAACCTCGGCGCGATTCTCGCGGCGGGCGCGGGCAAGCCGGGTACGACCTCGGTGGAGGCGAAGGCGTCGTCGTCATGGCAGCCGGTGTTCAACGCAGGCCTGCAGTACAACATCACCGAGCATTTCGGGCTGGTCGCGTCGGTGACCTACATCCCGCTGAAGACGACGTCGACGGTGACGATCAAGGCGGCCGACGGCACGGTGCTCTCCGAGTCGAAATCGGACCTGAAGGCCGATCCGATCATCAGCTATGTCGGGATGAGCTACAAGTTCTGACGCCGGCGACGGGGAAGGGACGAAGGAGGAACGGACGAATGGATGGCCCGCGGCAAAATCGCGGGCAAAAAAAAGCCCGCCTAAGAGGCGGGCTGAATCCATATCAGAGGAGACATGGAGGAGACAGGTGTAACTATAGCGAATCGATTTCCGCATTGCAACATTTCCGTCGAGAAAATCAGGATTTTCCCTCGAATGCGCACTCTAGATCGCTAGTTCGACTCCGACCCCTTCCTGTTTTCCCTGTCGCGCACGTCTGCCAGCGCGTCGCGCAGCAGCGCAAACGGCCGCGTCAGGCGGCCCGGCAGCCCGCTCGCGTTCGCGTGCGCGGCCGCCGCCGCAGCGGCGTCACCGTGCGGTCGCGCGCGTGACGCGGCCCCGGATGTGAACACGCCCCGCCCTCTGACGAGGTGCGGGGCGTGCGGCGGGCCGCGTGGCCGAAATCAGTGACGAACCAGCGCCATCATCGCGCCGAAGCCGACGAAGATGCCGCCCGTCAGCCGGTTGAAGACCTTCGCGACGCTCTGGCTCTTCAGCGTCGCGCCGATGCGCGTGCCGAACGACGCATAGACGAGATACCAGCTCACCTCGATCACCGCGAACGTGACGACGAGGATGCCGAATTGCGGCAGCGTCGGGTCGGCGGCATTGATGAACTGCGGCAGCAGCGCGGCCGCGAACAGGATTGCCTTCGGGTTGCTGCCCGCGACCAGGAAACCATTGCGGAACAGCGCCCAGCGCGATGCCGACGCGCCCTGCGAAACTGCGTCGACGTCGCCGGCCGGCGCGTCGTCGACGCGTGCGCGCCACGCCTTCACGCCGAGATAGATCAGATAGGCCGCGCCCGCGAGGCGCAATCCATCGAACATCGCCGGCCACGCCTCGAGAACCGCCCCGAGCCCCGCCGCGGACACCGCCAGCATCAGCACCAGCGCGCTCAGGCAGCCGGCCATCGTCGACGACGAGCGGCGCAGCCCGTGCCGCGCGCCGTGCGTCATCACGAGCAGCATGTTCGGGCCCGGAATCGCCGACACGACGAACACCGTCGCCACGAAAAGCCACCACGTATGCAGATTCATGACCGCCCCGACCGAAAGAGAAACGAAATGTCGATTATGCCGTGCGCGCGGCGTTGCTGTCGCGCGTCAGCTCAGCGGCCCGCGCGGCGCAGCGCGACTTCGCCGAGCACCGCGAAGTCCTGTTCGCCGCCGCCGTGCGCGAGCGCGTCGAGCAGGCTGTCGCGCACGACGCTCGCCACCGGCAGCGGCACCGACACCGCGTCGCCGGCCTGCAGCGCGAGGCGCACGTCCTTCAGCCCGAGGCGCGCCTTGAAACGTGCGGGTTCGTAGCTGCGCTCGGCGATCATCCCGCCGTAGCCTTCGTAGACGGGCCCCGGAAACACGCTGTTCGTGATCACGTCGAGGAAATCGCGCATCGCGACGCCGTGCGCGCCGAGCAGCGCGGACGCCTCGCCGAGCGTCTCGATCGCCGACGCAAGCGTGAAGTTCGCCGCGATCTTCGCGACGTTCGCATGCTGCGGCAGCGAGCCGAACCGCCAGGTCTTCTGGCCGATCGCGTCGAACAGCGGCTGCACGCGGTCGATCGCCTCGGCCGGGCCGCCGGCCATGATCGTCAGGCGTGCGGCGGCCGCGACGTCCGGGCGCCCCATCACGGGCGCGGCGACGTACTGGAGGCCGCGCGACGCGTGGGCGTGCGCGAGCGATTCGGCGAGCGCGACCGACACCGTCGCCATGTTCACGTGGATCAGGCCGCGCGGCGCGTCGGCGAGCAGCGCGTCGTCGAATACTTCGCGCGCGGCCGCATCGTCGGCGAGCATCGAAAACACGGCATCGCCGCGAAACGCATCGGCCGGGGTATCGACGATCCGCGCGCCCAACGCGGCGAGCGGCTCGGCGCGCTCGCGCGACCGGTTCCAGACCCGCACGGCGTGCCCGGCCTTCAGCAGGTTCGTCGCGATCGCCTGCCCCATTTCGCCCAGTCCGATAAATCCAAGATCCATTTCCCGCTCCTTCGACCCGTGAAGCGGGGAGTTAAACACAGATGGCGGCGGCCTGCAGCCCCCGCCACCGGCCGCGCGCGGTGCGATACTGCGCGCATGGCGACCGCGACCTTCCGCTTCCACGGCGAACTGAACGCGTTTCTCGCGCGCGCGCAGCGCGAGCGCGCGTTCGCGCACGCGTTTGCGCGCGATGCGACGGTCAAGCACGCGGTCGAGGCGCTCGGCGTCCCGCATACGGAAATCGGCCGGCTCTGCGTGAACGGCGCGCCGGCCGCGCTCGACCGGCCGCTTGGCGACGGCGACCGTGTCGACATCCACCCGGAGCGCGCGCGGCCGGCCACCGAATCGCCGCCGCCGCAACCGGAGCGCTGGCGCTTCATCGCCGACGCGCATCTCGGCGGCCTCGCGCAATTGCTGCGCCTCGCCGGCTTCGACACCTGCTACGACAACCACTACCGCGACGACGAACTCGTCGCGCTCGCCGCACGGGAAGACCGGATCGTGCTAACCCGCGACCGCGAGCTGCTGAAGCGCCGCGCGGTCGTACGCGGCTGCTACCTGCACGCGCAGCAGCCGGACGCACAGTTGCACGAGCTGTTCGCGCGGCTCGACCTCGCGCCGCACATGCGGCCGTTCCGGCTGTGCCTGCGCTGCAACGCGCCGCTGCACGCGCTCGATGCGGCCGACGCCGCGCCGCGCGTGCCGGCCGGCGTCCGCCAGCGGCACCGGCGCTTTGCCGCGTGCGACGTGTGCCGGCGCGTGTTCTGGGAAGGGTCGCACTGGCGGCGCATGCGCGCGGTGGTCGACGCGATGCGCGCGCTGCCGCCCGGGGCGGCGGACGCAGCGGATGCGGCGGACGGCTGAAAAAAAACCCCGCAGGCCGGAGCGTGCGGGGTTTCTCGACGGGCGGCCGGCTGGGCCGGCCCCGACGAAGCGTGCTTAGTTTGCTGCGCCTGCGTCGTTCGTGCCGGCTGCCGAAGCGGCTGCGGCCTTCGCCTTGCCCTTTGCCGAACCGTGCTGCTTCAGTGCGTGCTTCGGCTTGCTGTGATCCTTCTTCATCGGTGCCGAGGCGGGAGCCGTCGCGGCGCCTACCGGCGCCGAAGCCGTCTCCTGTGCGAATGCCGAAACCGATGCGAGAGCGAATGCTGCGGTCATGATCGAAGCGAGCGTCTTCTTCATTGTTCTTCCTTTAGCGGAGAAAAAAGTCAAACGTACCGGTAAGCGATGCGAGGCATCCGCATCGGGACATCAGTCGCGCCGGGTTGGCGGTCGCCGCCGGGCGGGTCGGCTCTCGCCTCTTCGCCTCGGCAAATACTGACGCACTCGGTCCATAACGCACCGCCCGCACCGCGCGTTGACACGTTGGCCGCAACCCTCGGGTTTTCCCGGAGGCACGGGCTTGCGGGCCGCTCGACGCGACGCCGCGACCGGCGTCAATCGTCCGGCAAACCGGCTCTCGCGCCCACCGCGGCGACGCTATACTGGCGTCCTTCCGTCCCAACCGGATCGCGGCCGGTCACGATACCGCCGCCGCAGCGAGGCGCCCAATTGCCCGACCACAATCTGGACAAACTGAAAATCGACCGGCGTCCGCTCGCGCCCGCGCCTCGCCGGCGCCGGTGGGTCCGCTATGCGCTCGCCGCCGTGCTCGTGATCCTCGCAATCGTCGCCGCGCTCGCGCTCACCGGCCGGCCGACGGTCGACACGACCTCCGTCACGTCCGCGTACCCGTACCAGAACGACACCCAGCTCAATGCGACCGGCTACGTCGTGCCGCAGCGCAAGGCCGCGGTCGCGTCGAAGGGCCAGGGGCGCGTCGAATGGCTCGGCGTGCTCGAAGGCACGCGCGTGAAGAAGGGCGAGATCATCGCGCGGCTCGAAAGCCGCGACGTGGAAGCCTCGCTGGCGCAGGCCCGCGCGCAGGTGCTGGTCTCCCGCGCGAACCTCGGCGTCGCGCAGGCTGAACTGAAGGACGCGCAGATCGCGCTGCGCCGCAGCGCCGTGCTCGCGCCGAAGGGCGCGGTGCCGGCCGCCCAGCTCGACACCGACACGGCGCGCGCGAACAAGGCGCGCGCGACGCTCGGCAGCGACCAGGCCGCGATCGCGTCCGCCGAAGCGAACGCGCAGGCCGCGCAGGTGGCGGTCGACCAGACGGTGATCCGCGCGCCGTTCGACGGCATCGTGCTCGCGAAGCACGCGAACGTCGGCGACAACATCACGCCGTTCTCGTCGGCGTCGGACAGCAAGGGCGCCGTCGTGACGATCGCCGACATGGACACGCTCGAGGTCGAGGCCGACGTCGCGGAATCGAACATCGCGAAGATCCGCGCGGAGCAGCCGTGCGAGATCCAGCTCGACGCGCTGCCCGACATGCGCTTCGCGGGCCGCGTGTCGCGCATCGTGCCGACCGTCGACCGCTCGAAGGCGACGGTGCTCGTGAAGGTGCGCTTCGTCGATCGCGACGAGCGGGTGCTGCCCGACATGAGCGCGAAGATCGCGTTCCTGTCGAAGCCCGCGTCGACGCAGGACCGGCAGCCGATGACGGCCGTGCAGGCAAGCGCCGTGGTCGAGCGCGACAGCCGGCCGGTCGTGTTCGTCGTGAAGGACGACACCGTGCACGCAACGACGGTGACAGCCGGCACGCGGATCGGCGAACTCGTCGCGATCCGCGGCGTGAAGCCCGGCGACACGGTCGTGCTCGCGCCGGGCGCGAAGCTGAAGGACGGCGCGAAAGTGACCGTCGCGAAGAAGTAGCGTGGCGCGCGTGAACGACGCCCCGCCTCCCCTCGTCGAGATCAGCCACGTCGCGAAGTCGTACCGGCGCGGCAACCAGGTCGTGCCGGTACTCACCGACATCACGCTCGACATCGGCGAAGGCGACTTCGTCGCGCTGATGGGGCCGTCGGGTTCCGGCAAGAGCACGCTGCTCAATCTCGTCGCCGGCATCGACCGGCCCGACAGCGGCGAGCTGCGCGTGGGCGGCCTCGACATCTCGCGGCTCGAGGAGGCGCAGCTGGCCGAATGGCGCGCGGCGAACGTCGGCTTCATCTTCCAGTTCTACAACCTGATGCCCGTGCTCACCGCGTTCGAGAACGTCGAGCTGCCGCTGATGCTCACGCACCTGTCGCGCCGCGAACGGCGCGAGCGCGTCGAGCTGGTGCTCGACATGGTGAACCTCGGCGACCGGACCAGTCATTACCCGTCCGAGCTGTCGGGCGGCCAGCAGCAGCGCGTCGCGATCGCGCGCGCGCTGATCACCGATCCGGTGCTGATCGTCGCCGACGAGCCGACCGGCGACCTCGACCGCGCGTCGGCCAGCGACGTGCTCTCGATGCTGCAACGGATGAACGCCGAGCTCGGCAAGACGATCATCATGGTGACCCACGATGCGCACGCGGCGGCCGCCGCGCAGTCGCTCGTGCATCTGGAAAAAGGGGAGCTGATCGATGGGCACGCCGTCTGACCGGCGGGAGCGCACGCGATGTACGTGCTGAAGCTGATCGCGCGCAATGCGTTGCGGCACCGGCTGCGCACGCTCTTGACCGTGCTCGGGCTGACCATCGCGGTGCTGGCGTTCGGGCTGCTGCACACGGTGGTTGACGCGTGGTACGCGGGCGCGGCCGCCGCGTCGAGCGGCCGGCTCGTCACGCGCAACGCGATCTCGCTCGTGTTCCCGCTGCCGGTCAGCTACGAGAACCGGATCCGCGGCGTCGACAGCGTGACGGCCGTGGTTCGCTCGAACTGGTTCGGCGGCGTGTACCGCGACCCGAAGAACTTCTTCGCGAGCTTCGCGGTATCGGAAAACTATCTCGACCTGTATCCGGAATTCATCCTGCCCACGCAGCAGCGCGCCGACTACGACCGCGACCGCCGCGGCTGCCTGGTCGGTCGCCAGCTCGCGACGCAGTTCGGCTTCAAGATCGGCGACGTGATTCCGCTGAAGGGCACGATCTATCCGGGCACGTGGGACTTCGTCGTGCGCGGCATTCTCGACGGCCGCGACGATTCGACGATCACGCGCCAGCTCGTGTTCCACTGGGACTACCTGAACGAGACGGTGCGCAAGCGCACGCCGAAGCAGGCCGATCAGGTCGGCGTGTTCGTGCTCGGCGTCGCGAATCCGGACGACGGTGCCGCGATCGCGCGCAACGTCGACGCGGTATTCAAGAACTCGCTCGCCGAAACGCTGACCGAGACCGAGCAGGCATTCCAGCTCGGCTTCGTCGCGATGTCGAACCAGATCATCGCGGCGATCCGCGTCGTGTCGTACGTGGTGATCCTGATCATCATGGCCGTGATGGCGAACGCGATGGCGATGAGCGCGCGCGAACGGACCGCCGAATACGCGACGCTGAAGGCGCTCGGCTTCGGCCCCGGCTTTCTCGCGCTGATCGTGTTCGGCGAATCGGTGGTGATCGCGGTGGCCGGCGGCGGCCTCGGGATACTCGCGACGCCGCCGGCCGCGAGCCTCTTCAAGCAGGCCGCGGGCGGCATCTTCCCGGTATTCAAGGTATCGACCGAGACGATGGCGCTGCAGGCCGCATGCTCGATCGCGGTCGGCGTCGCGGCCGCGCTCGTGCCGGCGTGGCAGGCCGCGCGCGTGCGCGTGGTCGAAGGCCTGCGGGCGATCGGCTAGGCGAGCTCATGGCGATTCCGTTGACCTACATCGCGCGCAACCTGTGGACCCGGCGGCTCACCACCGCGCTCACCGCAGGCGGGATGGCGCTCGTGATCTTCGTGTTCGCGACGGTGCAGATGCTCGATGCGGGGCTCACGAAGACGCTCGTGTCGACCGGCGAACCCGACAACGCCGTGGTGATCCGCAAGGGCGCCGAAACCGAGATCCAGAGTTCGATCGATCACCAGCAGGCCAACGCGCTCGAGATGCATCCGGCCGTCGCGCTCAGTCCCGACGGCCGGCCGCGGGTGTCGAAGGAAGCCGTCGTGCTGATCTCGCTCGTGAAGACGTCGACCGGCAAGCCGTCGAACGTCGTGATCCGCGGCGTGTCGCCGGCCGGCCTCGCGCTGCGGCCGCACGTGAAGCTCGTGGCCGGCCGCACGTTCGCGCCGGGTTCGGCGGAGATCGTCGTCGGCAGCGCGATCGCGAAAGGCTTCAGCGGCACGCAGCTCGGCGACAGCCTGCATTTCGCGCAGCGCGACTGGACCGTGGTCGGCGTGTTCGACGCCGGCGGCAGCGGCTTCGATTCGGAGATCTGGGGCGACGTCGACCAGCTGATGCAGTCGTTCCGGCGCACGAGCTACTCGTCGATGGTGCTGCGCATCCCGAGCGCCGACGGCTTCGCGCGCTTCAAGGCCGACATCGACGTCGACCCGCGGCTGACCGACGAGGCAAAGCGCGAACAGACTTTCTACGGCGACCAGTCGAAGGCGCTGTCGAGGTTCATCAACATCCTCGGCATCACGCTGTCGACGATCTTCTCGATCGCCGCGATGATCGGCGCGATGATCACGATGTACGCATCGGTCGCGAACCGCACCGCCGAGATCGGCACGCTGCGCGCGCTCGGCTTCAAGCGCATGAACGTGCTCGCCGCGTTCCTGCTGGAAGCGCTGCTGCTCGGCTTCGTCGGCGGCGTCGCGGGGCTCGCGTGCGCGTCGCTGATGGAGTTCGCGTCGTTCTCGACGACCAACTTCCAGACCTTTTCCGACCTGTCGTTCCGTTTCGTGCTGACGCCCGCGATCGTCGTGAAGACGCTCGTGTTCTCGCTGGTGATGGGCCTCGTCGGCGGGTTCCTGCCGGCGATGCGCGCCGCGCGGCTGAACATCGTCGACGCGCTGCGCGCGCGGTGACGCGCGCGGCCGGTCACACCCGGTGCTCGCGCGGCAGCCACGCGCCGTGGAAGCCGGCGGGCACGCGGCGCGGCAGATGCACCGTCGCGACCGGCTCCGCATCGATCGCGCGCGCATCGAGGATCACGACGTCGCTCGTATCCGTCGCCGCGCGATAGACGATCACCAACAGCCAGCCGTCGTCCTCGTCGGTACGGCCCGGGCGCGGCACGAACACCGGCTCGCCGTTCTGGTCGCCGGCCGGCACCGCGTAGTGCATCGTCGTGCCGCGCGCGTGATCGAAGCGCATCACGCCGCGCATTTCCGCGTTGTTCGGCTGCTCGACCGCATACAGATAGCGGTAGCGGCGCCCGGTCCGGCTTTCGTTGATGCGCGGCAGCTCGATGCCGCCCTCGGCGAGCGGCCCTTCGTCGATCAGCCCGTTCGCCGTATCGAGCACGTAGCGCCACAGCTCGCCGACCGGGTTGTCGGCGAAGCGGCCGGTGCGCGCGTCGAGCCGCAGGAACGACGGATAGCGCACCGCGTCGAGCACGATGCACGACGCGTCGCAGTCGTACGCGTTCACGACGTGCTGGATGAAGCACGGCTCGATGCCGAACCAGCGCACGTCGCCGCCGTGGCGCGGGATCACGCCGATCCGTGCGTCGCGGTCGTCGTGCCAGCGCAGCGGCATCCGGTGCCCCTGCTTCAGCATCGCGAAGTCGTAGCCGACATTCAGGTCGAACAGCAGGCTGCGGGTTTCGGTGATCGCGAGGTCGTGCATCATCGACGGCGCGCTCAGCTCGATCTCGAGATCGACGCGCGGCACGCCCTGCGCATCGACGACACCGTAGCGCAGCCACGGTTCGCGCCAGTCTGCGCGAAACAGGATCAGCTCGCCCGTCACCGGATCGACCTTCGGATGCGCGGTCATCGCGCCGCCGAGTGCCGCGTGCCGCGCGGGTGCGCCGAGCGTGTCGAGCGCGGCCGTGATCGCGAGCGGTGCGCCGCCTTCGGCCAGCGCCAGCAATTCGCCTGCGTGCTGCAGCACGTTCACGTTCGGATTGGTGTCGGACAGGTGCGGCGCGTGCGCGGGTGCATGCACGGCGGCCCAGCGCCGCGTGCGCGCCCAGCGGTTCCGGTAGCCGGCCGCGCGGCCGTTTTCGAATGCGATCGCGTGCAGCATCGCCGCTTCCGGCCACCACGATAGTACGTCGCTCCCGTCGAAGCGGCCGCCCGGCGGATTCGGGCCGTTGCGCAGCAGCGTGCCGTGGAGTTCTGGCGGAATGGCGCCCGTCACGCGCAGGTCGACGATGTCGACTTCGTCGGCGACCGGCGCGGTCGCGCCGCGGTTCAGGTCGAATACGGTCATCGCGTCGGCGCTCCTTCAACAGACTTCGGCGACGGGCGGCAGATCGCCGCGCGCCAGCGCGAGCGCATGGTCGCGCACGTCGTCCGGCCAGCCGGCGATCAGTTCGGCCAGTCGCGCGAGATCGTTCGCATACAGCGCACGCGCGGCTTCCTCGAAACCGGGCAGGTCGCCCGCCATCGCCGACATGAAGTGATAGGCGCGCGCCTGCGCGTCGCGGTGCCGGTCGGCCGCCGCATGCGTGCGCCGCGCGTCCTCGACGAGCTTGCGCAGCGCCACCGACGCGCCGCCCGGCTGCGCGGCGAGCCAGTCCCAGTGACGCGGCAGCAGCGTGACTTCGCGCGACACGACGCCGAGCTTCGGGCGGCCGCGGCCGCGCGGTTCGCCGGCGCCGGACGGCTCGCCGGCGGGTGCGGACGCATCGGCTGGCGTCGCCGCGTATCGCGCGCGGATCTCGTCCGCCGTGCCGCGCAGGTCGAGGTCGATCGAGCGGCCGGTCGCGTCGTTGAAGATCAGGATCGTGCCGGGCGTTGCGTCGTCGGCAGCCTGACGGAGCGCAAGCGCGACCGTCGCGAGCGGACCCGACACGAGCCGCCGGTGGCCGTCGAAGGCCGTGTACGAAGGAAGGAGCGTGGAGAGTGTCATCGTGGTCGCCCGCAGGCTGGAATCAGAATGGCGCTATTTTTATCCGGGTATAAATTGATTGTCAATATTATCCGGGTAAAAAATATACGCGCGACCGATCGATTCAATTCCTGAATCGATTAAGTCAGCAATTGGCATGAAAGTGCAATTTTCGCCATGACAGAATGATCCGGACGCCCCGTCTGGGGGCATCGACATCCGGTCTCCGGCCGGCAATACCACCACGAAAAAACGCGCGCACTCGACGCGCCGCCGCACGACGGCACCTTCCGCCCTTCGGAGGAGACAGTCATGAATCCGCTTCACGCATTGCCGGCATCCGTGTCGGCAACGGCCCGGCGCACCCGCGTGCGCTGGCTCGTGCTGACCGTGCTGTTCGCGGTCACGACGATCAACTATGCGGATCGCGCGGCGATCGCGATCGCAGGCCCGGCGCTCGCTCGCGCCATGCACCTGAGCCATGTGCAGATGGGCTTCATCTTCTCGGCGTTCGGCTGGTCGTACGTGATCGCGCAACTGCCGGGCGGCTGGCTGCTCGACCGCTTCGGGTCGCGCATCGTCTATGCGTTCAGCATCTTCTTCTGGTCCCTGTTCACGCTGCTGCAGGGCGGCATCGGCTTCTTCAGCGGGGCGGCCGCGTTCGCGCTGCTGTTCGGGCTGCGCTTCCTGGTCGGTGCGGCCGAGGCGCCGTCGTTCCCGGCCAACAGCCGGATCGTGTCCACCTGGTTCCCGGCCGCCGAACGCGGCACCGCATCGGCGATCTTCAACGCCGCGCAGTACGCGGCGACTGTCGTGTTCGCGCCGCTGATGGGCTGGCTCGTGCATGCATTCGGCTGGCAGTCGGTGTTCGCGGTGATGGGCATGCTCGGCTTCGCGTTCGTGCTGGTGTGGAATCGCACGATGTACGACCCGAAGGCGCACCCGCGCGTCAACGATGCGGAGCTCGACTACCTCGCCGAAGGCGGTGCGCTCGTCAACATCGACCAGGCGACCGGCGCGCGCGACGGCGGCCCGTCGATGCGTCACGTGAAGGCGCTGCTCAGGAACCGGATGCTCGTCGGCGTGTACGTCGCGCAGTACTGCATCAACGCGCTCACCTACTTCTTCATCACGTGGTTTCCCGTCTATCTCGTGCAGGCGCGCGGGATGTCGATCCTCAACGCGGGGCTGGTCGCGTCGATCCCGGCCGTGTGCGGGTTCCTCGGCGGGATTCTCGGCGGCATCGTGTCCGACGGGCTGCTCAAGCAGGGCCGGTCGCTGTCGGTCGCGCGCAAGGTGCCGATCGTGATCGGCATGCTGCTGTCGATGTCGATGATCGTATGCAACTACACCGACTCGCACGTGCTCGTCGTGCTGTTCATGGCGCTGTCGTTCTTCGGCAAGGGCCTCGGCGCGCTCGGCTGGGCCGTCAACGCCGACACCGCGCCGCGCCAGATCGCCGGCCTGAGCGGCGCGCTGCTCAATACCTGCGGCAATCTTTCCAGCATCACGACGCCGATCGCGATCGGCTATATCGTCGACCGCAGCGGCTCGTTCAACGGCGCGCTCGTGTATGTCGTCGCGCACGCGCTCGTCGCCGTGATCTGCTACCTGTTCGTCGTCGGCGAAATTCGCCGCGTCGAGCTGAACTGAACTGAACGGCGCGGGCCGCGCCGGCGCGTCCGGCGGCCCGTGCCTCACCGGAACCAGGAGCGAACCGATGTCCGAATCCCGCCGTGCCGGCACGCCGCGCGTCACGCGCATGCAGGTGATCCCCGTCGCCGGCCGCGACAGCATGCTGCTGAACCTGTGCGGCGCGCACGCGCCGTATTTCACGCGCAACCTCGTGATACTCGACGACAGCAGCGGCCATACGGGTGTCGGCGAAGTGCCCGGCGGCGAAGGCATCCGTCATGCGCTCGAACGGATGACCGACCTCGTGGTCGGCCAGTCGATCGGGCGTTACCAGGCGACGCTCAACGCGGTGCGCGCGGCGCTGTCCGGCGCGGGGGCGGGCGCCGGACGCACGATCCAGCACGAAGTGACGTCGGCCGGCGAGGCGGCCGTGCTGCGCCAGCCGCACGAGATCAATCTGCGGCTCGACAACGTGATCACCGCGATCGAGGCCGCGCTGCTGGACCTGCTCGGCCAGCATCTCGACGTGCCGGTCGCCGCGTTGCTCGGCGAAGGCCAGCAGCGCGACGCGGTGCCGATGCTCGCGTACCTGTTCTACATCGGCGAGCGGCGCCGCACCGACCTGCCGTATCGCGACGAAACGCATGCAACCGATCCGTGGTTCCGCCTGCGCAACGAAGCCGCCCTCACGCCGGCCGCGATCGCGCGGCAGGCCGAGGCCGCGGTCGAACGCTACGGCTTCGTCGATTTCAAGCTGAAGGGCGGCGTGATGGCCGGCGCGGACGAGATGGAAGCGATCGCGGCGATCAAGGCGCGCTTTCCCGACGCCCGCGCGACGCTCGACCCGAACGGCGCGTGGTCGCTCGACGAAGCGGTCGCGCTGTGCCGCGGGCAAGGCCACCTGCTCGCGTATGCGGAGGACCCGTGCGGGCCGGAAGCCGGCTACTCGGGCCGCGAGGTGATGGCCGAGTTCCGGCGGTCGACCGGCATCCCGACCGCGACCAACATGATCGCGACCGACTGGCGGCAGATGGATCACGCGGTGCGGCTGCAGGCGGTCGACATCCCGCTCGCCGATCCGCACTTCTGGACGATGCAGGGTTCGGTGCGGCTCGCGCAGCTGTGCCGCGACTGGGGGCTCACATGGGGTTCCCACTCGAACAACCACTTCGACGTGTCGCTCGCGATGTTCACCCATGCGGCCGCGGCGGCGCCCGGCACGATCACCGCGATCGACACGCACTGGATCTGGCAGGAAGGCGACGCGCGGCTCACGCGCGAACCGCTCGAGATCGTCGGCGGCCAGGTGGCCGTGCCCGAGCGGCCGGGGCTCGGGATCGAGCTCGACATGGCGCAGGTCGAGGCCGCGCATGCGCTGTACCGGGAGGTCGGCGGCACCGCGCGCGATGATGCGATGGCGATGCGGTATCTGGTGCCGGGATGGACGTATGATCCGAAGCGGCCGAGTTTCGGGCGCGGGTGATGGCTGCTGCAGCCGGCCTCATGCGCAAGCCTCGCGAGCCGGTCGCCGGCTCGGCGGCACATGCACCATGCATTGCATTGCGCTTTGCGCCGACCCCTTACACGTTATCGGTATTCATCGATTTCGAGCACGCCCCCGATCGATTCAATGAGCTTGCGCGTGGCCTCCGACACATAAGGCACACGATTACCCGTCTCGTTGTCCCAGTAGCAGAAGAATCGCATGCGCGCGCCAACCCGTTCGATGCGCTCACGGAGATCGTCGCGGGGCAACGAGAGGCGGTCGATCAGGTACCGAAGATGCGGCTCCAGTCGATCGCTATGAACAGCAGACTTGCTTTCCAACGCCCAAAGATTGAGCTTTCCGGGAACCGAGGCGTCCCGACGGTAGCAAATAGGGCTTTCCTCGCGTGATCGTTCGACTCGGGAAGACGCCGAAAAAGGCGGTCCACGTGTCCGGATGTGTGTTCTCCGACGAAATGATGAACGTCGCGTATGCAAGGATGTTGTCAGCAGTCGCCAGAGAGTCAGGGTGCATAGTCGTGAATGTTGTCCAGAATTACGCCTTTGAACTCGACGTCTCCGCTGTCGTGAAAGATAAGATTGTCGGCTGGTCCCAAGCCGCTTGCCGGCTTCAGCACATGCAGCATCTGCCCGAACGTCTTGCGATCGTACCCGAGCATCTTTGCCGCAAAGTTCGGGTTGTTGGTCGAGGCGGCCAATGACTCGACGCCATCGCTCGCTGCCCCACCAACGTAATCGAACGCACGCGCATCCCCGAGCAAAGTATCGGCACGTTGCGCAAACTCGGCTGTACGCCCTTCAGCGACAACGCCTTCCAGATAATCGATCAACGAGTCGGCAGATACGTCGCTCCACGTAGCCCAGTCCGGGAGCGGCTTGTCTACCGGCAATGCGGCGACCGACGGCACGCTTGCGCGCCGAAGGGGCCGTGAAAACGGCCGCGTCGACGGTTGATTGGCAACAGCGCCATTACGTGCGCCCAACCGTTACGGTTCGGTACGCCCAGATCGGCTCCTGCACGCTATGCGTGTTCAGCGCGCGGCGAGTCGGAAGCGGCCGAGTTTCGGGTGTCGCCAATAGGCACGCGTTCGCGTCGGCGGCCAGGCGTCTTCCCTCCGGCGGAGCGCACTATCGGCTCCGCGCATCCGGCAGCGCAGCCGCGCTCCGCGCGATGCTGCGCGCGATCCGGTCCGCATGCGCCAATCCCGGATCAAGCCGCGGGTCATAGATCGTGAAGTCGATCCCCGCAACGCGGCCGGATGCCACGAGCGGCCCGAGCAACGCATCGAGCCCATCGAAGTCCAGCCCCGGCGAGCCGGGCGAATCCACGGCCGGAAGTTGCGACTGATCGAGCACGTCGAGATCGACGTGCAACCACACCCGCCGAAGCGCACGCCCGTGCAGCCAGTCGACGAGTTCGCGAGCGACGGCGGCAGGCCCTCGCGCGAGGAGCTGCTGGATCGTTGTGCGGGTGATCGCCGTTCGGACGATATCGCCGTAGGCAGCGTCGAACTCGGCGGTTTCGGCGTCGCGCTCGCCCACCTGGCACACGTCGCGATCGTCGACTAGCGGGCCGTCCAGGTCTGGCCAGCACGTCAGCAGCGGCTCGCCCCGGCCGGTCGCCAGCGCGAGATCCATCCCTGCCGCGGAGCCGAGCCGCGTCGACGTGTCGTAATTGCCCGGATGGAAGAAGTCACTGTGTCCGTCGACGTGGACGAGCCCGCTGCCGCCTGCGTGCCGATTTCCCAGCAAGCACCCGAGCAGGATGCTGCAATCGCCGCCGAGCACGATCGGAAAGGCGCCCCGCTCGAGCGCTCCGGCGATGTGCGCGGCAAGTTCGAGCGAGAACGCGCGGATCGACACGCCGTTACGGATGCGGGTGCCCGGTTGCGGCTCGAACGCATAGGCAGGATGCGGGAGCCACGCAACGCGCGCGTCCAGACGCGCGGCGAGGCCGGTGGCGAGCAGCGCGTCCGGGCCGCGCCACGTGTCGGGCTCGCGGCCGGCGCCGTTCGGCTTGAGGCCGAGGCTGCTCGGCGCGGCGACGAGTTCTATCGGCCGAGCGACGCCGGTCGACGAATGTTCAGCCTGCAGGTCGGATGAAGCGGTCGGCTCCGTCATGACTTTTCCTCGCTCAATCGCGGTCGTCGTGCGTGATAACCTGTAAAAATGCCATCAAAGGTTAGCATCGATTTAACCCATGTCAAAAACTTCACCGGTTATGGAAGCGCACACGTTCGTCGCGCGCGATTTCATCGGCGGCCACGCCGTCCTCGACTTCGTCAACACGGTGACCGGCCGCGACGACACGCCGCGCGACTGGTTGCCCGATTACGACGCGTATCTGTCGTGGCTGGCGTCGGCGAGCTTGCTCCCCGCGCTCGACCTGACGCGGCTCGCGGCCCGCGCGGCCGAAGCCCCCGCAGCGGCCGACCGCGCGCTGCGCGATGCCAGGCGCCTGCGTGAAGCGTTGTTCGGCATCTTCGATGCGCTCGCACACCGCGCAGCGCCGGTCGCAGCGGATCTCGCCACGCTGGAGCACGCGTGGCGGCGCGCGATAAGCAGGCAGCGGCTGGTCGCGACGGCCGGACGAGTGGTGTTCGGCTACGCGCCGGATACGCGCGTCGACGCGGATCTGCACCTGCCAGCCGATCGCATTGCGCTCGACACCGTGAAACTTCTCGAAGCGATACCGGACGGCCGGCTCCGGATGTGCGCGGGGCCAAATTGCGCGTGGCTGTTCATCGACGGTTCGAAGACCGGGCGTCGCAAGTGGTGCGACATGGCAACCTGCGGAAACGTCGCGAAGGCGCGACGGCACTACCGCGCGACGAAGCACGGGGTGGCGGGACCGGCGCAGGATCGCGACGCGGCCGAATAGGAGCGGGCTGCTGGAAAACAAAAAGGGCTCGGTCTTGCGACCGAGCCCTTCGAATTCCGTTGGTGGAGCGGAGGAGGATCGAACTCCCGACCTTCGCATTGCGAACGCGACGCTCTCCCAGCTGAGCTACCGCCCCAACAGACAACCATCATACACATGCATTTCCGCGCTTGGCAATAGGGCTTGCCTCGACCTCCGACGCGTCACTTCGACGGCCCGCCGGCCAGCACCCATTCGACCACGGAACGCAGATCCGCGTCGCTCAGGCGCGGGTGCGCCGGCATCGGAATCGCGCCCCAGACGCCGGAGCCGCCGTCCTTCACCTTCTTCGACAGCTTCGCAACGGCCTGCGGATCGGACTTGTAGCGGGCGGCGATGTCCTTGAACGACGGGCCGACGAGCTTGCGGTCCACCGTGTGGCAGCCCATGCACGCATTGCCGCGCGCGACCTTCAGGCCGTCGCCGACGTCCGCGTGCGCCGTGCCGAGCGCACCGGCCACGAGCGCCGCAGCCGCGGCGCCCTGCACGAACCATTGCGTGATCCTCATCTGCGTCGACTTCATTGCGGCGTTGCCTTCGGGTTGCCCGGATGCACGCTCGACGAATTCGAGATCGGCGCGGGCGGTTGCAGCGGAGTGGACTGGACCGATGCGTCGGGCACCGCACCGACCGTCGCGGCATCCGCGGGCGCGGCGGCGGCCTGCGCGCCGGACGCAGTGCTCGGCGATGCAGCCTGCAACGCCTGCGCGTCCTGCGGCTTGATGTACTGGAATACCTTCACGACCTTCTCGACGCCGGGCACCTGGCTTGCCGCATCCGCGCCGCGATTGCCTTCGTCGACCGTCACGAGACCCAGCAGGTAGATGTTGCCGCGCTCGCTGACGACCTTGTAGTAGTTCGCCGACAGCCCCTTCGTCGCGATCAGCTCGGACTTCACGCGCCCTTCGAGGTACGAGTCGTTCGCGCGCGACGACAGCGACGATGCCGGCTCGACCGACAGCTCGTTGACGATCGCGCTCACGTTGTTGATGCCGCGCACGATTTCCTCGGCGCGCTGCTTCGATGCGTCGTTCGGCACTTCACCCGTCAGCAGCACGCGGCGGTTGAACACCGTGACGTTCACGTGCGACTGGTCCGGCAGCCCGTTGTTGATCTGCGTGAGCGACTTGACCTGGATCTCGCGATCCTCGGTCTGCGCGCCGAGCGTACGGCGATCGGTCGCGATCAGCGCGCCGCCGCCGGCCGCCGCACCCAGCACGCCGAGCACGCAGCCCTGCAGCGACATCGCGAGGCCCGCCGTCAGCGCGGCAAGCAACGTGGTTCTGACGAGCGTCTGTTTGACGCGGCTTTGATTCATCGACGGCTCTCCTTCGTTCAATCCTCACCCAGCAGCATCGCGTCGATGCCGTCGCACAGGCAGTGGATGGTCAGCAGATGGACTTCGTGGACGTGCGCCGCGCGCGAGGCGGGCACGCTGATTGGAATATCGGTATCGGACAGCGCGGCCGCGACGGCGTGGCCATCGCCGCCCGTCAGCGCGACGACGGTCATCTCGCGCTCGTGCGCCTCGTCGATCGCGGCCAGCACGCGCGGCGACGCGCCGCTCGCGTCGAGCACCAGCAGGATGTCGCCGGTCTGCCCGAGCACGCGCACCTGCTGCGCGAACAGCTGATCGGCAGCGGCTGCCCCGGTGAGGCCGCCCTGCGACGCATCGGTGGCCAGCGCGATCGCGGGCAGGCCCGGACGCTCGCGCTCGAAGCCGCCGACGAGCGACACGGCGAGGTAGTGCGCGGCGGCGGCCGACAGGCCGTCACCGCATGCAACGATCTTGTTGCCGTTCGCCAGCGCGGCGAACATCGCGTCGACCGCGGCTGCGATCGGCAGCGACAGCGCATCGGCCGCTTCGGCGTGAAGCGCCGCGCTGTCGCGAAAATGTTGCTGAATACGTTCGACTGACATCGATTCCTGGTGAACTGGGCGCGTGGCACGCAGCGCGCAACGTCATGGGTGCGGCGAGTTTACCGCACTCCGGCACCGTCTCCAGGGGTATGGCAAGAACTCTTTACATCTCGTCACAGCTCGCGGCTACACATCGTCGGCACGAAATGCGTCACGCAGCCATTCGAGCCGGCCGGCCTCGAACGCGACGACGTCGAAACGGCACGCGGCACCCGCGCCGTGCCGCACCCAGAAATGGAGCGCGGCCGCGACCAGACGCCGCCGCTTGCGCCAGCCGACGCTCGCGGCCGCGCCGCCGTGCCGAGTGCTGCGCCGCGCGCGCACCTCGACGAACACGAGCGTGCCGTCGGGCGTGCGCATCACGAGATCAAGCTCGCCGCCGCGCATCGTCACGTTGGCCGCGACGAACGCGAGACCGTGGCGTTCAAGGAACTGCCGCGCGCGCTGCTCGAACGTCGCGCCGACCGATCTGGATCGCGCCGCGCCGGAAAAGTTGTCGCCGCCGGTCGGCAAACCGCGCCCGCTACCCGGCGCGGCCGGCGCCGCGTGGCACAATGCCGTCCTTGTTCCGCTTGCGCCGCGATTGCGCGCATTGCCTGCCATGACTGCCCTCCTCGAACTCGCGCAAACGCAGCACTACCCGGACGCCGCGCTCTACGTGGTCGCGACGCCGATCGGCAACACCGCCGACATCACGCTGCGCGCGCTGCACGTGCTCGGCCTCGCCGACCGCATCGCGGCCGAAGACACCCGCAACACGGGCCAGCTGCTGGCCCGCTACGGGATCTCGAAACCGCTCGTCGCCGTGCACGAGCACAACGAACGCGAAGCGGCGCTGCGCGTGATCGAGCTGCTGCGCGCCGGCGAACGCGTGGCGTACGTGTCGGACGCCGGCACGCCCGGCATTTCGGACCCCGGCGCGCGGCTCGTCGATGCCGTGCGCGCGGCCGGCTTCCCGGTGATTCCGCTGCCGGGCCCGAGCGCGGCCGTGACCGCGCTGAGCGTGGCGGGCGACTGGGCCGGCGCGTTCACGTTCGCGGGCTTCCTGCCGCCGAAGGCGAAGCAGCGCGCGAACGCGCTGCAGGCGCTCGCGCGGCACCCGTACGCGCTGGTGTTCTACGAAGCGCCGCACCGGATCGCCGACACCGTCGCCGCACTCGCCGACGCGTTCGGCCCCGCGCGCCGGGTGCTGATCGCGCGCGAGCTCACCAAGCTACACGAGCAACTGTTCCAGGGCACCCTGGCCGAAGGACAGAGCTGGCTCGATGGCGATGCGAACCGGCAGCGCGGCGAGTTCGTGCTGATCGTCGAAGGCGCGCCGGCCGACAGCGGCGAAGCCGACGACACCGCGCACGACGCGCTGCTCAAGCTGCTGCTGGAAGAAGTGCCGGTGAAGAGCGCGGCGAAGCTCGCGGCCGCGCTGACGGGCGCGTCGCGCAACACGCTGTATGCGCGCGCGCTCGTGCTGAAGGAAGGCTTGATGGAAGACTGACGGGCGAGCGCGGGCGGCACGCGCCGCCCTGCCCGCGAAAACGCAAAAGGGCTGCCCGAAGGCAGCCCTTTTTGCATGAGCGGACGAACCGCCGCGTTACTTCGACGACAGCGACGCGAACATTTCGTCGCGTGCGTCGCGCGCTTCCTGCGGCGACAGCCCTTCGATCTTCACGCGCCCCGTTCCGGAGTGCACGAGGCCGATCATCCTGGCGGCGGCATACGACAGGTCGAGCACGCGGCCGCGCTTGTACGGCCCGCGATCGTTGACCTTCACGACGACCCACTTGCCGGTCGACGAGTTCGTCACCTTGATGTACGAGGACAGCGGCAGCGTGCGGTGCGCGGCGGTCAGCGCGTTCATGTTGAAGCGCTCGCCGTTCGCGGTGCGGCGGCCGTGGAAATCCCGGCCATACCACGATGCCCGGCCCGTCTGGCGGAAGTCGGACACGTCCTTGCCGTCGATCGGCTCGGCGTCCGCCAGCGACGACTTCTTCGCGTCCTTGCTGTCGGCAGCCGGCATCGATGCCAGCGCGGAATCGAAACTCAGTTGCTGCTTGTCGTCGTCCGCCTTGGCGGCCGCGGCCGTCTTGCTGACCGCGTTCTTCTGGTTGGCGCTGCCGGTGGTCTGGCTGGATGGCACCGCACAGCCCGTCAGCGCGAAAAATAATGCAATGGTCCCGAATCGAGTCGGAAAACGTAAATTCATCGACGTGTCGCCTTGTGGTTCGGGCCGCACCGATACAACGCTGCTCAACAACGCGGATACGCGGCCCGGACGGCAAATGCGGGCACGCCCCGCTCGGATGCGAGCAGGCGGCTAGCATGGGCGCGGCTTTCGTCTCTGCCGCAACCGTCCTGATTAGTTTTCACGTCTGGCGCAACCTGTCCCCGGCAGCCTGACCAGACCCCACATGCCGCCATCGAACATGGCTCTCACGTTCGCGCGCGTCGCGTACAGCCAACGCACAGGAACGGCGGCACAGGCCTCATCCGGCGGCGCGGCAGCAAGGCCGCAGACGGGCGCGCAGCACCCGGCCGGACAAGACGTGAGCACCGAATGCTCGGTGCTGGATACACCGCCGGACTCCCCGGCGGTCGATGCTTGACGGTGAATCCGACGCCCCCATTTAACGGGGCCGAAACACCAGCGAATTGCGTGAAATTCACGCGCAATGGGCGGCATTATACATAAATCAAAAGGTGATCTCGAAAAGCCCCCCGCCCGGACCATTGATTCTCACTATGGCGGCAACAATCGGGATGCTCCGGGATTGCCCGCACGCGCGCGTCCGACGCTGCACCGCAGGAGCGGCAGGCCGTACGCGCGACCGGTACAATCGCTTCTTTTAGCCGCCGGTGCCTCCATGAAAGTCACGCTCATTCCGGTCACGCCGTTCCAGCAGAACTGCTCGCTGGTCGTCTGCGAAAAGACCGGCCGCGCCGCCGTCGTCGATCCGGGCGGCGATCTCGAACGGATCGAACAGGAGATCGCGCGGCAGAACGTGCAGGTCGAGAAGGTGCTGCTCACGCACGGCCACGTCGATCACTGCGCGGGCGCGAAGGCGCTCGCGACGCACTACGGCGTGCCGATCGTCGGGCCGCAGGAAGACGAGCGCTTCTGGATCGAGCAACTGCCGATGCAGAGCCAGCGCTTCGGCTTCCCGGCCGCCGAAACGTTCGAGCCTGACCACTGGCTCAACGACGGCGACACCGTGCAGGTCGGCGACGAGACGCTCGAGGTCTATCACTGCCCGGGCCACACGCCCGGCCACGTCGTGTTCTTCAGCCGCGCGCATCGCGTCGCGATCGTCGGCGACGTGCTGTTCGCCGGCTCGATCGGCCGCACCGATTTCCCGCGCGGCAACCATGCGGACCTCGTACGCTCGATCAAGGAGAAGCTGTGGCCGCTCGGCGACGACGTCACGTTCGTGCCGGGCCACGGCCCGGTGTCGACCTTCGGCGACGAGCGCCGCACGAATCCGTTCGTGTCCGACAAGGTGTTCGGATGAACCAGACCGCCATTCCCGAAATCTACGTCAGCACCGACGTCGAGGCCGACGGCCCGATTCCCGGCCCGCACTCGATGCTGAGCTTCGCGTCGGCCGCTTATACCGAGGACAAGCGGCTGATCGCGACGTTCTCCGCGAACCTCGAGACGCTGCCCGGCGCCCAGGCCCATCCGGTGCAGGAAGCGTGGTGGAAGACCGAACCGCAAGCGTGGGCCGCGTGCCGGCGCGACCTGCAGGCGCCCGAGGCCGCGCTCGTCGCGTACGTCGAATGGGTCGAGGCGCTGCCGGGCAAGCCGGTGTTCGTCGCGATGCCGGCCGGCTTCGATTTCACGTTCATGTTCTGGTACATGATGCGCTTCACCGGGCGCTGCCCGTTCTCGTGGTCGGCGCTCGACATCAAGACGCTCGCGTTCGCGATGACGGGCCTGCCGTACCGCAAGGCGATCAAGCCACGCTTTCCGAAGCACTGGTTCGACGATCATCCGCACACGCACGTCGCGCTCGACGACGCGATCGAGCAAGGCACGCTGTTCTGCAACATGCTTGCCGACCTGCGCCGCCAGCAGGCGGCGCTCGCGGGCCTCGCGGTGTCCGATACCGACCGGTCGGAACAGGCGGGGGCGGGACAAAATCCCACGGATCCGCGCGCAAATTAGAGAATCCCGCTCACCGGCACGCCGCCAGATTGCCTTTCCTTTCCCGGCCCTCTAACATTGAGCGTGTTGTAGCTGCCGCATGGAGGCGCAGGTGACGCTCGATTCCTTTTCGCAAAAAATCCTTCGCCTGTTGCAGCTCGACGCGCGCCGTTCCGTACAGGAAATCTCCGACCAGGTCGGCCTGTCGAGCACGCCGTGCTGGCGCCGCATCAAGGACATGGAACAGTCCGGCGTGATCCAGCGCTACACCGCGCTGCTCGATCGCGAGAAGCTCGGCCTGCACGTGTGTGCGCTCGCGCACGTGCACCTGACCCGCCACAACGAAGGCGGCGTCGAGCAGTTCGAACGCGAAATCGCGACCTGCCCGGAAGTCACCGAGTGCTACAGCACGACGGGCGAAGCCGATTACATCCTCAAGATCGTCGCCCCCGACATCAAGGCCTACGACGTCTTCCTGCACGAACGGATCTTCAAGATCCCGGCCGTGTCGCAGGTACGCACGAGCGTCGTGCTCCGCGAAATCAAGTTCGACACGCAGTTGCCGCTGTAACGCGCGACCCGCGCCCGCCTGTGCCGCTCACGGCTGCGCGGGCAGCTCGCGCGTGAAACCGATCCGGCGCGCGCCGAACTGGCGCTTGAGCGCGTCGACATCGAGCCGGCCGGCCAGCGCCGCGTCGGTATCGCCTGCGGCCGCGTCCAGCGTCACGTCGATCTCGAGCCCCGTACTCAGGTAGTGCAGGTTGATCGCGGCCGGATGCAGCCCGCGCTGCGCGAGCGCGGCCTCGAGCCGCGTCGCGATCTCGGCGCGCGGCGGCAGCGCGAGCGCCGGACGGCGCGCTACGTCGTTCTCGGGGTCGACGTGGATCAGCGCGTCGAGCACGCGCGGGTCGCGCAGCACCCGCGCACGCGCGGTTTCCGCGATGTAGTGCCCTTCGGATACGGAGATCATCGGATCGACGAGGATGTGCGCGTCGACGAGCGCCGCATCGCCCATCTTGCGCGTGCGCAGCTCGTGCACGTCGCGCACGCCCGGCGTGGCCACGAGCAGCGCGCGGATCTCGGCCGAAGCGGAGGTGTCGAGTGCGCGATCCGACAGGTCCTGCAACGCGTCATAGCCGAACGTCCAGCCCATGCGCGCGACCATGAAGCCGACGATCGCGGCGGCGATCGGGTCGAGCAGTCGCACGCCGGCGAGGCTGCCGACGATGCCGATCGCCACGACGAGCGACGACGCGGCGTCCGAGCGCGCATGCCATGCGTTCGCGACGAGCATCGCCGAACGCACGCGCCGCGCCTCGCGCAGCATGTAGCGGAATAGCGCCTCTTTCGACACGAGCACGGTCAGCGCGACGATCAGTGCGGAGAAATGGACGGCCGGGATGTTCTCGAGGTTCACGAGACGGTTGCCGGCGCGCCATAGCATGCCGATGCCGACCGCGATCAGGATCGCGCCGAGGAACAGCGATGCGACCGTCTCGTAGCGGCTGTGTCCGTAATTGTGATCGGCATCCGGCGATGCACCACTGTGGCGATTCGCAACCAGTACGACAAAATCCGAGATCAAATCGGAAATCGAATGCACGCCATCGGCAATCAATGCCTGCGAATGCGCAACCACACCCACGGCGATCTGAAACGTCGCCAGCACCACATTCAGCACGATACTGACGAGGGTGCTCTTGCGCGCGACCGTGTGCTTATCCGCGCTTTGCGCGTCGGCAGAAAACGTGGACATGAAATACGAGATAACGGTTGGGATACGGAATTCTATCAAACGGAGCCCGCAGGGCATTCCGGTAACACAAAATTTTCCATTTAAATCAACCGCTTATGCGAACGGGTCGCATTTTCATTCACGCACCGTTTCTGACATTTTCATGACAACGCGCAACCATTCCGATGCCACAATGCAAAAAGCCGCGCTCCTCGACGGACACGCGGCTCTTTTTGAGGCGGCGACTTAAACAGACGTTTAAATCGTGAACTGTTCGCGGTTCTTGCCGGCGATCCAGCGCGGCGGCTTGCCGCGGCCCGACCACGTCGCGCCCGTTTCCGGATCGCGGTACTTGGCGGCCACGCCTGCGCGCGGGCGACCAACCTTGCCTGCCTTCGCGCGGTTGAGGCCGAGTTCGGCGAGCGAAAAGCCGTAGTCGGCAATTTTCTGCTTCACGTCATTCAGCACTTCGGCGTATTCGCGCGACTTCGCTTCTTCGATTTGCTTCTCCAGCTTTTCCCGCTGGGCCAGCAGGTCCTTGTAAGAAGACATAGTTTCCCTTTCTATATGACCAATGGCGCCGGTCTGAGCCAGCTCACCATTCATGGAATATTTGTGCCTCGGATTTTCGAAGGCAGAGATTAGCACAAAAAAGATTTGATAGAAGCGGGATTCACGAAAATCCCGAGGCCAATTGTAATTCACGCATGTCATTTTGACCGGCAACGGCCTTTTCTCAAATTTTCACGCGCTGGCATAGAGATTAGGACATTACCGATTCCGGTAATAGGGCTCTCAACATACGCAATTACCCTGCATTCCGGAAAATCAAAGCTTTCATCCCGCGACAGGTTTGTGTAAATCGTATGGCGTTGTTCGCCATACAGACAAATTGGCATGCGCGGCGTCACGTCACATCCATCGCGCTTGCGATCAACCGCTCGCGCAGCGCGCCGGCGTCGCCCGGCAGCGGATCGAACGGCGTGCGCACGCGCCGGCCGTCGCAGCGCCAGTCGGCGCCGTGGCGGTCGACGCCGAGCAGGTCGAGCCCGTCGCGGCGCGCGCCGCTCGATTCGTACGCATCCCACAATGCCCGCTCGTCGTCGAATCCGAGCGGCGGCAGCGCGTCGAGGCCCGCGCCGTCCACCCAGCCCATCCGGCCGAACCCGCCGATATAGCGCAGCCGCTCGATCTCGAGCGCCCAGAACGCGAAATCGCCGAGCGCGAGATAGCGCGCGGCGTCGGGCTCGTAGCGCGTGTAGCGCGCGGCGACATGCGGATTGTCGCCGAGCGGCAAGAAGCGGCCGAGCAGCGTCGCGCGCTCGGCGTTCAGCACGTCGCCGCCCGGCGCGTCGACGACGAGAAAGCCCGCGCGCGGATCGGCGGCGAGGTTGCGCGTGTGCTCGGCGAGGCCGCTCACAAGGATGACGGGCCGATGATTCGCATCGGGTGCAAACGGCACGACCGTCGGATACGGAAAACCTTGCGGGTCACGCGCGTGGGTTGCGAGCGTGCCGAGTGCGCAGCGGTGCAGCAGGTGCAGGGCAAGGGCGGGATCGATGTTCACGGTGACTCCTGCGGTGGGCAAGGATGGCGAAGGCGCGCAGCACGGGCAAGCTTCGGGCACCCCGCCTGCGCATCGATGTTACCCGCGGCGGCGGCCAGCCGGGCATCGGCCGGTTGGGCGACGCGGTCCGCGCAGGTGGCGTGGGTGGCGTGGGTGGCGTGGGTGGCGTGGGTGGCGTGGGTGGCGTGGGTGGCGTGGGTGGCGCAGGTGGCGCAGGTGGCGCAGGTGGCGCAGGTGGCGCAGGCGGCGCAGGCGGCGCAGGCGGCGCAGGCGGCGCAGGCGGCGCAGGCGGCGCAGGCGGCGCAGATGGCGCAAGTGGCGCAGGTGGCGCAGGTGCCGCACGTGGCGCAGGTGGCGCAGGTGGCGCAGGTGGCGCAGGTGGCGCAGGTGGCGCAGGTGGCGCACGTGGCGCAGGTGGCGCACGTGGCGCAGGTGGCGCAGGTGCCGCAGGTGGCTCAGGTGGCGCAGGTGGCGCAGATGGCGCAGGTGGCGCAGGTGGCGATCGGCCAAATGGCCAGCGCGCCGGCAAGACCGTAAGCGATTCGATAGAATCGGACGAATCCGATGGGCGCGACGCGCCCGCGTATCGTCCATTCAAGCGTGTTCCATGTCCGAATCTTCCTCCCGATCCTCGTCCGACTTCGCCGCGCCGCCCGACGCGCATCGCACGCTGGCCTTGCCGGTCCGGCAGCGCGCCCGCACGGCCACGATGGCGCTGTTCTTCGTCGCCGGCATGATGTACGCGTCGTGGGGCGTGCATGTGCCGACCGTACGCGACAAGTTCGCGTTGAGCCCCGGGCTGCTGTCGATCGCGCTGTTCGCGGTCGCGGGCGGCTCGATCGCCGCGATGCTGACGATCGCGCGCTGGATCGCGCGGGTCGGCTCGCGCACCGCGTGCCTCGGCGGCGGGCTCGTGATGTCCGCGTGCGCGGCGTTGATCCTCGTCGTGCCCGACTACTGGATGCTGCTCGTCGTGCTCGCGCTGTTCGGCTTCTCGATGGCGACGCTCGACGTCGCGATGAACGCCGAGGCGAGCGCGGTCGAGATCGCGCTCGGCAAGCCGATCATGTCGTCGCTGCACGGGATGTTCAGCATCGGCGGGATGTCGGGGGCGGCAGCCGGCGGCGCGCTGCTGTCGGCCGGCATGGCGCCGGCCGTGCATCTGGCGCTCGCGGCGGCCATCAACGCGGCCGTGCTGCTGGCCGCGATCCCGGCCGTGCTCCCGCACGTCCCGCATCACGAGCACGCGCACGGCGGCGCCAACCGCTGGCGCTCGGCCGCGCTGTGGATGCTCGGCGGCGTCGCGTTGCTCGCGCTGATCGCCGAAGGCGCGATGTACGACTGGGCGACGGTCTACATGCGCGACGTCGTCGCGGCGAGCCCCGCGCTCGCAAGCGCCGCCTATGCGGCATTCTCCGGCGGAATGGCGATCGCGCGTTTCGCGGGCGACGCGGTGCGCGCGCGGTTCGGCGCGCCGCAGCTCGTGTTCGCGAGCGCGTCGCTCGCGTGCGCCGGGATGATCGGCGCGCTGCTGCTGCCGAACCCGATCGCCGTGCTCACGGGTTTCACCCTGATGGGCCTCGGCCTCGCGAACATGATGCCCGTGCTGTTCGCCGCCGCCGCGCGCGTGAAAGGCATCCACGCGGCCGAAGGTCTCGCGCACGTGGCCGGGCTCGCGTACTTCGGACTGCTGTTCGGTCCGGTCGTGATCGGCGCGGTCGCGCAAACCGCGAACCTGACGGTCGGCCTGTCGGTCGTCGCGCTGTGCGCGGCGCTCGTCGCCGTGATCGCGCCGAGAGTGCTCGCGCACCTGAAGATCTGAGCGCACGGGGCACGGGGCACGAAGCGCGCCGCCTGCCGCGAGCCCGCCAAAAAGAAGGCGCGCCCGCGTTGCCGCGGGCGCGCCCTCACCCCTTCTGTCGACCGCTTGTCAGCTTACATCTTCACTTCGTCGAGCAGCGTCTTCTTGCCGCTCTTGTAGTTGTACAGCGAGATCACGCCGTGCCGCAGGTCGCCCTTCGCGTCGAAGGTCGTCGTGCCGATCACGCCCGTGTAGTTCGTCGCCGGCATCGCGGCGAGGATCTTCGCCGGGTCCGTCGAGTTCGCGCGCTTCATCGCGTCGGCGATGATGTACACGGCGTCATACGTGAACGGTGCGTAGATCTGGATCGGCTGGCCGAAACGCTTCTCGTACTTCGCCTTGAACGCGCTGCCGCCCGGCATCTTCTCGAGCGATGCACCGGCTTCCGAGCACACGACGTTGTCGGTCGCATCGCCGGCCAGGTCAGCCAGCTTCTCCGTGCACACGCCGTCGCCGGCGAAGATCTTCGCGCGCAGGCCGAGCTGCTTCGCCTGTTTCGCGAACGGGCCGCCGGTGGCGTCCATGCCGCCGTACATGATCGCGTCCGGATTCTCGCCCTTGATCTTGGTCAGGATCGCGCGGAAGTCGACCGCCTTGTCGTTCGTCGCATCGTGCGACACGACCTTCAGACCCAGCGCCTTCGCCTTCTTCTCGAACTCGTTCGCGAGACCCTGGCCGTATGCGGTCGAATCGTCGACCACCGCGACGCTCTTGATGCCCTTCGAGTGCGCGTAGTTCGCGAGTGCCGGACCCTGCTGCGCATCGGTCGCCACCACGCGATACGTGGTCTTGAAGCCTTGCTGCGTGTAAACCGGGTTGGTCGCCGACGGCGAGATCTGCACGATGCCCGAATCGCTGTAGATCTTCGAGGCCGGGATCGACGTGCCCGAGTTCAGGTGGCCGACCACCGCGACGACCTTGTCGTCGACGAGCTTCTGCGCAACCTGCGTGGCCTGGCGCGGGTCGGCCGCGTCATCCTGCGCATCGAGTTGCAGCGTGACTTTCTGGCCGCCGACCGTGAGACCCTTGGCGTTGATCTCCTCGACTGCGAGACGCGCACCGTTTTCGTTGTCCTTCCCCAGGTGTGCAATGCCGCCCGTCAAGGGCGCGACGTGGCCGATCTTGACGACTTGATCGGCGGCCGCGTTGCCTGCAGCTGCAACGCACAGCATCGCCGCGGCGGTGATCGGCAGCAGCTTTTGCATCTTGATATTCATGTAAGTCTCCAGTTTCGGTCCCAATAAAACGCCATCGCCCGGTGCCCCGCTGCCATCCCTGTGTTTGCATCACTGGACGATTCGCCGGTTGCATCGTTCATGCACTTGGCCTCAAGCACGTGAAGACAGCCGCTTTTAGCGGCCCCCCGTCCGTACTTGCGCGCAAGTGTAGGTGATCAAATTAATTTGTGGGACTTTTTTGGGGTAGTGGTAACACTACCGATACGGGCGCTTTGGAATGACTCCTCGAATATCGCCGCAAGCCCCGCCCGATAAGGGTTTCCGCTAATTACGGACGGCCGCAGGGAAGGCAGATTTAAAGCATTCCCGTGTCATTTCGATTCGGTATTTTGTGCACAGGATCATTGAATGAAACGCGCGTGACAGCACGCGCGTTTCTTCACGCGACAGAGGCGTCGACACGAACCGCTCACACGGCCGTCGACCCATTCATACGGCGATTGCGCGCCATTCGGCGTCGAGCGCGTCGACGAGTTGCGACGTCGTCAGCGCGGCGCCGCGCCGCCGCGCGAGCGGCGCGCCCTGCCCGGCCCACAGCGACAGGTAGTCGCCGTCGTTCGCGCGCGCGGCCGCCTGGCGCAGCGGCTGCGTCAGCGCGTTCTGCACCGGGTACGGTGCGGCATCGGCCACGCGTTCGCCGAGCCGCGCCATCAGCGTGTTGCGCAATCCGCGCGCATGACGCCCGGTGATCGCGCGCGTGACCTGCGTCGACGTATCGGCGCTCGCGAGCAGCCGCGCCTTCCAGTCCGCCGCGATCGCACTTTCCGCGCACGTCAGGAACGCGGTGCCGAGTTGCGCGGCCTGCGCGCCGAGCGCGAGCGCGGCGGCGATCCCGCGGCCATCCATGATGCCGCCCGCGGCGAGCACGGGCAGGCCGGTCGCGTCGACGAGCTGCGGCACCAGCGCGAGCGTGCCGATCAGCGCATCGTCGGCCGAGCCGATGAAGGTGCCGCGATGGCCGCCGGCTTCGGCGCCCTGCGCGGACAGCGCGTCGGCGCCGGCCGCCTGCCATGCGAGCCCTTCGGCGACGTGCGTCGCGGTGCCGATCACGTAGGTGCCGGCCGCCTTCAGGCGCGCGACGTCGGCCGCGTCGAGCACGCCGAACGTGAAGCTCGCGACCGGCACCCGCAGCGCGACGAGCGCATCGAGCTGCGCGCGGAAGTCGGGGGCGAAGCGCGCGGGCGCGGTGCCGGGCGGAAGCCCGAGCGCCGCGTTCAGCGGATCGATCGCGGCGAGCGCGCGGGCGACGCTCGCCGCATCGGGCGCGACCTCGGACAACACGAACAGGTTCACGGCGAACGGCCGCGCGGTCACCGCGCGAATCGCGTCGACTTCGGTCGCGAGACGCTCCGGCTCGAACGCGCCGGCGCCGAGGCTGCCGAGCGCGCCGGCATTGGACGCGGCCGCGACCATCGCGGCCGTGGTGGCGCCAACCATCGGCGCCTGCACGAGCGGCAGGCGCAGGCCGAAGCGTTCGGAAAACGGGGTGGAAAATGCACGGGCGGACATGGCGAATCCTTCGATGACGACGCGCGAAAGCGCTTTGTAAAGGCTGACACATCGACTCTATCGAAGCCCCGCACCGCCGAAAAATGAATAATCGAGATCGAAACGATCGCTGCACGAGAAGCGGGTCCGGGCGCGGCTCCGACCCGCGCTGACACCCGGCACGCACGCGCCTGCGCGCGCTGCAGCGCCACAGGATTGGTGGCACACTAGGCCGCCCCTTTTTCCATCCGCGGCGCGCCCGTCGCGCGCCCGTTCGCCAGGAGTTCAAACGTGACTGCCCAATGGATCGACATCCCGACCGGTAACGACAGCTTCGGCGGCTATCTCGCGCTGCCCAAGCGCGGCAAGGGCCCCGCCGTCATCATCATCCAGGAGATCTTCGGCGTGAACGCGCATATCCGCGCGGTCGCCGACCAGTACGCGGCCGACGGCTTCGTCGCGCTCGCGCCGGACGTGTTCTGGCGCACGCAGCCGCGCGTCGAGCTGACCTACGAAGGCGCCGATCGCGATAAAGGCATCGAGCTGATGAAGAAGACCGACGTCGGCCTCGCGGTCGCGGACATCGGCGCGGCCGCCGACGCCTTGCGCGCACGCCCCGAGGTCGCCGGCAAGGTCGCCGCGATCGGCTACTGCTTCGGTGGCCAGCTCGCGTACCGCACGGCCGCCGCGGCCAAGGTCGATGCGGCGGTCGCCTATTACGGCGGCGGCATCCAGAATGCGCTCGACCTCGCCGGCAAGGTCACGCAGCCGATCCTGTTCCACTACGCGGAGAACGACCACGCGATCCCGCTCGACGCCGTCGAACAGGTGAAGGGCGCGTTCGCGGGCCGCCACAACGCGTCGTTCCACGTGTACCCGGGCGCCGAGCACGGCTTCAACTGCACGGACCGCGCGTCCTACAACCAGCGCGCGTCGGCCCTCGCGCACGGCCGCACGCTGACGTTCCTCGCCGAGCACCTGTAAAGGCGACCGGTAACGGGCCCGGCCCGCCGGGCCCGCGTTATCCTCCTTTCATCGCCACAGGTCACAACGGGGGTGACTGCGATGCACTCGGACTACTTGGCGCATGACGCGATCGGCCTCGCCGCACTCGTGCGCGAACGCAAGGCGAGCCCGCGCGAGCTGCTCGACGCCGCGATCGGCCAGGCCGAAGCGGTAAACGGCGCGGTCAACGCGATCGTGCTGCAGGACTACGACGCCGCGCGCAAGCGGACGGAATCGGCCGTCGACGGCGGCACGGACGCGCCGTTCGCGGGCGTCCCATATCTCGTCAAGGATCTCGGCGCGGCGGTCGCCGGGCTGCCGCTGTCGATGGGCAGCCGGCACTACCGCTACTTCGTTCCCGCCGACGATTCGCCGTTGATCGCGCGCAGCCGCGCGGCGGGGCTCAACGTGTTCGGCAAGACCAACACGTCGGAAATCGGCCAGATGCCGTACACCGAGCCCGAGCTGTTCGGCGCGTGCCGCAATCCGTGGAACCTCGATCACACGCCCGGCGGCTCGAGCGGCGGCGCGGCAGCCGCCGTCGCGGCCGGCATCGTGCCGCTCGCGCATGCGTCCGACGGCGGCGGCTCGATCCGGATCCCCGCGTCGTGCTGCGGGCTGTTCGGCCTGAAGCCGAGCCGCAACCCGGTGCTGGTCGACCTGCCGTCGAACGGCGAGCTGGTGGTCCAGCACGCGGTATCGCGCAGCGTGCGCGACAGCGCGCTGCTGCTCGACGTGACGACCGGCCAGACGCTGCCGCCCAGCGCGCCCGGCACCTTTCTCGGCGCGCTCGACACGCCGCCCGGCCCGCTGCGGGTCGGCCTCGTCACCGACCCGATGCTCGCCCCGGCGCTCGACGACGACACGCGCGCGGCCCTCGACGACGCGGCCGCGCTCGTCGAATCGCTCGGCCATCACGTCGAACCGGCGACGCTGCACATCGACTATGCGCGCGCGGCCGAGACCTTTCTCACGCTGTGGGCGACGATCGCCGAGGAGCTGGTGCTCGGCGCGCGCACGATCACCGGCCGCACGCCGAAGCGCGCCGAATTCGAACCGGCAACGTGGGCGATGGCCGTGATCGGGCGGCGCGTCGCCCGCGCGCGGCTGCAGGACGTGCTCGAATGGCAGCGCCAGCTCACCGTGCAGGTCGCGGGCCTCGTGTCGCGCTACGACGTGGTCCTGTGCGCGACGCTCGCGGGGCCGCCGGTCAAGATCGGCGCGCTGCAGCCGACGCCGTTCGAAGCCGCGCAGATGAAGCTGCTCGGCGCGCTGCCGGTGAAGCCGCTGCTGCGGGAAATGCTGGCGAAGACATCGGAGAAAGCGTTCGCGTGGGCCGGCTGCACCGAGCTGTTCAACCTGACGGGGCAGCCGGCGATGTCGGTGCCGCTCTACTGGAATGCGCGCGGGCTGCCGATCGGCGTGCAGTTCGTCGCGCGCCATACCGACGACGCATTGCTGCTGAAGCTCGCACGCCAGCTCGAACAGGCGCGGCCGTGGTCCGACCGGCGCCCGCCGTTGATGCAGGCGCAGCGCTGACGCAAGCACCATTGCCGCCGCCCTCGGCCGGCGGCGAAAAAAACCCCGCCGGTGTTGGCCGGCGGGGTTTTCTCGCATGCAACCGCGCGAAGGCGCTTACAGCGCGAGCCGTTCGCAGATGGTCCGCGTCGCGGACGCCGCGTTCAGCGTATAGAAATGCAGCCCCGGCACGCCCGCGTCGACCAGGCGCTGGCACAGGCTCGTGACGACATCCGCGCCGAACGCGCGGATCGCGTCGCGATCGTCGCCGAAGCTCTCGAGCCGGCGCGCGACCCAGCGCGGCACTTCCGCGCCGCACATTTCCGAGAAGCGCATCAGTTGCGTGAAGTTCGTGATCGGCATGATGCCCGGCACGATCGGCACGTCGACACCCAGCTTGCGCGCATCGTCGACGAAGCGGAAATACGCGTCGGCGTTGAAGAAGTACTGCGTGATCGCGGAATTCGCGCCGGCCTTCACCTTGCGCGCGAAATTCTCGAGATCGGCCTTCGGGGAGCGCGCTTGCGGGTGGTACTCCGGATAGCCGGCGACTTCGATGTGAAACCAGTCGCCATGCTCGGCGCGGATGAAGCTGACGAGTTCCGACGCATAGCGGAGCTCGCCGACCGCGCCCATCCCCGACGGCAGGTCGCCGCGCAGCGCGACGATGTGGCGGATGCCGTGCGAGCGGTACTGGTCGAGGATCGCGCGCAGGTCGGCGCGCGACGAGCCGATGCACGACAGGTGCGGCGCGGCTTCGAGGCCGTCCTTCTGCATGTCGAGCACGGTATCGAGCGTGCCCTGCTGCGTCGAGCCGCCGGCGCCGAACGTCACGGAGACGAATTTCGGCTTCAGCGGCAGCAGCTGCGCACGCGTCGCGCGCAGCTTCTCGACGCCTTCCGCCGTCTTCGGCGGGAAGAATTCAAACGAGAGTTCGATCGGTTTCATGATTCGCAAGAGTGGGCCCGGCCGTCAGCCGATGTCGCGCTGCCCGAAGATCAGCGCGGACAGCAGCCACGACACGATGCTGTACAGGATCGAACCGAAGAACGCGGACCAGAAACCCGACACCTCGAACCCCTTGAGCAGCGACGACGCGAACCAGAAGCACAGCGCGTTCACGACGAGGATGAACACCCCGAGCGTGACGATCGTGACGGGCAGCGTCAGCAGGATCAGCACCGGACGGATCACCGTGTTGATCAGGCCGAGCACGACCGCGATGATCAGCGCGGTGCCGAAGCTCTTGATGTGGATCGACGGCACGAGATACGTGATGATCAGCAGCGCGAGAGCGTTGATGACCCAGGTGAGGATGACGCTCATGGAGGGCTCCGGTTCGGTTGTCGATCTGTACGGTCAGTGGCCGCCGCCGGCCGCCACGCGTGCCCGCGGGCACGGCGCGACGGCCGGCGATCCGGCGCCATGCCGCGATGCCGCGCACGCCCGAAGCGGGACGCGCACGGCACGGCGGCGGCGCATCAGTAGCGGTAGTGGTTCGGCTTGAACGGGCCGTCCTTCTGCACGCCGATGTACGAAGCCTGTTCGTCCGACAGCACGGACAGGTTCGCGCCGATGCGCGCGAGGTGCAGGCGCGCCACCTTTTCATCGAGATGCTTCGGCAGCACGTACACCTTGTTCTCGTACTCGGCGCCGCGCACGAACAGCTCGATCTGCGCGAGCGTCTGGTTCGCGAACGAGTTCGACATCACGAACGACGGGTGACCGGTCGCGCAGCCGAGGTTCACGAGGCGCCCTTCGGCCAGCAGGATCACGCGCTTGCCGTCCGGGAAGATGATGTGGTCGACCTGCGGCTTGATGTTTTCCCACTGGTACTGGCGGGTCGACGCGACGTCGATTTCCGAGTCGAAGTGGCCGATGTTGCAGACGATCGCGTTGTGGCGCATCGCCTTCATGTGATCGTGGTTGATCACGTGGTAGTTGCCGGTCGCCGTCACGAAGATGTCGGCCTTGTCGGCCGCGTATTCCATCGTCACGACGCGGTAGCCTTCCATCGCCGCCTGCAGCGCGCAGATCGGATCGATTTCGGTGACCCACACGGTGGCGCCGAGGCCGCGCAGCGACTGCGCGCAGCCCTTGCCCACGTCGCCGTAGCCCGCGACGACCGCGACCTTGCCCGCGATCATCACGTCGGTCGCGCGCTTGATGCCGTCGACGAGCGATTCACGGCAGCCGTACAGGTTGTCGAACTTCGACTTCGTGACCGAGTCGTTCACGTTGAACGCCGGGAACGGCAGGCGGCCGTCCTTTTCCATCTGATACAGGCGGTGCACGCCGGTCGTGGTTTCTTCGGTCACGCCCTTGATGTGCGCGAGGCGCGTCGAGTACCAGGTCGGGTCGGCGTCGAGGTGCTTCGCGATCGACTTGTACAGCGCGACTTCTTCCTCGTTGGTCGGCTTCGCGATCACCGAACGGTCCTTCTCGGCCTTCGAACCGAGGATCAGCAGCAGCGTTGCATCGCCGCCGTCGTCCAGGATCATGTTCGCGAATTCGCCGTTCGGCCATTCGAAGATGCGGTGCGAGAACTCCCAGTATTCGTCGAGCGACTCGCCCTTGAACGCGAACACCGGCGTGCCGGCTTCGACGATCGCGGCAGCGGCGTGGTCCTGCGTCGAGAAGATGTTGCACGACGCCCAGCGGACATCGGCGCCGAGCGCCTTCAGCGTCTCGATCAGCACGCCGGTCTGGATCGTCATGTGCAGCGAGCCCGCGATGCGCGCGCCCTTCAGCGGCTGCTGCGCCTTGTATTCGTCGCGGATCTGCACGAGGCCGGGCATTTCGGTCTCGGCGATGTTCAGTTCCTTGCGGCCCCAGCCGGCAAGCGCCATGTCGGCGACGACGTAATCCTTGGAAGCTTGCGAATCGATAATGGCGTTCATCACGCCCTCCTTTCTAAAAAAGTTCTAGAAATTGGTGACGTGAGCGCCGTTCAGGAAGCGGGGCCGGCGCGAATCTCGCCGCACGGCTGCTTGGTGAAGCTTTCCGAGCCTGGCGGACGCAGAAGGTCCGTCGCAACGCTCCTCGGAAAACGGGAGGGATTGTAGCAAATCGCGACGAAAATTTCTCGTGTCGGACCGTTGAATGCGGTACGCGGCGACGCGCCGCCCGATGCGCGCCCTTTTATTGAGACGAGCGCTATCCGATCACGCTGCAATTGAGCGGCCCGCCTTTGACGGAAGACCTGCCGGGCGGATGACGGGCCGCGCCGCCGTCGGCCGGCACGTTCAGTTCTCCGCGCCGACCCACGCCTGTTCGCGCAACCGCGCGCGCAGGCGCGCAACCGCCTGGCTGTGCAGCTGGCACACGCGCGACTCGCTGACCTCGAGCACCGCGCCGATCTCGCGCAGGTTCAGCCCGCGCTCGTAGTACAGCGACATCAGCAGTTTCTCGCGCTCGGGCAGCCGGTCGATCGCGTCGACGAGCGCCTCGCGCAGGTGGTCGTCGAGCAGCGCCGACAACGGATCGGCGTGATCGACGCGATAGCGGTCGAGGAACGGCTCGTCGTCGGCCGCGCGGTCGAAATCCTCGTAGTAGATGAGCTGGCTGCCGTGCAGGTCCTGCAGCATCCCCTGGTATTCGTCGAGCGGCATCTTCAGGTGCTCCGCGATCTCGGTCTCGCTCGCCGAGCGGCCGAGCTGCTGCTCGACCTGGTGCACCGCGTACTCGACCTCGCGCGAGGTCTTGCGCAGGCTGCGCGGCAGCCAGTCGTTGCTGCGCAGCTCGTCGAGCATCGCGCCGCGGATACGCTGGGTCGCGTAGGTCTCGAACTGCGCGCCCTGGTCTTCCTTGTAGCGGCCGGCCGCGTCCATCAGGCCGATCATGCCGGCCTGGATCAGGTCGTCGAGGTCGACGCTCGCCGGCATCTTCGCGACGAGCTGCAGCCCCAGGCGCCGCACGAGCGGCGCGTATTGCGCGAGCACGTCGGCCTGGGTCATCTTGCCTTGAGCGTTGTACATCATGGCTCTCTCCTTCCTCACGCGGCGTGAGCCGCACCCGCCTCGTACGACGGCTTGCCGCCCGCATGCACGGCACGCCCCGCCCCCGAACTCGGGCGCATCGGCCAGTACAGCAAATCGGCGGCAATCTGCCGGTAATCGCGCGCCGCCGCCGACGACGGGAACGCGTCGACCACGGTATGCATCAGGTCGCGCGCATGCTCGGCGAGCGGATCGGCGCTGACGCAGCCGGCGTCGGCGATCGACACCGTCAGGTAGCGGCTCGCGACGCCCGCGAGGTTGTCGAAGGCGGTCCTGGCGTCGGCGTGGCTGCCGACGTGATTGGTCAGCACGCGGAACTGCGCGACCGCGTGCGCGAAATGCAGCCGCTTCATGCACGCGTACGCCTCGGTGATCGCCTGCGCGGCAACCCGCGTGACGATCAGCACGTCGTGCGCCTCGCGCGCGAGCGCGGAGAACGCGCCGTCCGCACCGAGCTGCGCGTCGACCAGCACGATGTCGGCCTGGCCGTCGATGAAGTCGCTCAGCTGCGTGTCGCTGTAGCCGTCGCGCGCGAACCGCGCGGCCGCGCACAGGCCGAACCCGGCGGCCACGCGCGTGCGTTCGCCGTCGCGCAGCCATGCGCCCGCGAGCGTCGCCGAGGCCGAATGCACGTCGGCACGCTCGTCGACGATGAGCACGTCCTTGCCGAGCGCGGCCAGCGCGGCCGCGACGTTCACGACGGTGGTCGTGCAGCCGACGCCCGCCGGCCCGCCCGTCACCGCGACGATGCGCGACGCGCGCCCGGCCAGCAGGCGCCGCAGCCCTTCTGCCTGATCGATGATCCGTTTATCCAAATCGCACCTCGTGCAGATCGGCGGTGGAACGGGCGGTCAGTGCGGAAAGCAGCGTCGGCATGTCGTCGTCCCCGGGCACGAAGGGCGAACCGTCGCGCGGCACACAGAACGCGCTTTTCAGCAGGAATTTGGTCGAAGCGACGTACAGGTTCTCCGGCACCTTCTGGCCGGTCGACACGTAGTGAATGGGCAGCTTGTAGCGGATCACGGTGTCGAGCACGCCGCCGAGGTGCGTCGCCTCGTCGAGCTTCGTCAGGATGCAGCCGGCGAGATCCGGGGTTGCCGCCTGCGGATACTCGGCCGCGCTGCGGTAGGCCTGGACGACCTCGTTGAGCGTGTCGCCGTGGCTCGTCGCGTTGAGCAGCAACAGGCGCTGCACCGGCGCGTTCGCGCCGTGCAGCATCGCGATCTGGTCGGACAGCGCGCGATCGCGCTGGCTCATGCCGATCGTGTCGATCAGCACGATGTGCTTGTTGCGCAGCTCGGACAGCGCGAGCTCGAGGTCGCCGGCGTCCTTCACCGCGTGCACTGGCACGCCAAGGATCTTGCCGAAGATGCGCAACTGCTCGTGGCCGCCGATCCGGTAGCTGTCGGTGGTCAGCAACGCGACCTTGCTCGCGCCGAAGCGCATCACGCAGCGCGCCGCGAGCTTCGCCGTGGTGGTCGTCTTGCCGACGCCGGTGGGCCCCATCAGCGCGAACACGCCGCCGCGCTCCATCAGCGCGTCTTCGTTCTCGAGCACCGGCAGGTTCGCCGCGAGCACCGACTGCGCCCATTCCGCAGCCTGCTCGAAGGTCTGCTCGCCGTCGCCGGACGGCAGGTTGTCGACCATCATGCGCACCAGCTGCGCGGAGAAGCCGGCCGAGAACAGGTGCTTGGTCAGCGCGCCGTGCACCGGGCTGCGGCGCTGGCGGTCGTGCCACATCAGGCTGTCGAACTGCTCTTCCATCATCCCGCGCATCGCGCCGAGCTCGTGCATCACCGTGTCGTTGACGATGCTCTCGATGCGTGCGTTCACCGCGTCGGCCACCGCGGCGGTCGCGTCGGCGGACAGGCGCGTGCGTTCGGCGGGCTTCGCGGCGCTCCTTTCGCTGGTTTCGCTCGCGCGGACGGCGGCGGCCGCGGACGGCATCCGGCGTTCGGCGTTGCGCACGATGTCGCGCGCCCAGCCGGCCGGCGTCGCGGATGCCGCGTCCTGCTGCATGCGGGCCGCGGCCGGTGCTTGCGGCGCGGCCGACGACGCCTGCGCGCGGGCGATCAGCGCTTCGCGCTGCTGCGTCAGGCGCTTCGCGTGTTCGACGAGCCACGGCGCGGGTTCGGACGGTGCTGCCGATGCGGCGGCGGCGGGCGCGGGCGCAGCCGACTCAGTTGCGTGCGCGTCGGCATCGAAGGCGGCCGGCTCCGCGACCGGCTCCGTCGCTTCGGCGCTTGCGCCGAACACCGACGAGAACACGTCCGGCAGCCCACCGTCGCCTGCTGCATACGGATTCACGGCCGGGCGCGCGAGCGCGGCGCCGGGGCGCGACACGATGCCCGGGACGGCCGCGGCCGGCACGGATTCCGGTGCGCGCGACGCGACGGTGCGCGGGCGCGCGGCGGCCGGCGGCGTAACCGCGGCGAGATCCGAGTCGGCGAGTGCGACGATTTCGACGCTGCCGTCATCGAGCGTGCGGTTCGACAGCACGACGGCGTCGGCGCCCAGGGCCTCTCGCACGAGGCGAAGCGCGTCGCGGCTGGTCGCGCCAGTGAATTTGCGAATGTTCAAGCGGAACCCCCGATGACGTTAACGACTTTGATCGTGCGTGTGTCCGGCACTTCGGCATACGACAGCACTTTCAGTTGCGGCAGGCTGCGGCGCAGGAAACGCGCGAGCATCGCGCGCAGCGCGTGCTGCACCAGCAGCACGGGCGGCAGCCCGAGATTCTGTTGACGCAGCATCGCCTGTTGCGTGCCGGTCAGAAGGTTGTGCGCGAGGCCGGGCTCGAGGCCCGGATTCGCGCCGGTGGCGAGCGCCTGCGACAGCACGCGCTCCAGATTCGAATCGAGGCCCATCACCTGCATCTCGCCCGCGCCCGGATACCACTGCTGCGTGATCGCGCGGCCGAGCGACAGCCGCACCGCGGCGGTGATCTCGTATGCGTCGCCGCGGCCGGCGTGTTCGGACACGGCCTCGAGGATCGTGCGCATGTCGCGGATCGGCACGCCTTCCTCGAGCAGGTTCTGCAGCACTTTCTGCAGGGTCGTCAGCGAGATCGTCTTCGGCACGAGGTCCTCGACGAGCGACGGCGCATCCTTGCCGGTGCGCTCGACGAGCGCCTGCACTTCCTGGCGGCCGAGCAGTTCGGCCGCATGCTGGACGACCAGATGATTCAGGTGCGTCGCGACGACCGTGCTCGCATCGACCACCGTGTAGCCGTACACCTGCGCCTGCTCGCGCATCGCGACGTCGATCCACACGGCCGGCAGTCCGAACGCCGGATCCTGCGTCGTGGCGCCCGGCAGCGCGGCCGTCACCTGGCCCGGGTTGATCGCGAGCCACTGGCCCGGGAACACTTCCCCCACGCCGATCTCCACGCCCTTCAGCGCGATCCGGTACGCGTTCGGCCGCAGCTCGAGGTTGTCGCGGATATGGATCACCGGCGGCAGGAAGCCGATTTCCTGCGCGAACTTCTTGCGGATGCTCTTGATGCGCTTGAGCAGTTCGCCGTCGCTGTTCTTGTCGACGAGCGGAATCAGCCGGTAGCCGACTTCGAGGCCGAGCGGGTCGATCAGCTGCACGTCGTCCCAGGTCGCCTCGTGGCTGTCGCCCGGCAACGCGGCGGGCGGCGCGACCTCGGTCACGTCGCCGGCGGCCAGCCGGGCCGCCGCGCGGCGGCTCTGCGTGCGGGCCAGCCAGAGCGCGCCGGCGCCGAGCGCGAGGAACGCGAAGTGCGGCATGCCCGGGATCAGCCCCATCAGCACGATGATCGCGCCGGTGATGTTCAGCACGCGCGGGTTCGTGAAGAGCTGGCCGGTGATCTGCGTGCCGATGTCCTCGTCGGTCGCCACGCGCGACACGATCACGCCGGCCGCCGTCGAGATCACGAGCGACGGGATCTGCGCGACGAGGCCGTCGCCGATCGTCAGCAGCGTGTAGTTGGTGCCGGCCGCCGCGAAGCTCATGTCGTGCTGCACCATCCCGACGATCAGCCCGCCGATCACGTTGATCGCCATGATGATCAGGCCCGCGATCGCGTCGCCGCGCACGAACTTCGACGCGCCGTCCATCGACCCGTAGAACTCGGCTTCCTGCGACACGGACAGGCGGCGCTTGCGGGCCTGCTCTTCGTTGATGAGGCCCGCGTTCAGGTCGGCGTCGATCGCCATCTGCTTGCCGGGCATCGCGTCGAGCGTGAAGCGCGCGGACACTTCGGCGATCCGCCCCGCGCCCTTCGTGATCACCATGAAGTTGATGATCATCAGGATCACGAACACGACGATGCCGACCGCGAAGTTGCCGCCGACGAGGAAGTGGCCGAACGCCTCGATCACCTGGCCGGCCGCGTCGGGGCCGGTGTGGCCCTCGAGCAGCACGACGCGCGTCGACGCGACGTTCAGCGACAGGCGCAACAGCGTGGAGAACAGCAGCACGCTCGGGAAGGCCGCGAAGTCGAGCGGCTTCATCGTGTACATGCTGACGAGCAGCACCATCACCGACAGCGCGATGTTGAAGGTGAACAGCAGATCCAGCAGCAGCGGCGGCAGCGGCAGGATCATCATCCCCAGGATCATGCAGATGAGGACCGGGCCCGCGAGCGAGCGCAGGTTGGTGCCCGCGAACGGGTTCGTGCGTTTGGCGAACAGGCCGGTGGTCGGGGTGCTCATGCTGCGTTCCCTTGCTTGCCGAGCGTGTCCTCGGCTTCTTCACGCGCGTCGTCGGGCGATACCGACGTCCCCTTGTCGAGGTCGGCCGGCACGTCGAGATCGACCGGCGCGGCCGGGAAGGCGCCGCCTTCCGAGCGGAAGCGCCGCAGCTGGTAAACCCACGCGAGCACCTCGGCGACGGCCGAGTACAGCGAGCCGGGAATCTCGCGTTCGATTTCGACGTTGTGATACAGCGCACGCGCGAGCGGCGGCGCTTCGAGCAGCGGCACGTTGTGCTCGGCCGCGAGTTCGCGGATGCGCGCGGCGACGAGGTTCACGCCTTTCGCGACGACCTTCGGCGCGCGCATCTCGCCGTCCGTGTATTGCAGCGCGACGGCGAAGTGGGTCGGGTTCGTGACGACCACGTCGGCCTTCGGCACGGCGGCCATCATCCGGCGCCGCGCGATCGCGCGCTGCTGCTGGCGGATGCGGCCCTTCACGTGTGGATCGCCCTCGTTCTCGCGATGCTCGCGCTTCACTTCTTCCTTCGTCATGCGCAACTTCTTGTTGTACTGCCAGATTTGGTAAGGCACGTCGAGCGCGGCCACCACCAGCATCCCGGCGACCGTCGTGCCGCAGCACACGGCGACCAGATGCATCGCATCGGCGAGCGCCGAGCCGAGCGGCTGGGTCGCGAGACCGAGCAGCTCGTCCTTGCTGCGCCAGATCGCGATGCCGCCGATCCCGCCGACGACCAGCGTCTTCGCGAGCGACATCAACAGCTGGATCGGCCCCTGGATCGAGAAGATGCGGCCGAGGCCCGAGATCGGGTTCAGGCGGTCGAACTTCAACTCGAAGGTCTTCTGCGAGATCAGCCAGCCGCCGAGCGCCATCGGCGCGAGCAGCGCGGCCACGCCGGTGAGCGCGAGGATCGGCAGCAGCGCGGCGAGCCCTTCGATGCTCGCGCTGCCGGCCGCCGACAGCATCCGGTGCGTGTCGAACGCGGTGGCGCGATCGAACGCGAACGCGCCGCGCAGCATGGCCTGGAGATGGGCGCCCGACGGAGCCGCGAGCAGCCACGCGCCGTAGAACCCGGCCGCGAGCAGCGCGAACGAAGCCAGCTCGCGCGAACGCGCGACCTGCCCCTCCTCGCGCGCCTTTTCGCGGCGCCTCGGAGTGGCGGCTTCGGTTCTGTCGAGATCGCTCTCGTCTGCCACGGGGCCTCCAGTCGGGTACGGCGAAATGCCGCTTTCCAGTGACACCGATTATTCATGCGCGGGTCAAACGCCGATCGGTCGAGCAAAGCCGGGAAAGGGGGGTATTTCGGGGAATCGGGCAAGCCGGTGCGGCGAGAGACGGCGGGCGGGTGCGGCAGGCGGAAGACGGTGGGGGAAACGCGTGTGTGGAGGGCCGGGTGAGGCGGGTGAGGCGGTGAGGCGGTGAGGCGGTGAGGCGGGTGAGGCGGTGAGGCGGGTGAGGCGGGTGAGGCGGTGAGGCGGTGAGGCGGTGAGGCGGTGAGGCGGTGAGGCGGTGAGGCGGTGAGGCGGGTTAGGCGGGTTAGGCGGGTTAGGCGGGTTAGGCGGGTGAGACGGTGAGGCGGTGAGGCGGTAAATCGAGGCAACCGTGAAGCGATGACCGGCCCACCCCCGACGCGACGGCCGCGCGTCGGAGCGGGCGGCGCTCAGATCGCCGGAATCGGATCACGGTCGATAATCGAACAGATCGTTCGGCGCTCGATTTACCGGCCGGCCGGGAATCGCTTCGCGAGTCGAAAATACCGCCTCCCGGCCGGCGTTCGCGCTAGCCGGCCGCCGCCTGCTGCAGCGCATCGAGATCGAGCTTCTTCATCTTCATCACCTGCGCCATCACGCGTTCGGCGCGTGCCGGATCGCCCGCCATCAGCTCGGACATCTGTACAGGCACCACCTGCCACGACACGCCGAAGCGGTCGCGCAGCCAGCCGCACTGCTGCGCGCGCTCGTCGCCGCCTTCGGCCAGCGCCGTCCAGTAGCGGTCGATCTCGCGCTGGTCGCGGCAATTGACGACGAACGACACGGCCGGCGTGAGCGGAAACGCCGGGCCGCCGTTGAGCGCGAGAAACGCCTGCCCGTCCAGTTCGAACGACACCGTCATCACCGCGCCCTCGGCCTGGCCCGACGCCTGCGCGCCGGACTTGCCGTAGCGGGCGACGTGCAGGATGCGCGCGTCGTCGAACACCGACACGTAGAAGCGGGCGGCCGCCTCGGCGTCCTGGTCGAACCACAGAAACGGCGTGATGCGTTGAATGCGCTGACTCATGGCGCTGTCTCCTCGATGTCGTGCCGGCACCGGTGCCGGCCTTATATCGTAGGCGCTGTGTCGGCGCGGCGCGGCCGCGCAGGCGCGCTGCACTTACTCACGGACAACCCGACCTTGCGAATGAAACCATCGGCGCCGATGAGGTCGACGCCGTTGAATTCATCGGGTTTTGCTTCGCGCACCTTCGCTGCGTGAGGTAGCGTTCTTGCGCGCCTGCGCGGGCTTTTCGGCCTCGTTTTTCTCGGCCCGCTTGAGGGAGTTGTAAAGCGTTGGCTTGCTCACGCCGTAGCGCTTCGCGATGCTCACGATCGAGATATCAGGGCTTCGCATCAGCGCGCGAATCTCCTTGATCGCGGAATAGTCAATGGCAGGCTGCCGGCCGCCGTTGCGACCGCACGCGCGGGCCGGTTTCAGGCCGGCGCGTGTGTTCTCGCCGATCACATCACGCTGATACTGCGCCATTGCCGCCATGAAGCCGGAAAAACATGCGGCCTTGCGCGGTGCTCGTGTCGATCTTCTCCGACAGGCTTTCGAACGCGACGCCGCGATGCGCAAGCTCGTCGACTATCTGCACGAGGTCGACGAGCGAGCGGCCGAGCCGATCGAGTCGCCAAACGATCAGCGTGTCGCCCTTGCGAAGCGAGTGCATCATGTTCGCCAGCTCGGGCCGGCCGCCGACTTCCCGCTCGCCTTTCCTCATAGACCTGACCGCAGCCGGCGCGCGCGAGCGCGTCGTGTTGCAGCTCGAGGTTTTGATCGACCGTCGACACGTGTGCATACGGTCGTCTTATTTCTTGGTCACGATTGGCTCGTCGACAGTCGCGGCGAGCTTGGCAGTGCTAGACGTTTGCCGAGCTGCGTCGACGGCAGTTCGATCAAGCGATGTACGGCATACGCCAGCGAGACGACGAGCGCGACCGCGATGAAAAGGGCAGGCAGCTCGGGCACGCCGAGCGACATCGATGCGCGCAGCGTCGCATAGCCGACGATCGAATGCACGGCATAGAGTGGGTAACTGATGCTCGCCAGAAAGTCGACGATGCGATTCGGTCGAAACTTGTCGCGCGCGACGTATGCCAGAGCGAACGCGGCGATGTTTAGCTGATAGATATCCAGAGAAATTGGCATTGGCCGGCCGGCGATGTTCGCAAAAAAAGCGATGCAGTGAAACATCGCGGCGAGGCCCGCGATAGACGCAAGCGCTTGACGTGCCGTAAGGTTGCCCCGCATGTGCAGATTAATGACCGTGCCGATCAGCATGTAAGGCATGAACGCCAGATCGCGAACGAGTGCGAAGCCCGCCGAGCCGCGCGGCGCGAAGTAGTTCGCTATAACGATTGCGCCAGAAAGAGCCAGAAAAGCGCGAACGTGTCGATGCGCACCGACCGCGGCCAATGCCGCCATGACGATGTAAAACTTGATCTCGATCGAGAGTGTCCAATTCACGAGGTCTAGACTCGTAGTGCCCTTGATGTTCTGGATCAGCAGCGCGTTATAGAGGAATTCTTCGCCTTTTACGGTGAAGGGGTGGTGCCAGTACAGCGACGAGAGCCACGCGCCGAATAGGCCAAGCATGAGGCACGCGATATAGGTCGGATAGATCCTGCATGCGCGAGCCAGAAGGAAGCGGCCGGGGCGCATCTTGTCGAGCGAGAACGGGATGACAAAGCCGCTTATCAGGAAGAACAACGAAACGCCAAACGGGCCGAAATTGAAGGTGCCGACAATGGCCTCTTGAATCGAGCCGGGGCCATCAAGAGGCGGGGCCATGATGCGGCCCGCGATCACGTCCCGCCATGCCCAATACCCCCCGCAAAGATGCACAAACACGACAGACAGTGCGGCGATACTGCGTAGTTGGTCCGCAAATACCAGTTTTTTCATCTTAGTTTCGTTCCCCGTCAGAAATCGAGCTGTTCGTCGGCGATACCGAGCGCGGCCGCTATCTTCGCACGTGACGACTTGCGCAAGCGTTCGCTCGCTTCTTGCTGTGCGTACGCAGATTGAGACACGCCGAGGCGTTCGGCGACTTCGGCTTGTGTGAGGCCAAGGTGTTCGCGCCATGCGCGCGCAGGTGTTGCACCGTCGACGGTGCGGCTCACGACAGCATGCGGGATCGTGCCGTGCGCGCCTTGATGCTCGGCGACGTAATCAGCGTAGGGGATTACGACAAAGGCCGGCGTCCCGTCCGGCCCATTGATGACTTGAATGTTAATAGGTGCGTTCATCGCGTTTCCTCACTTCTTCGATTTCGACGACTCGAATCACGCCGTCCCAGTTGAACAGAACCCGGTAGTTGCCGACTCTCAGGCGATACCCGTACTCATGGTTTGTCAGCGCTTTAACGTTCTGGCATTCCGGCATCGAGGCCAAGGTGCTAACGCCGTCGCGGATAGCGACTTGGTGCTGCCGGTCGAGCTTGCGCAGTTGCTTCGCGGCTTTCGGGGTCCAGTTGATCGCGCATCATGGATGCAATTATAAGTCAAATATAAGCTTTACCGAGCAGAACTATTAGTTTTCTGCGTGCGTCGACGCGCACATATGGGTTTGGATCGCGGGGGCGAGTGTCGGCCGTGACGGCCGGGGGGAAGGGACGCCGGCAGGATAAAAAAAGGGGGCGATCGCTCGCCCCCCTCTTGCTGCAGCCGTTCGCGCGCGCTCAGAACGCGACGTAAGGCTGCGCGCCACCGGTCGACGTCTTGTCCATCCCGAAGTAGATCGTCTTGCCGTAGAAGTGCGGCATGCCGAGATCGAGCCAGCCGGCCGCGCCGAACGGGCCGGCGATGTCGTTGAACGCGAACGTCGACGCGTTCGCGAACAGCGAATCCGCGTTCACGACAGGCATCGACACGCCGCCCGACGCACCGTTCCTGCCGGTCAGCGTCGCCGTATAGGTGGTCGACGACGACGGGCAGTAGAACTGCGTATTGGTCGAGCACTTCGTCTGCGACGAATCGTTGAAGAAGTACGCGTTCGAGCCCGTATCGAAGAACGCGGTCGCGCTGCTGCCGAGGAACGTCGCGCTCACGTCGCCCGTCGTCGACGACGTCAACACCGTCGACGCGCCAAGCGCGTTGTTGCTCTGCGTGCCGATCCCGAACACCAGCAGGCCCGTCGCGCTGCCCTGCCCGCTGTTCGAGATGGTCGGCATCTGCACGATCACGCCGTTGTTGTCGGTCGCGAAGCGATGGACCGGGTTGGCCACCTGCTGCGCGACCGGCACCAGCGCCACCGTGCAGCTCGAATTGCCGTTCGGGCACGCGTAGTAGTTGTTGTACGTGGCCGACGTCGACGTCGCGCAGTTGGTGCCGCAATCGACCGGCGCCGGCCCGATGCCGAGGATGCCGTTCGCGCCGAGGTCGCTCGCCGTGTTGGCCGACGCCCCGCCGTTCGTGCACGAGCTCGGCACGTTGCTCGTGCCGAGGTCGCCGATGATCTGCACCGGCAGCGAACCCGCCTGCTCGGAGCCGATCGTCAGGTCGACGGTACGCACCGTGCCCCACGTGTAGCTCGACACGAACTTCCCGCATTCAACGACCGGCGCGCCGCCGCTCGTCGTCCGCGGCAGATTGCTCAACACGCCCGACGACAGCGCACTGCTGACCAGCCGCAGCCCGTACGACGCGGTGTCGACGAGCACGTTGTTGACCACCTGGCAGTTCGACGTGCCCGGCGCGCAGATCTTCACGTTGACGGTCGGGATGTTGATCACGCGCGCGACGCCGGTGCCGACCGTGATCACGGCCGTGTTCGCGGTGTTGCCGTCCGATACGCTGCCACCGCCATTGCCACCACCGCCGTTGTTGTCGTCGCCGCCGCCGCATGCGGTCACGAGCATGGCCGTGGCAGCCGCCAGGCCCAGCACGCCGACCCAGCGCTTGAAGGTACGAGGAATTCTCAAGATCGCTCTCCCGCTGTCACTGGATGTCGGTGCCGGACAGGCCGGCAGGCAGCGCGGCCGGCAGCCACGCCTGGCCCGCGAAGGCGCCCATGTGGCCGCCGGTGCGGATCACGAGCCCGCTCGTATCGACCGACACGGGCGCGCGCCAGCCGCGCGCCGCGTGCGCGGCCTGGACGCCGGCGGTGTACTGCGGGAAATAGCTGCCGAGCAGCGACGCGAGGTCCGGCATGCTCGGACCGCGCCAGGCAAGGCCGAACACGGTGCCCGCGGCGCTCGTGTATTCGTGGATGACGGTGCCCGATCCGAGCGTGATCTCGCGGACGGTGTAGGCGGCCGTGCTCGCCTGCGCGCCGTCGGCCGAGCGCATCGCGCGCTGCATCGCGCGCACGGTGGCGGCGTGATCGTCCGCCGGCGGCGACATCGGCGCGCCGCCCAGTTCGGCGTGTGCGTGGACGCTCCACAGCACACCCATTGCAGCCGCCGCATGCGCGGCGGCCCAGCCCAAGCGTTTCAGCTTCACGTTCCCCCCCAAAGGGACTGGCTTCGTTGCCGGCGGGCCCCCATCAGGCTCGGCGCCACCGGCCAACATATGAAAGTCGTAAGAATGACGCGTCGTTACTGCTGACGCGTAGTATGCCTGCGGAGCGTGCCGGAGTGTCAAATCGTCGCGGCACGAAGGGCACGACGGGCGCAACGTGCGCACCGGCCCGCTCCCGCCCGGTGGAGGGGAAACCGGCGAAAGCCAGGCGCGTCGGGCCACTCCGCGAGACGGGAGCGGCGCCGATGCGATGCGAAGCAGCGGGGCAGCGTCAGAAGCCGAGGCTGGCGAGCAGGTCGTCGACCTGCCCCTGGTCCTGAACGACGTCGGACTTGCCTTCCGGCGCGATCTGCGGCCCGTTCAGCAGCGACTCGGGGCTGCCGGTCGCGCTGATCTGCTCGGCCGCGAGCGCGGCGGCGGTCGCCGCGAACTGCTCGCGCCGCTCGGGCGCGATGTTCTCGACGAGCACGGTGAGCAGTTGCTGCTCGATCAGGTAGACCATCTCCATGATCTTCTTGATCACCTGCCCGGTCAGGTCCTGGAAATCCTGCGCGAGCATGATCTCCAGCAGCTGCGCGCTGGTCGCCGACGTCGCGTCGGGCAGCGCGTGCAGGAAGGTGCGCGTGTCGTCCATCAGCTCGCGCACTTCCGCGTGCTCGATCGGCGCCGCGTACCACTGCGTCCAGCGCGCGTCGAGCGCCTCGGCCTCGTTCTGGATGCGCTCCTGCACCGGCTTCGCGATCTCGATCGCGTTCAGCACGCGCTCGGCCGCCTGCTCGGTCATCGTCGCGACGTAGCGCAGCCGGTCGCGCGCATCGGGCACGGCTTCCGCCGCGCGCTCGACATGCTTGTCGAGCCCCAGTTCGCGCATCGAGTCGCGCAGCGCGCGCGTGACCTGGCCGATGCGCGCGAGGATCCGGTCACTCGCGAAATCGGCGCCTTCGGCGTGGCTGTCGGCACTGAACCCCGTGCCGGCGAGCGCCGCATGGATCGGCTCGTTCACGTCAGCTCCCGGCCTTCGCCATCTTGTCGATGATCTTGTTCAGCTTCTCGTCGAGCGTCGCGGCCGTGAACGGCTTCACGACATAGCCGCTCGCGCCCGCCTGCGCGGCCGCGATGATGTTCTCCTTCTTCGACTCGGCCGTGACCATCAGCACCGGCAGGTGCGTGAGCGTCGCGTCCGCGCGGATCTCCTTCAGCATCGCGAGGCCGTCGAGGTTCGGCATGTTCCAGTCGGAGATCACGAAGTCGAAGCCGCCGCCGCGCAGCCGCGCGAGGCCGGCCGCGCCGTCCTCGGCTTCGTCGACGTTCGTATAGCCCAGTTCCTTGAGCAGGTTGCGGACGATCCGGCGCATCGTCGGGAAATCGTCCACCACCAGGATTTTCATGCTCTTGTCCATCGTCGTTCCTTTGCAGATTCGTTACCGTCAGGGCCCGCGGCAACGCACGTGCCCCGTGACATTTGATTCAGACGCGCTGCACGCGATCGCCCATCGTCGCCAGGCGCGCCATTACACGCCGGCTCATCTCGGCAAGCGAGACGACCTCGTCCGCACCGCCGAGCGCGATCGCCTCGCGCGGCATCCCGAACACGATGCAGCTCGCCTCGTCCTGCGCGAACGTGTGCGCGCCCGCGCGCTTCATGTCCAGCAGGCCGGCCGCGCCGTCGCGGCCCATCCCCGTGAGGATCACGCCGATCGCGTTCTTGCCCGCGTGCTGCGCCGCGGAGCGGAACAGCACGTCGACCGACGGCCGGTGACGGTTCACCGGCGGCTCGTCCGACAACTGCGCGATGTAGTTCGCGCCGCTGCGCGCGAGCAGCAGGTGCGCATGGCCCGGCGCGATGTACGCATGGCCCGGCAGCACGCGTTCGCCGTGCTCGGCTTCCTTCACCGCGATCCGGCACAGGCCGTTCAGCCGCTGCGCGAACGACTTGGTGAAGCCGGGCGGCATGTGCTGCGCGATCAGCACCGCCGGCGCATCCGGCGGCAGCGGCGTCAGCACCTCGCGGATCGCCTCGGTGCCGCCCGTCGACGCACCGATGATGATCAGCTTCTCGGTACTGACGAGCGGGTTGTTGAGCATCGGCGCGGCCGCCTGGCCGCTCGCCGTGGCCGCGGCGGCCTGCGGCTGCGGCGTCTGTCGCACGCGGGCGCGCGATGCCGCGCGGATCTTGTCCGCGAGCTTTTCCGCGTAGTCGAGCATGCCGTCGCGAATCCCGACGCGCGGCTTCGTGACGAAATCCACCGCGCCGAGTTCGAGCGCGCGCAGCGTGATCTCGGAGCCGCGCTCGGTCAGCGACGACACCATCACGACCGGCATCGGCCGCAGGCGCATCAGCTTCTCGAGGAAGTCGAGCCCGTCCATGCGCGGCATTTCGACGTCCAGCGTCAGGACGTCCGGGTTGTGCTGCTTGATGAGATCGCGCGCGACGAGCGGATCGGGCGCGGTCGCGCACACCGTCATGTCGGGCTGGCTGTTGATGATCTCCGTCATCAGGCTGCGGATCAGCGCCGAATCGTCGACGCACAACACTTTGATCTTCTGCACTGCGGTCATGCCTCCTGCTTTCTCGAAAGGTTGGCCGCATACGGGCTGCCGGCGCTCGGGCTACCGGCGTATGGGCTGGCGGCCTTCGTGTTAGTCGTCTGTGCGCCGAACAGCTCGATGCGCGGGCGCGCCGGCGGCGGCGCGGCCGGCCGCTTCGCCGCGAACAGCTCGACGTGCGCGCGCTGCCGGCCGGCCCGCACGCGGTCGGCCTCGCGCGCCAGCGCGGCTTCGCGCTCGGTCACGCCAGGCACCTGCAGCCGCAGCTTCTTCACCATCGCGCGCCCGGTGCGCGGCATGAACGCGACCTTGCGCGGGTGCACGCCCTGCAGATCCTCCGCGGTGATGCGGATGCGTTCGAGCGCGAGATAGCGGCGCACGAAATCCGCGTTGCGATCGCCGATGTTGATCGTCGTCATCCCGGCCAGCACGGCCGCGCCGCCGAACACCTTCGCCTCGAAGCGCTCGCGGCGCCCGCCGGCCTTGATCAGTTCGTTGATCAGCACTTCCATCGCGTACGCGCCGTAACGCATCGAATCCGACGCGGCCGCGCCGGCATCGGCGCCGTCGTCGGGCAGCATGAAGTGATTCATCCCGCCGATGCCCGCGAGCGGGTCGTGCAGGCACGCGGCGACGCACGAGCCGAGCACGGTCATCAGCACCATGTCCTCGGACGTCGTGTAGAACTCGTTCGGCAGCAGCTTCACGCCCGGGCGTTCGAAGTGGTTGTCGAAGTAGCGATTGGTCGCGATCGGCAGGCCGCTCATCCGCGTTCTCCGTAAGCGAGCGCGGCATGCGGCGGCGCTGCCGCGGCCGGCGCCGCGCCGCGCGGGCGCGAGCCTTGCGCGGTATCGCGCGTCAGTTCGTACACCGTCTGCCCGCGCAGCCGGAACGCCTGCGAGACGTACGTGAAATTCTCCGAATGCCCGGCGAACAGCAGCCCGCCCGGCTTCACGAGCGGCTCGAAGCGCGACAGCACCTGCCCTTGCGTCGGCTTGTCGAAATAGATCATCACGTTGCGGCAGAAGATCGCGTCGAACGGCTTCGCGATCCCGTAGTCGGCATCGGTCAGGTTCAGCTGCTCGAAGCGGATCATCGCGCGCAGTTCCGGGCGCACCTTCACGCGGCCGGCCTGCGCGCCGGTGCCCTTCAGGAAGAAGCGCTTGAGCCGCTCCGGGCTCAGGTGCTTCACCTGGTCGTACGTATAGATGCCGGCCTCGGCCTTCGCGAGCACCTGCGTGTCGAGGTCGGTCGCGAGGATCGACGCGCCGCGCGCGGCCGATTCGCCGAGCGCCTCGATGAGCGTGATCGCGATCGAATAAGGTTCCTCGCCGGTCGATGCCGCCGAACACCACACCGACACGGGCGCCGCACGCCCCTTCACGAAGTCGGCCAGGATCGGGAAATGGTGCGACTCGCGGAAGAACGCGGTCAGGTTCGTCGTCAGCGCGTTGGTGAACGCCTCCCACTCGAGCGGATCGTCCTCCCGCTCGAGCAGGTCGAGGTAGTCGCGGAACGTGTCGAGGCCGCGTGCGCGCAGCCGGCGTGCCAGCCGGCTGTACGCCATGTCGCGCTTGTGCTCGGACAGCGAGATGCCTGCGCGTTGATGGATCAGCGCGCGGATGCGTGCGAAATCCGCGCCGGTAAACGCGAAGTCGCGCCCCGGCTCGCCCGCGCGGGGCGAGGTATCCGGTGCATCGGGTCGAAACGGTGCGCGCGCGGACGGCATGGCTTAGAAGGTCTCCCAATCGTCGTCGGAGGCGCCGGCCGCGGCCAGCGCCGGCTTCTCGCCGTTCAGCGCCGGGCGCACCAGTGCGGGCTTGTCCGCCGGCTTCGGGGCTGCCGCGGCCGCCTTCGCGAGACGCGGGCCGTAGCCGCCAGCGGCCGGCGCTTCCTTCGATGCGCGCGCGGCGGAATCCGACGTGGGCTTCGCCGCGTGGCGCGTCGCCGGCGCCGCGGCATGCGGCGCGGGCGCCGCGCGGCGGGCCGGCTGGGCGGCGGCCTGCGGTGCATGCGATGCGTGCGCGGCCGGCGCGGCTTCGTGACGGCTCTCCGACGACGCCGGGGCCGGGGCATGGGCGGCCGGGCGCGCGGCGCCGCGCACCGGCGCGATCGCGATGCCGCCCGCGACGCGCCAGCCCGACACGATCGCCTTCATCTGGCGCGTCTGCTCCTCGAGCGACGCGGCCGCCGCCGCGGCCTGCTCGACAAGCGCCGCGTTCTGCTGCGTGACCGAGTCCATCTGGCCGACCGCGCGATTGACCTGCTCGATGCCGGTCGACTGCTCGTCCGACGCGGCGCTGATCTCGCCCATGATGTCGGTCACGCGACGCACGGCCTGCACGATCTCGTCCATCGTCGAACCGGCCCGCGCGACGAGCGCCGACCCGCTTTCGACCTTCCCGGCCGAATCGCCGATCAGCTGCTTGATTTCCTTCGCGGCGCTCGCGCTGCGCTGGGCCAGCGAGCGCACTTCACCCGCGACCACCGCGAAGCCGCGGCCCTGCTCGCCCGCGCGCGCGGCCTCGACCGCCGCGTTCAGCGCGAGGATGTTGGTCTGGAACGCGATGCCTTCGATCGTGCCGATGATGTCGACGACCTTGCCCGAGCTCGCCGCGATGTCCTGCATCGTCGACACGACCTGGCCGACGACGTCGCCGCCCTGCGTCGCGATGTCGGACGCGTTCACCGCGAGCTGGCTCGCCTGGCGCGCGTTCTCCGCGTTCTGGCGCACGGTGCCCGTCAGCTGCTCCATGCTCGATGCGGTTTCCTGCAGCGACGCGGCCTGCTCCTCGGTGCGCTGCGACAGGTCGGTGTTGCCGGTCGAGATCTCGCGCGCGCCGACGTCGATCGACTCGGTGCCGCGATGCACGGCCTGCACCATCGTCGTCACGGCGTCCTGCATCCGCTTGATGCCGCCGAACAGGCGGCCGATCTCATTGGTGCTGGACACGTTCACCGGCTGCGTGAGGTCGCCGCCGGCGATGCGCTCGAAGTGCGCGATCGCGTCCTCGAGCGGATTGATGATCAGCCCGCGCAGCGCGAAGCGGATCGCGATCACGACGACGAATGCGATCGCGACGCCGGCCGCGATCAGGCCGATCATCATCGAGATCCGCGACTGCGTCGCGGCCTGGCGGTCTTCCGCGCGCTTCTGCAGCGACGCGATCACGGCCGCCGCCGCCTGGTCGTAGGCGACGAACATCGGGCTGATCTTGGTGTCGGCGACCGCGTGATAGGCCGCCATGTCGCCCGCGCGCGCGGCCGCGAATTCCGGCTCGACGCCTTCCTTCACGATCGTCGCGTAGCGCGCGGCGAGATCGTCGACGAGCGCCTGCTCGATGCCGAGCTTCGGCGTCGACTGGAACGCCTGCCAGTTCTGGCTCGACTTCGTATACAGCTCCTGCGCGCGCTCGAGCACCTTGCTCGCGTCGGCCGTGTTGCCGGCCTCGGTCAGCGAGCGGAAGCGATCGAGCGACACGCGTGAGCGCAGCAGGTACGACGACGTGTCGTCGAGCGTGTGGATCGCCGGCAGATCGACGTGCGCGATCTCGTCGAGCGAACGGCTCGCGTGATCGAGCGCGTAAAGGCCGAGGCCGCCGACCGCGGCGGCCAGGCCCACGAGGATGAGTCCGACCGCCGTGAGCGTCGTGCGGATCGACCAGTTATGCAACATTGCAGATTCTCCCGAAATTGCTGCGTGCGCGGCGCACTTATCCGCCGAGCGTCTCGATCAGCGCCATTTCCCGGCTCGACATCAGCTTCTCGATGTCCATCAGGATCAGCATGCGGCCGTCGACGGTGCCGAGGCCCGTCAGGTACTCGGTCGTCAGCGTCGCGCCGAACTCCGGCGCCGGCATGATCTGGTCCGTCTGCAGCGTCAGCACGTCCGACACGCCGTCGACCACCATCCCGACCACGCGGTTCGACACGTTCAGGATGATCACGACGGTCTGGTGGTCGTACTCGACGCGGCCAAGATGGAACTTGATCCGCATGTCGACGATCGGCACGATGATGCCGCGCAGGTTGATCACGCCCTTGATGAAGTCCGGGGCGTTCGCGATGCGCGTGACGCTGTCGTAGCCGCGGATTTCCTGCACCTTCAGGATGTCGATCCCGTATTCCTCGTCGCCGAGCGTGAAGACGAGGAATTCCTGCCCCGTCGCATCGCCATGCTCGGCGGCGCGGCGGCTGGTAGCCGCGTTCGCCGCGGCCGGATTGATCATTTGGACTTCAGCAGACACGTGTGCCCCCAATCGGTTGAATGGCGAGAGTCAGAAGATCGCGAGCTCGGCGCCGACTCGGGCGCCGTGCATCGCACGGGTTTCGCGGTTCAGCGCCGCGACGTCGACGATCAGCGCGACACTGCCGTCGCCGAGGATGGTCGCCGCCGAGATGCCGTGCACCTTGCGGTAGTTGGTTTCGAGGTTCTTCACGACCACCTGCTGCTGGCCGACCAGCTCGTCGATCAGCATCGCGAAGCGGCGCCCCTCGGTTTCCATGATCGTGACGATGCCCTGGGTCGGATCGGTGCGCGCGTCCTCGACCGAGAACACCTCGTGCAGCGCGACGAGCGGCAGGTATTCGCCGCGCACGCGCACCACGCGCTCGCCGTTGCCGACCGTGTAGATATCGTCGTTCGACGGCTGCAGCGACTCCATCACGAAGTTCAGCGGCAGGATGAAGATCTCGCTGCCGACCTTCACCGACATTCCGTCGAGGATCGCGAGCGTGAGCGGCAGCACGATCCGCGTGGTCGTGCCGCGGCCGGCCTGCGACGAGATCTCGACATGGCCGCCCATCGACTGGATGTTGCGCTTCACGACGTCCATCCCGACGCCGCGGCCCGACACGTCGGTCACGGTCTCGGCGGTCGAGAAGCCCGGCGCGAAGATCAGCTGCCAGACTTCGTCGTCGCTGATGTTGTCGGACACCTGCATGCCCTGCTTCGCCGCCTTCGCGAGGATCCGCTCGCGGTTCAGGCCCCCGCCGTCGTCGCTGACCTCGATCACGATGTTGCCGCCGTGATGCGCGGCCGACAGCACGAGCTGGCCGACCGCGTCCTTGCCGGCGGCGACGCGCTTGTCGACGGTTTCGATCCCGTGATCGAGGCTGTTGCGCACGAGGTGCGTGAGCGGGTCGATGATCCGCTCGATCAGGCTCTTGTCGAGCTCGGTCGCCTGGCCGAACGTGACGAGCTCGACCTGCTTGCCGAGCTTGCCGGCGAGGTCGCGCACGAGCCGCGGGAAGCGGCTGAACACGTAGTCCATCGGCATCATGCGGATCGACATCACCGCTTCCTGCAGGTCGCGCGCGTTGCGCTCGAGCTGCGCCATCCCGTTGAACAGGCGGTCGTGCAGCGCCGGATCGAACGCGCTCGCGGTTTCCGCGAGCATCGCCTGCGTGATCACGAGCTCGCCGACCAGGTTGATCAGCTGGTCGACCTTCTCGACGCCGACCCGGATCGAGCTGCCTTCGGCGCCCGATGCGGCGGCAGCCGGGCGCGGACGCTTGTCGTCGTGGTGCGCGGCGGCCGGCGCCGCAGGTTCGGCGTGCGGCTGCTGTGCCGGTTGCGGCGCCGGTTGCGCGGCGGCGCTCGGCTGGGCCTGCGGCGCCGCGGCGGCCGGTGCACCGGCGGCTTGCGCGAATACCTCGACCCGCGCGGCCGGCTCCGGCGCGGCGGCCGGTTCGGCTACCGGTTCGGCGGCCGGCGTGGCGGCAGGCGCCGCCGCGGCTGCCGGCGCGGTGCCGCGCGCGATGCGGATCTGGCTGTCGTCGATCACGAAGCAGCACACGGCGACGATGTCGTCGGACGTCACGTCCGATTCGAGCCACAGCGTGAGGTCGGCGCCCGCTTCCTCGCGGCCGACGATCCGGCCGAGATTGCCGAGTTCCTCGGTGAGCAGCGCCTGGTCCTTCGGGTCGACACCGACCAGCGTGATCTTCAGGTGCGGGCCGTCCGCGCCGACGTCGGCCGCCGGATGGGCGGCGGCGACGGCCTGTTCGACCACGTGATCGGGCGCGCCGTTGCTGCCGGCGGCCGGTGCCGGCGACGGTGCAGCCGCCACGGCAGGCGCGGCCGGCGCAACGTCGGCGGCCGCGGGCGCATCCGCGCCGCTCTCGGCCTTCAGGCGTTCGAGCTTCGCGCAGATCGTCGCGGCGGCCGCCGCGTCCGGTTCCGCGCTCGCGCGATAGTCGACCAGCTGGTCGGACAGCACGTCCTTGGTCTCGAGGAACGCGTCGACCATTTCCTTGGTCAGCGTCAACTCATGGTTGCGTGCGCGGTCGAGCAGCGACTCGAGGATGTGGGTCGTCTCGGTCAGCGCGGAAAAGCCGAACGTCGCCGCGCCGCCCTTGATGGAGTGCGCGGCGCGGAAGATCGCGGCCAGGTCCTCGGGGTCGGGCGAGCCGACGTCGAGGTTCAGCAGCAGCTGCTCCATCTGCGCGAGCAGCTCGTCGGCTTCGTCGAAAAAGGTCTGGTAGAACTGCGTGATGTCGAGAGTCATGCCCGGTCACCGGTTGTATTCGTCGCGTTCATGTCAGGAGGCGGTCTGCTCGGACAGCGTCGCGACCAGCTCGACCAGCACGGCCGGGTCGATCGGCTTTTCGATCCAGCCGGTCGCGCCCGCTTCGCGCGCGGCGCCCTTGAATGCATCGCTGCCTTCGGTCGTCAGCACGAGGATCGGCGTGTCCGCGTACGCGCTCAGCTTGCGCAGCGCGGCGATCACCTCGAGCCCGCTCCTGCGCGGCATGTTCTGGTCGGTCAGCACCAGGTCGTACGGCACGGTGGCCGCCAGGTCGAAGCCGGCTTCGCCGTCCGGCGCCACCGTCACGTCGTAGCCGGCCTGCGCGAGCGTCGCCTGCAGCAGCGCACGCATGGTCGCGGAGTCGTCGATCGCGAGAATGGTCCGGATCATGTCAGCCTCCGCGGAGCCGCCCCGACGGCGCAGCAGGGAATGCGCGAAGCATCGCTTCGCGCCTGCGCGGCCGGCCGGCTTTGCAGAGCCGGCCGTGGGCGGCTGAGCGCCCCCTCGGGGGGCAGCGAACAAAGTGAGCGTGTCGATCGTTTCATGCGTGTCTCAGAATCGGGGAAACGTCAGGGTTTCGGCGCCACGGCGACGGCGCTCGCGAGCGCCGGTCGCGCCGCCGGCGTCGGGCCGCCGAGCTGCTGGGCCAGCAGCTTCGAGCCCGCCGCGTCGGCCGACAGCGTCGTGGTCGTCGCGTCGTCGCGCATCAGCGCGTCTTCGGATTTGCGATTCAGCACGATCACGCTGATCCGGCGGTTTTCCGGATCGAGCGGATCGGCCTTGTTCAGGTTCTGCGTCGATGCGAGGCCGAGCACGCGCAGCACCTTCGCCTCGTCCATGCCGCCCGAGATCAGCTCGCGGCGCGACGCGTTCGCGCGGTCGGCCGACAGCTCCCAGTTGCTGTAGCCGCCTTCCCCGCCCGCGTACGGCACCGCGTCGGTGTGGCCCTGGACGATGATCCGGTTCGGCACGTCGTTCAGCGTCTTGCCGATCTCGCGCAGGATGTCGCGCATGTACGGCTCGACGTGGTCGCTCGACATCGCGAACATCGGCCGCTTCTGCGAATCGACGATCTCGATGCGCAGCCCCATCAGCGTCGAATCGATGCGGATCTGCTGCTTGAACTGGCGCAGCGTCGGGTTCGCCTCGATCGCCGCCATCAGCTTGATCTGCAGGTCGTGCAGGCGTGTTTGTTCGAGCCGGTCCTGCGCGCCTTGCGCCTGCGAGCGCGAATTCTGGTCGCCCGCTTTCGCGACACGGTCGGCCAGCGACGTCGTGCCGTCGGTGCGGCGCAGCGTGCCGGCGTCGGCGCTCGACAGGTCGCGGCCGCCGCCGTTGATGATGCTGGAGTCCTGCGAGCTGCGATCGCCGCTGCCGAACAGCGCGGCCTTCAGCGGCGTGTTGAAGTACTCGGCGATCCCCTTCAGCTGCACCGGCGTGACCGAACTCAGCAGCCACATCAGCAGGAAGAACGCCATCATCGCGGTCATGAAGTCCGCATACGCGAGTTTCCATGCGCCGCCGTGATGGCCCTTCTTCTGCGGGGCCACCCGTTTCACGACGATCGCGCGATCCTTGCCATTGCTCATCGAACGCTCCGCGTCACTTTGCCTTCACGCGGCGCACGTGCTCTTCGAGCTCCGTGAACGACGGACGCTCGGTCGAGAACAGCACCTTGCGGCCAAACTCCACCGCAATCGCCGGCGCATAGCCGTTCAGGCTCGCGAGGATCGTCACCTTGATGCACTGGAACATCTTGGTGGACTCGGCGACGCGCTGCTCCGCGAGGCTCGCGAGCGGCCCGATCAGCCCGTACGACAGCAGAATCCCGAGGAACGTGCCGACCAGCGCCTGCGCGATCATCGCGCCGAGCACCGCGGGCGGCTTGTCGGCCGACGCCATCGTGTGCACGACGCCCATCACGGCCGCGACGATCCCGAATGCCGGCATCGCGTCGCCGACGCGCATCAGCGCGTGCGCGGGGCCTTCGCCTTCCGTGTGGTGCGTCTCGATCTCCTCGTCCATCAGGCTCTCGATCTCGAACGCGTTCATGTTGCCGCCCACCATCAGGCGCAGGTAGTCGGTCAGGAATTCGACGATGTGGCGATCGGCGAGGATCTTCGGGTATTGCGTGAAGATCGGGCTCTTGTCCGGATCGTCGATGTCGGCTTCGAGCGTCAGCGTGCCTTCCTTGCGCGCCTTCGCGAGCAGCACGTAGAGGAGCGCCATCAGCTCCATATAGACATCCTTCGTGTACTTCGAGCCCTTGAAGAGCGTCGGCAGCACGCGCAGCGTCGCCTTGATGGTCTTCATGCCGTTGCCGAGGATGAACGCGCCGACGCCCGCGCCGGTGATCATCAGGATCTCGAGCGGCTGGACCAATGCGCCCAGATGCCCGCCTGCCAGCGCATAACCGCCGAAGACGGACAACAGCGTCACGAGTGTTCCCACGATAATCAGCACTGCCTGTCCCTCACGAAAGAACCGGCGGGGAGACCGCCGTTAATCAGGTTTACGGCAGTCGGCAGGAAAACTTTCGCGGCAGCGCCGCGGCGGCGCGGCGGTGTTTACCAGCAAGCCCCGGCCGGTTCGCGCGGCGCGCGGCAGCCGTCCGGCTCCCGTTCGGCCCCGCCCGGCGCCGTTCAGGCCGCGGCGGCAGCCAGTTCGGCGCGCGCGGCGGCGGCCTTGCGGGTCTTGCCGGCGCGCGACGGCGGCTGGCACAGGCCGCACACGAAACCTTGATGCGGATCATGCGCATGCGCGACGAAGTGGCCGCCGCAGCGCGAGCACGGGGTCATCTGCAGCATCCCCGAGTCGAAGAAGCGCACGAGCGTCCACGCGCGCGTGAGACTCAGCGCGGCTTCGTCGCCTGACAGGTTCACGTGTTCCAGGTAGAGCCGGTACGCCTTCACGATCGACTGGATCGGATCGCAGCGGCCGTGGTCCTGCATGAACCGGTAGATGTTGTAGAACAGCGACGAGTGGATGTTCGGCTGCCACGTCATGAACCAGTCGGTCGAGAACGGCAGCATCCCCTTCGGCGGCGACACGCCCTTCAGCTCCTTGTACAGCTTGATCAGGCGATCGCGCGACAGGCTCGTCTCCGCCTCCAGCAGCTGCAGGCGGGCGCCCAGTTCGATCAGTTCGATGGCGAGGGTGATTTCCTTCACCTCGATCACGACGCTTTTGCTTGCCATGGTGAATAACTGTCCGCGTGACGTTGTTCGGATGAGGGGCCAATACGCCGCCCGCCGGCGCGGCGCGCCAGGACGAACGCAGGCGAAAAAAGGATCAGCGGACGCTTTCGACCGGCTGGCCGGCCATCAGGATGGCCGAGTGCGCGTGCGTGACGACGTCGCTGCGACCCTTGTCGGCGAGCGACGACAGCAACGCGTGATCGTCGAAGCGGAAACGGCACAGGATCTGGTTCGACGCGGCGAGCTTCACGGTCTGGGCGAGCGTGAGGTTCGCGAGTACGTCGGCCAGTTCCTGGGAAACGCCCATGCGGAACATGCCCATCGCTTTGTCTTCCCGCAGCAGGCGTTGCGCGAGGAGGAGGTACGACAGGTTGACCTCTTTGATCTCACTGAGCATTTCACTGGTGGCGCTCATGATTCCCCCGTTAAGAGCTTTGCTGTTGGCCTTCGTGTTATGAAAACGTTTGCTCGGTCGGGCCCTATTGGCCTCCGCCGGCACGTTTATCAGTCTTACAGGGCGAATTTTGGCCAAACGCCATTTATGTCGGTATCAGCGAAGTGGCGTATGCCGCGCAGGATTTGTCTGTAAACCGTGTAGGAATTTTTCTGACAAGGCGAATTGAAAGGGGACAAAAGGGGGGGCAAATCGGGGCGCGAATTCGTCGGCGATACGGGGCCGCATGGGACGAATCCGGCTGGAGGCCGTCCGGCAAGGCTGCCGGCGTGTGAATCGGTAAAAATTATAGTGGTTTTTCACGATAGCGCAACAATAGTTGCGTCTGTCTCGCATCATGTTTCCGGACCCTTTTTATCGGGGTTTTCTCGTATTTCACGGTGTAACAAGCCTTAAGTGTTTGAAAAAACACTCGAACCCCCTCAAGCCGATATCGATAATGGACTCAAATGGGCGGCGGCGTGAGGCGCACCGTCCCGCCCCGCAGCTTGCCGCCCGGCGTCCGGCGCACCGCGCCCCGGAGCCGGCCACGTACCGCCCAAAGCGTGCGTCGGCGAGTTCCGCAACCTTGTATCGGACCGGCATGCGCACTCGAGCGCCCACGCCGGTCGACACCGGAGAACGCCAATGCGTATTGCCCAGATCGCGCCCCTTTACGAAGCTGTCCCGCCGAAACTCTACGGCGGCACCGAGCGTGTCGTGTCCTACCTCACCGAGGCGCTCGTCGAGCTCGGCCACGATGTGACGCTGTTCGCCAGCGGCGACTCCGTCACGTCGGCGCGTCTCGAGGCGGCATGGCCGCGCGCCCTGCGGCTCGACCCGTCGATCCGCGATTCGATGGCGCCCCATATGCGCCTGATCGAGCAGGTCGCCCGTGTCGCGCACGAATTCGACGTGCTGCACTTTCACCTCGACTACCTGCCGTTCTCGCTGATGTCGCGCCTCGACACGCCTTACGTGACGACGCTGCACGGCCGCCTCGACCTGCCGGAGCTGCAGCCGGTGTTCGACGCGTTCCCGAATTCGCCGGTCGTCTCGATCTCGAACTCGCAGCGCAAGCCGCTGCCGCAGGCCGCTTGGGCCGGCACCGTGTATCACGGGCTGCCCGACACGCTGCTTGCGCCGCAACCGGACGTGAAGCCCGAATACCTCGCGTTCCTCGGCCGGATCTGTCCCGAAAAGCGGGTCGACACCGCAATCCGGATCGCCGCGAAAAGCGGGCTGCCGCTGAAGATCGCCGCGAAGGTCGACAAGGCCGACGCCGACTACTTCAAGGAAGTGATCGAGCCGCTGCTCGGCGAAGCGCATGTCGAATTCATCGGCGAGATCAACGAGGCGCAGAAGCCGGCGTTCCTGTCCGGCGCGAAGGCGCTGCTGTTCCCGATCGACTGGCCGGAGCCGTTCGGCCTGGTGATGATCGAGGCGATGGCCTGCGGCACGCCGGTCGTCGCGTTCAACCGCGGCTCGGTGCCGGAAGTGATCGAGGACGGCGTGACAGGCTTCATCGTCGAGGACGTGCAGGGCGCCGTCGGGGCGCTGCACCGGATCGACAGCCTGTCGCGCGACGCGATTCGCGCGCGCTTCGATACGCGTTTCAGCTCGAAAGCGATGGCGCGACGTTACGTCGAAACCTACGAATCGCTTTGCACGGCGGCAAAACGGCCGACCTTGCGCCAGGTCGCGGGCGCCTGACGGCCGCGAAATTCGTCAGGAAATATTCCGTAAAATTCGCGTCGAAATCGGCGCGGAAAACCCCAAGAGCCGCATCGTCGATGCGGCTCTTTCTTTTTGCGCGGTCATTCGATCAGGAAACGATCGCGGTTTTTCCCGACGATCCAATTCGGCGGCTTGCCGCGGCCGCTCCAGGTTGCACCCGACTTCGGATCGCGGTACTTCGGCGGCAGCGGCGCCTTTTTCGGTGGACGGCCGCGCCGCGCGCGCTCCACGAAGCCCAGATCCTGGGCCGTGAGGCCATATTCGGCAATCATTCGCTGGACTTCGGCGATCACCGTCTCCACTTCCTGACGGCGCACGTCATCCGCCTGAGCCTGCAGATCGGCGATCTGCGCCTTGAGTTTCGCGTATTGAGACATTTTTCGACTCCCTTTTTCCATGATGCGGCTCCGGCGAGTCCGGCCGGAACACCAACACCGGTTACGTCGTCCGCACTGCCGCCCTGCTCTTCAAAATTAATGCTGCCATCTTTAACCGATTCGGCTATATGGAGAATGCGGACTTATTCTAATAAAGGCCATTCGCCAGCATTCAAATTTAACAATCGTTGACCCTCTTGTACCCGATTCATTTCCTATAATCCAGACCAATTCCGGACGGCGGAATAAATCATCCGCCCGGCCGTTTGTCTTCAACCCACTTGAACGAGATCCCTACATGAATCTTTCTCAGCGCCTGGCTGCAGAGGCATTCGGCACGTTCTGGCTGGTGCTCGGCGGGTGCGGAAGCGCCGTGCTGGCCGCCGCCTTTCCGGGCCTCGGCATCGGCTTTGCCGGCGTCGCACTTGCATTCGGCCTGACCGTGCTGACGATGGCATTCGCGATCGGCCATATTTCGGGTTGCCATTTGAATCCGGCCGTGAGTGTCGGCCTGACGGTCGCCGGCCGCTTCCCGGCGCGCGATCTCGCGCCGTACATCGTCGCGCAGGTGGTCGGCGCGACGCTCGGTGCATTCGTGCTGTACCTGATCGCGACCGGCAAGCCGGGCTTCGACCTCGTCGGCGGCGGCTTTGCGACGAACGGCTTCGGCGAGCGTTCGCCCGGCCACTACTCGCTCGGCGCGGCGTTCATCTGCGAAGTCGTGATGACGGGCTTCTTCCTGTTCGTGATTCTCGGCGCCACCGACAAGCGCGCGCCGGCCGGCTTCGCGCCGATCGCGATCGGCCTGTGCCTGACGTTGATCCACCTGATCTCGATCCCGGTCACCAACACGTCGGTGAACCCGGCCCGCTCGACCGGCCCCGCGCTGTTCGTGGGCGGCGAGGCGATCGGCCAGCTGTGGCTGTTCTGGATCGCGCCGATCATCGGTGCGGCCATCGCCGGGATCATCTATCCGCTGGTCGCGGGGCGCGACGACGCCGTCGGCCTGCTGCCCGCATCCGCTCGCACAAGCGAATAAAACACTACGGGGTTACGCGAGCAGAACAGCGAGCCTCACGCTGTCGAACAACATCGAGGCAGGTAATTTGAACGGGCGCCGCTGGCGCCCGTTTTTCATTTGCGCTCAGGAAGCGACGACGCCGTCGAGGGTGTCCTGGAGCGAGAACAGCGTGCGCAGGTGGCGGGCGACGCCCGCGTCGAAGTTGTTGCCGATCCGCGGGATGTGCGGCAGCTGCGCGACCAAGTCGGGATTCGCGTTGTTCATCATGAACGCGTGACCGGCCGTTTCGAGCAGGTCGATGTCGTTCATGTTGTCGCCGAACGCGATGCAGTGGCCGGCATCGACGCCGAGCCGCGCGAGCACCGCGCGCAGCGCGCGGCCCTTCGACACGTTCGCGGTCATCACTTCGAGGCAGTCGGGCAGCGAGTACGTGACGTACAGCGCATCGCCGAACTGCGCGCGCATTTGCTCGGCGACCACCGCCAGATCGGCCGGCTCGCCGATGTACAGCACCTTCGCGATGTCCGCGCCGTCGTGCGCGGCCATGTCGATCACGTCGTACCGGAAACCCGAATCCTGGTGGAATTCGAGCAGGTGCGGCGCTTCGCGGTCGATCAGCCAGCCTCGGTCGGTGAACAGATTGACGATCACGCGCCCGTGCGCGCCGGTCACGCCCGGCTGCACGAGGCCGCGGACGATCGCGGGATCGATGTCCTGCGCATGGATCGCCGTATCGTCCGGCGCATGCACGCGCGCACCGTTCGACGTGATCAGGTACGGCCGGATGCCGAGCACGTCGCGGATGCCGGCGACGTCCGCGTAGTGGCGCCCCGTGGCGATCACGAACTGCAGGCCGTCGCGGTCGAGCCGGCGGACGGTCTCGATCGTGTACGGATCGAGCTGGTGGTCGCTGTTCAGCAGGGTGCCGTCGAGATCGGTGGCGATGACTTTGTACATGGGAACGGGGAAATGGCGCGCAGGATGCTGCGGAACCGCCATTTTAACGTCGTGCCCGGTGGGGCGTCGGGCGGTTGGGGAACGGGGGCTGGGGCGAGGTGGCGGGTTCAAGCCGTTCAGCCTTCGGCGCGTTGCTGGTTTGGACTGGCCAGCTTGCTCGGTCTCTGTTCAGTCCGCTCAGTTCGCTCGGTCCGCGTTATCCGCTCAACTTGCCCGACCTGTTCTACCCGGCCAGCTCAGCCCTCGCACCGCGCCCGGCCCCCTCAAACCACTCACCCCGCTTCAGCCGCCCGCAACGCCTGCAGCGCGAGCCGCAACGCGCCGTGTGCGGAATCGTCGAGCGGCGCGCGCAGCCGCGCCGCGTGACGTGCCGGTACGGCCGGTGCAAGCGCGTCGGCCAACCCGCCGCACAGCGCGACCGGCAGCGCCTGCTGCGGATCGAGCGCGTCGATCATCTTGGCGATCTCGTCGCCGGCCTGCGCGATCAGCGCGGCCGCATACGGATGGGTGCGGTGCGCGAGCACGATCGGTGCGAGGCGCGCATAGATCGTCTGGTTCGCGTCGCACGACCACTGGACGAGTGCGTCTCGATCGTGCGCACCCGTCTCCGCGAGCAGCGCGCCGGCGAATGCATCGCGCGGCGCGCGGCCGTCGAGCGCCTGCTGGGCGTACGCCAGCGCGCGCAGCCCGAGCCACGCACCGCTCGCCTCGTCGCCGGACGGAAAGCCGAAACCGCCCGCGATGCGGCAGTCGCCCGCCGCGTCGAGCGCCGCCGCGATGCTGCCCGTGCCGAGTGCGACGATGAGCCCGGGCGCACCGCCGTGCGCGCCGACGACGGTCGTGTAGGCGTCGCTCTCGATCGCAAGCGCGCCGAGCGGCGCCTGCGCGCGGAACGCGGCGAGCCACGCGGCATTGTTGACGCCCGCCAGCCCGCAGCCGAGCGCGCACTGCGCCCAGTCGAACGCGAGCCCCGCCCGCGTGAACGCGTCGGCACAGGCCGCGCCGATCGACGCCCACGCCCGCTCGATGCCGAGGCCGAGGCCCGACGGGCCGCCGCGCCCCTGCGCGAGCTCGCGCCCGTGCCGGTCGGCCAGCACCGCGCGGGTGCCGGTGCCGCCGCCGTCGATGCCGATCGCAAAAAGTAATGCCGTCATGCGTTGATCCTGCTGATTCGAACAGGCGCCAAGCTTAACCGGATCGGCGCCGTGCGCCCATCTGCCGTTCGGCCAGCTATGCCGTGAATGGGCCTTCCGCTATGCTGGCACGATCGAATCGACACTGGAACGAGGCGGATGATGTCGCAGCGGTGCAACTGGGTAAAGACGGAAGCGGATGCTCACTATCACGATACCGAGTGGGGCGTGCCGTCACATGACGATCGCCACCTGTTCGAGATGCTGATTCTGGAAGGCGCGCAGGCGGGGCTGTCGTGGTCGACGATCCTGAACAAACGCGCCGGCTATCGCGAGGCGTTCGCCGACTTCGATGTCGACGCCGTCGCGCGCTTCACGCCGAAGCACATCGAGAAGCTGCTCGAGAATCCCGGCATCGTGCGCAATCGCGCGAAGGTCCAATCCGCGGTGACCAATGCACTGGCCGTGCAGCGCATTCGCGACGAACACGGGTCGCTCGCGCACTTCCTGTGGTCGTTCGTCGATCACATGCCGGTGCAGAACGCATGGCGGTCGTATCGGGACGCGCCCGCGTCGACCGCCCAGTCGGACGCGCTCAGCAAGGCGCTGAAGGCGTACGGCTGCAAATTCGTCGGCTCGACGATCTGCTATGCGCTGATGCAGGCAACCGGGATGGTCAACGATCACGAGGCCGGCTGCCCGTGTCACGCCAAATGCGCGGCCCTCGGCGGCAAGCAGCAGCCGGCACGGCACCGCAAGGCAGGCTGACGGCGACGCAGCCGCTGCGCGCGGCCGGCGGGAGCTCGCCGCACCGGGCTTCCTGGTCGTCTGATGCCGGCGCGCGCTACCTGACGCGCGTCGGCCTCCACGATGTGACGCCGCGCGCATCGCTCGACAACCCGCTGAACCGCCGCTATCGGGAAAACCAGTACGCCGATTACGTGAAGCCGGGCCACCCGCGCGCGATGAGCCCGAGCGCGAAGGTCCAGTCCCGCAGCCCATTTTCCATCCCCAAAAAGCAAAACGGCGGAGCGGCTTCTTTCGAAGCACGCTCCGCCGTTTCGCGGCGAACCGACAGACGCTCTTAGTGGAGCTTCTTCGGCAGCATCTGGCTGCGCAGGCGCTTGTGCAGGCGCTTGACGGCTGCTGCCTTCTTGCGCTTACGGACTGCGGTCGGCTTTTCGTAGGACTGGCGTTCGCGCAGTTCAGCGATCAGGCCATTTTTTTCGATAGCACGGCGAAAGCGGCGAATCGCCACTTCGAACGGCTCGTTTTCTTTCAGAAGAATCGTCGTCATGTCGTTCCTAAATTGCTTAAACGGTCAAAAACGTAGCGGCCAAGCGCCACGCACCGGCCATCCGGGCGTCCCCACAACAGGCGAAACGAGCGGAAATACGGCCTCGGAGGCCGGAAAAGAGAGGCGGAAAGCACCGCGGGTACGCTTCACAAGCCACGTGCAGCGCCGCGTTTGACTGCCAGCAAGAATGCCGAGGCGGCACAGGCTTGACAGAAAATCTCAATTCAGCCCGCCATCATATCAGGAAATCACAGACAAAACCATCCTTTTGTCGATCCCGGTTGGCCCTCCGACGCGGCGCGGCCACACAAGCCGCCCACGAGGCCGGCGCGCGGCCCGGCCGAAATCGCTGCCGGCCACGCCGGACGCGGATTTCGCGGCGGCGCGACCCTTCGGTCCCGAATTTCCTCGAACATCCCTCTAAAGTTTTCGCCGGGTGCCGCCGTCAACCAGGAAAGGCGGGCAGCGCCACTCGCGATAAAGCGCAACGCCGAAAACGACCCTGTCTGTACTCAGGCATTTTCCAAAAAGAGGAAGCAAATGCTGAACATCAATACCAACATCCTTTCGCTGACGACGCAGACGAATCTGTCGGGCTCGCAAAGCGCACTGTCGCAAGCGATCAACCGCCTGTCGTCGGGCAAGCGCGTGAACACGGCAGCCGACGACGCGGCAGGCCTCGCGATCTCGACGACGCAAACGTCTGCGATCAACGCGCTGACGCAAGGCGTCTCGAACGCGAACAACGGTATCTCGATGATCCAGACCGCAGCCGGCGCGCTGCAGTCGACCGTCGACAACCTGCAGCGTATCCGTACGCTGGCAGTCGAATCCGGCGACGGCTCGCTGGACTCGAACGCACGTGCAAACCTGCAAGCTGAAGTCACGACGCGTCTGGGCGAAATCGACCGCGTGGCAACGCAAACGACGTTCAACGGCCAGACCATCCTGAGCAACGCCGGCAACGTCACGTTCCAGGTCGGCGCATCGGCGAACCAGACCGTTGCCGTCAACTTCGGCGCGACCGTGTGGACGAGCACGGGCGCAGGCCTGAGCCTGAGCGGCCTGACGGTCAGCGACCAGACGAGCGCACAGTCGGCGATCACGGCAATCGACACGGCACTGAAGAACGTCAACACGTTCCAGGCAACGCTGGGTGCAGCACAGAACACGTTCCAGGCTGCAATCACGACGACGCAAACGCAGGCAACCAACATGAGCGCAGCGCGTTCGCAGATCACCGACGCGGACTTCGCGACGGAAACGGCGAACCTGAGCAAGGCGCAAGTGCTGCAGCAAGCCGGCATCTCGGTGCTCGCGCAAGCGAACTCGCTGCCGCAGCAGGTCCTGAAGCTCCTGCAGTAATCGGGAACATCCGCGCCGGGCTCGCCGCCCGCGCGCACGGCGTCGTCCGCGTTGCGGCGCGCGACGGCGCCGGTTCGGTACACCGGACCCGACACTCCAGGGAGGCTTGCCTCCCTGCTTGCATTGAAATCGAAGCACGGCGACCCGCCGGAACGCGCGCGACCGCGCAAACGACTGGAGCACCCGCATGACCACGACGAGCACAGGCACGACCGATATCGGCAGTCTTCTGGCGCAGGCCGGACAATCGATCATCAGCGGCGCGACCAATTCGACGCTCGACGTCAGTTCGCTGGTGTCCGCGCTGGTCACGGCCAAGACAGCCGGTCAGACACAAACCCTCACGACCAAGCAGACGCGCGACAACACCGAGCTGTCCGCGGTCGGCAAACTGAAATCGGCGCTGTCCGCGCTGCAGACCGCGATCGCCGGTCTCGCGAACGGCTCGACGCTGAGCGGCCTCGCGGCGAGCGCGAGCGGCAACGGCATCACCGCGTCGGTCAAGAGCGGCGGCGGGGCGGTGGCCGGCTCGTACTCGGTCAACGTCACGCAGCTCGCGAGCGCGAACAAGCTGTCGTCGGCGGGCATCACGTCGGCGGACACGATCGCGGCCGGCTCGCTGAGCATCACGCTCGGCAGCAATGCGGCATTCAACGTCAACGTCGCGGCCGGCGCGTCGCTGTCCGACATCGCAACCTCGATCAATACGACGGCCGGCAACCCGGGCGTCACCGCGTCGGTCATCACCGGCTCGGACGGCCAGCATCTCGTGATCCAGTCGAACAACACCGGTGCGGCCAACACGGTGTCGGTGAGCGGCACCGGCGTGAACGCGAAGCTGACGTCGGGCTACTCGACCGTGACCAACGCCGCGGACGCGAAATTGACCGTCGACGGCACGCCGGTGAGCAGCGCGTCCAACAGCGTGTCGGGCGTGCTGACGGGCGTCACGCTGAACCTGACGCCGGCCGCGCTGAACACGACCCAGACGGTCACGCTGTCGCCCGACACGACGGCCACGACGAGCGCGATCAACGCATTCGTCAACGCCTACAACGGCTACGTGACGACCGCGAAGTCGCTGTCGTCGTACGATCCGAACACGTCGACGGCAGGCCCGCTGCTCGGCGACGCGATGCTCAACACGATCTCGAGCGGTCTCGCGACCGCGATCAGCGGCGGCGTCAAGACGGGCAGCCCGAGCACGACCTATTCGCTCGCGGCGATCGGCATCAACCTGCAGTCCGACGGAACGCTGCAGGTCGACTCCACCACGCTGAACACCGCGCTCACGTCGAACAGCCCGGCCGTCGCCGCGCTGTTCAACACGACGAACGGCGTCGGCCAGACGCTGAACAAGCTGGTCAACACGTACACGCAGGCGAACGGCCTGATCGACCAGCGCACCACGGCGCTCAATGCGGACCTGAAGAACCTGTCCAGCCAGGCGACGCAGTTGAAGAACTACTCGGATCAGCTGACCGCGCAGTACAACGCGCAGTTCACCGCGCTGAACAACCTGATGGCGACGATGGCGAACAACACGAAGTACCTGACCCAGCTGTTCGGCGGCACGAACAGCGCCGGTGCGCTCGCCACCAACAAGTAAGCCGCGTTTTCGCGGGATGCATCCGGACGACGACCATGACGACCGATACGCTGAATCAAGCACTCCACCTGACCCAGGCAATGCAGTCGGCCACCGCGCTGCGCGACTGGGAACGCGTCGCGGCGCTGGCCGACGCGCGCTCGCCGCTGTTGATGGGACTGTCGCCCGAGCAGACGCCGGAGGCGCTCGACACGATCCGGCGGATCATGGAGATCGACGCGTCGATCGCGCAGCACGCGCAGGCCGATCGCGATCAGCTCGCACAGCAATTCACCGCATCGCGCGAACGGATTCGCGCGGCCGGCCTCTATCAGGCGACTGGCATGCTGTAAGCCCACGAACAACAACGCGCGCCGCCGTCGAGCGTGCGCCGATGTCGTCACGTCGAGCCGCCTTCGGGCGGCTATTTTTTTGCGTGACGGAAGAAGAAACGGCACGGATGCAAATCCGCACCGGGCCGGATCGGCTGCGCGAATCGACTAGGGCGCGGCGGCGGCCGCCGCGTCGACCATCTGCGCGAACGCCGCTTCGAGATGGCGGGCGAAGCGCGGCGCATCGCACAGCGGCGAGCGCAGCAGCCGCTCGCGCAGCCCGGCCCGCACCGCCGCGACGTGCGGCAGGCCCTGCGCGAACGCGGCCGCCTTCGCGACATAGTCGTCGTCGTTGTCCGCGATCCATTCGGGCATCCCGAGCGTATGCAGGATGCTTTCGCCGATATGCGACAGGAAGCGGTCACCGCGTCGCGTGATGAACGGCGCGCCCATCCACAGTCCTTCCATGCTCGTCGTGCCGCCCGGATACGGGAACGGATCGAGCACGATGTCGATGTCGTTGTACGTGGCGATGTGTGCGAGCCGCTTCGATCCGCCGCGCAGCAGCAGGCGCTCCACCGGAATGCCGTGTGCCGCGAAGCGCGCGGCGAGGCTCGTGCGCAGCGCGGCTTCGTCGAGCTGCGCCGACTTCAGCAACAGGCGCGAACCGGGCACCGCATGCAGCACGCGCGACCACAGCGCGACGACGGCATCGCCGATCTTGTTCGCATTGTTCAGGCAGCCGAACGTGACGACACCTTCGCGCCCGGCCGGCAGCGGCCCGACGTCGAGCGGCTGCGCGGGCGGCGTGAAGCACAGATAGCTGTCGGGCAACCGCCACGGCCGCTCGACGAAGTGATGCGCTTCGTCGTCGGGCAGCACGTGGCGATCGCCGATCACGTAGTCGATCGCGGCGATGCCGGTCGTCGCGAAATAGCCGAGCCAGGTCGCCTGCACCGGCGCCGGCTTCCATGCGAACAACGGCAGCCGGTTCGACGCGGTATGGCCGCTCAGGTCGACCAGCACATCGATGCGGTCGTTGGCGATCAGGTCGGCGGCCGCGCGGTCGTCGAGCGCGGTGATGTCGCGCCACAGCGCGAAATGGTGCTTGAGCGCCGCGGTCGTGTCGTCCTCCACCGACTGCGTCGCGTAGGCCACCGCCTCGATGCGCGACGGATCGAACGCCGCGACGACGCTCAGCAGGAACACCGCGACCGGATGGGACTTCAGGTCGCCGGACACGAACCCGACACGCAACACGCGCCCTGCGGCCGGCTGCGGCACGTGCGTGCGCGGCGACGCCTGCGCGGCCATCCGCGCGCCGAATTCGCGTGCGCGCTCGAGCAGTTGCGCGGCCGACAGCCGATCGGTGCCGGCCGCATGGAACATCCGGCCCGAATGTGCGTTGCGGAATGCGGGATCGATTTCGAGCGCGCGATCGTAGCTCGCGAGCCCCGCATCGAGGTGCCACATCGCGCACAGGATGTCACCCATCACCGCATGCATCTGCGCGGTCGGGTTCGGCAGCGACAGCGCGATCCGGCAACTGTCGAGCGCTTCACGGCGCTTGCCCTGCCGGACCAGCGTCTGCGCGAGGTGGTGATGCAGGTCCGCGCGATCGGGCGCCGCGGACAGCGCACGCCGCAGGCTCGCCACCGTGCCGTCGAGATCGCCCGCACGCTCGAGCGCGGCGGCGAGATGGAACAGACAGTCCGCTTCGCCCGATTCCGCCGCGCGGGTGAGGCTCAAGATCGCCGCATCGAGATCATCGCGCTCGAACAGCAGCGCGCCGAGCGCGTGATGCGCGGCGTGCAGATCCGGTTGCAGCGCGATCGCGTGGCGGTAGCACGCGATCGCCTCGTCGGGCCGGCGCTGCGCGCGCAATACGTTGCCCTGGTTGAAGCGGGCCTGCGCGTAGCCGGGATCGAGCGCGATCGCCTTCTCGTATGCGCGCGCCGCGGCGTCCAGTTCGCCCTTGTCCTGCAGTGCGTTACCGAGGTTGTTGAACGCCGGCGCGTAATCGGGACGCAGCGCGAGCGCCTGCGCGCAGCTGAGCATCGCGGCATCCGCGTCGCCCGCGTCGCGCAACGCGTTGCCGAGGTTGCTGTGCGCTTCCGCATAGTCGGGCGCGAGCGCGATCGCACGCCGGTACGCGCCGATCGCATCGTCGAGCCGGCCGTGCGCGCGCAGCATGTTGCCGAGGTTGTTCAGGTAGACAGGATCGGCGCGCAGCGCGATCGCGCGCTCCATCAGCGCGAGGCCGGCCGGAAACTGGCCGAGCTGGCACGCGAGCAGCCCGAGGAAATGCGTCGCATCCGGCTGCTCAGGCTCGTCGCGCCGGATCGCCTCGTACAGCACGCGGGCGTCGTCGAAGCGCCCGGCCTGATGGTGCACGAATGCCGCGTTCAGCCGTTCCACGACAGCGCCCGTCATGTGCGTGTTCCGTCGGTGTCGCCGGCCACGTAGCGGGCCCACATCCCGTGGAAGGCATCCTCGAGATTGCGGGCGAAACGCACCGCATCGCACAGCGGCGACGCGAGCGTGCGTTCGCGCAGCGTCGCGCGCAACGCCGCCAGTGCGTCGCGATCGCGCGCGAACGCGATCGCCTTCGCGAGATACGCGTCCTCGTCGGCGGCGATCCAGTCGCCCATCCCGGCCGCATGCAGCAGGCTTTCGCAGATATGCGTGACGAAGCGGCCGCCCTTCATCCCGATCACCGGCACGCCCATCCACAGCGCTTCGGCCGTCGTCGTGCCGCCCGGATACGGGAACGGGCTCAGCGCGATGTCGATCCGGTTGTACGCGTTGAAATACTCCGCGCGCGGCGAACCGCCTTCGAGAATCAGCTGCTGCGCGCCGATGCCGTGCCGCGCGAAGCGCTCGAGCGTCGCGCGGTTCAGGTCGCTCGCGCCGAGCTCGTGCGCCTTCAGCATCAGCCGCGCGTCGGGCAGCGCGTGCAGCAGGCGCGACCACAGCGCGATCACGTCATCGCTGATCTTCGTGAGCTTGCCGAAGCAGCCGAACGTCACGCCACCGTTGGTGGCCATCGGCAGCGGGCCGACCGCGACGTCGTAGGCCGGCGGCGTGAAGCACAGGTAGCTGTCCGGCAAATGCCACGGTTGCTCGACGAAGTGATGCGCCTCGTCGGCCGGCAGCGTATGCGGATCGCCGATGAAGTAGTCGATCGCGCGGCAGCCGGTCGTCGCGAAGAAGCCGAGCCAGCTCGCCTGCACCGGCGCGGGCCGGTGCGCGAACACGGGCAGCCCGCTCCAGTTGGTGTGGCCGGCCAGGTCGACGAGCACGTCGATGCCGTCGTCGTGGATCATCCGCGCGGCCTGGTCGCGATTCAGGCACGTGAGCTTCTTCCAGCTCGCGAAGCCCGTTTTCAGCCGCGCGGTCACGTCGTCCTCCACCACGAAGGTCACGTATGCATGCGGCTCGATGCGCTTGCGATCGAGATGCGCGAGCACGCTTTCGAGGAAAATCCCGACCGGATGCTGACGCAGGTCGCCGGACACGAAGCCCACGCGCAGCGGCCGGCCGCGCGCCTGCCGCGCACGCTGTTCGCGATCATGCGACAGCAGCCGCGCGTCGCGCGCCAGGTAGTCTCCATAGCGCTGCGCATCGACGACCCACTCCTCGGGCGCGAACGCCGGCGAGCTCGACATGTTGAACAGCAGTCGCGCGTAAGCGCGGTGCGGATCGTGTTCGACGGCTTCGCGGAACGCCGCGACCGCACCGGCGAAATCGCGCTTGGCCCACAGGATGTCGCCGAGCGTCAGCTGGATCTTCACCGGATCGACGCCGAGTTCCTGCGCGATCCGGTATTCGCTCATCGCCTCGTCGAGCTTGTCGAGACGGAACAGCGCGGCCGCGAGATTGTGGTGCGCGTCCGCGTCGTCCGGATTCAGGTCGATCGCGTGGCGATGGCTCAGCTCCGCCGCCGCCATCCGGTCGAGGTTGTGATACGCGAGACCGAGGAAGTTGTACGCATCCGCGAGCTCGGGATCGAGTTCGATCGCGTGCCGGCACAGGCGCAGCGATTCCTCGTATTCGCCCTGCTGGCAGCGCAGCTCGCCGAGCCGGCACCATGCCGGCGCGTAGCCGGGATCGATCTCGCATGCGCGCTCGAACAAGCGCGCCGCGCCGTCGAAGTCGTTCATGCTGCGCAGCGATCGCCCGAGCGCGCAGTGGCCTTCCGCATCGTCCGGCTCGAGCCCCGCGCGCGCATGCTCGAGCGCGCCGTCGAAATCGTCGGTCGCCCGCAGCGCAATGGCGAGCCCGCGATGCGCGACGCGCAGCGCAGGGTTCAGTTCGAGCGCGCGACGGTAGTGCGCGATCGCGTCCGCGTGCCGCTCCTGCGCGCGCAGCACGTTGCCGAGGTTGCTGTGCGCTTCCGCGTACGCGGGATGGAATGCGATCGCCTTGCCGTAGCTTGCCGCGGCCGCATCCAGTTCGCCCAGGTCCTGCAGCACGTTGCCGAGGTTGTTGTACGCCTCCGCATAACCGGGGCGCAGTTCGATCGCACGCGAACAGCTCTGCATCGCCTCGGCCAGGTCACGCGCGTCGCGCAGCGCGTTGCCGAGGTTGTTGTGCGCTTCCGGGTAGTCGGGACGCAGCGCCACCGCGCGACGGTAGTGCGCGATCGCGTCGTCGAGCCGCCCGCATTCGCGCAGCATGTTGCCGAGGTTGTTGAAATACGACGCGTCCGGCCGCGCGGCGAGCGAGCGCTCCATCAACGCGAGGCCCGCGTCGTACTGCTTCAACTGGCATGCGAGCAACCCGAGGAAGTGCATCGCGTCCGGCTGCCCGGGCTGCGCGTGCAGGATCGCGTCGTACAGCGTCTTTGCTTCCCCGAGACGCCCGGCCTGGTGGTGGGCGAGTGCCTCTTGCAGCGCCTGCTGGATATCGTTCATGCTGTCTGTGCCGTTTCCGTATAGCGTGTCCACATGCCGACGAAGGCATCTTCGAGATTGCGGGCGAAGCGTGCCGCATCGCACAGCGGCGACGCGAGCGTGCGTTCGCGCAGCGTCGCGCGCAACGCCGCCAGCCGCGCGCCGTCCTGCGCGGCCGCGACCGCCTTCGCGACATAGTCGTCCTCATCGCCGGCGATCCAGTCGGGCATCCCGGCCGCGTGCAGCAGGCTCTCGCAGATGTGCGTGACGAACCGTCCGCCCTTCATCCCGAGCACCGGCACGCCCATCCACAGCGCCTCGGCCGTCGTCGTGCCGCCCGGGTACGGGAACGGGCTCAGCGCGACATCGATCCGGTTGTACGCCGCGAAATAGTCGGCGCGCGCCGATGCGCCGTCGAACAGCAGCCGGCTCGGGTCGATCCCGTGCCGTGCGAAGCGCGCGGCGGTCACGTCGCGCACCGCCGCCTGTTCGAGTTCGCGCGCCTTCAGCAACAACCGTGCGCCGGGCAGCGCATCCAGCACGCGCGACCACACGCGCACGACGTCGTCGCCGAGCTTCACGAGCTTGCCGAAACAGCCGAACGTGACGTGGCCGTTCGCGGCCATCGGCAGCGGGCCGACGGCGACGTCGTAAGCCGGCGGCGTGAAGCACAGGTAGCTGTCGGGCAGCCGCCACGGCTGCTCGACGAAGTGATGGGCCTCGTCGGCCGGCAACGTCCGCGCGTCGCCGATGAAATAGTCGATCGCGTCGCTGCCCGTCGACGCGAAGAAGCCGAGCCAGCTCGCCTGCACGGGCGCCGGCTTCCAGCCGAATGCGGCGAGGCCGCTCGCCTGCGTATGGCCGGCGAGGTCGACGAGCACGTCGATGCCGTCGTCGTGAATCGTGCGGGGGGCCGCCTGCGGATCGCAACCGGCGATCGAACGCCAGACGGCCGCGTGCGGCTTCAGTCGCGCGGTGATCGCGTCCGCTTCGTCCGACGTCGTGTACACGTACGGCGCAATGCGCGTGCGATCGAGATGCGCGAACACGCTTTCGACGAAGATTCCCACCGGGTGCTGCCGCAGGTCGCCCGATACGAAGCCGACCCGCAGCGGGCGATGCAGCGCGTCGGCCGCGCGTGCGCGCACGTCATGCGTATAGCGCGTCGAACGCGCCGCGAGGTGACGGCCGTAGCGGCGCGCGTCGTTCAGATAGTCGGCGGGGGATACGTTCGCCGATGCCGCGGCGGCGAACAGCAGGCGGCCGAGCACCTCCGCCGCCTCATCGCTCGCGTCGTCGCGCACCAGCGCGAGCGCGTCGCGATACGCGGGCACAGCCGCGTCGACGTTGCCCTGCGCGCGCAGGATGTCGCCAAGATTCACGTACTTCGATACGGTCGGATAGCCGCCCGCCAGCGCCTGCCGGCAATACGCGAGCGCCTCGGCGTGCCGCTCGCGCTTGAGCAGCACGACCGACAGGTTGTGACACGCGCCGCTGTCGGCCGGATTCAGCTCGAGCGCGGTGCGATAGCACGCTTGCGCCGCGACGAGATCGCCCAGGCCGTGGTGAGCGTTGCCCGCCTGGTTGTGTGCATCGGGCAGATCCGGCGCGATGCGGATCGCCTCCTGCGCATGCATGAGTGCTTCCGCATAACGCGCCTGACGGCGGCGCACGCCGCTCAAGTTCGCATGCGCGACGGCCAGCGACGCATCGAGCGCGATCGCGCGGGCGTAGTGCGCCGCGGCGGCGTCGAGGTCGCCCGCGTCGCGCAGCACGCCCGCGTAGTTGTTGTGCAGGCTCGCGTCGCTGGAACCCGCCGCGGCGGCGCCCAGCGCGCTCACGGCTTCGCTCAGTTCGCCGAGCGCCCACAGCGACAGGCCAAGGCCGTGACACGCAGCGGGCAGCGCGGGGGTCAGTTCGATCGCGCGACGGTAGTGCACGATCGCGTCCGCGTGCCGCTCCTGTGCGCGCAGCACGTTGCCGAGGTTGCTGTGTGCTTCCGCGTACGCGGAATGGAATGCGATCGCCTTGCCGTAGCTCGCCGCGGCCGCATCCAGCTCGCCCACGTCCTGCAGCACGTTGCCGAGGTTGTTGTACGCCTCCGCGTAGCCGGGGCGCAGTTCGATCGCGCGCGAACAGCTCTGCATCGCCTCAGCCGGATCGCGCGCGTCGCGCAGCGCGTTGCCGAGATTGTTGTGCGCTTCCGGGTAGTCGGGACGCAACGCCACCGCGCGACGGTAGTGCGCGATCGCGTCGTCGAGCCGCCCGCATTCGCGCAACATGTTGCCGAGGTTGTTGAAATACGACGCATCCGGCCGCGCAGCGAGCGAGCGCTCCATCAACGCGAGGCCCGCGTCGTACTGCTTCAACTGGCATGCGAGCAGCCCGAGGAAGTGCATCGCGTCCGGCTGCCCGGGCTGCGCGTGCAGGATCGCGTCGTACAGCGTCTTCGCTTCCCCGAGACGCCCGGCCTCATGATGCGCGAGCGCCGCCCGCAGCTGCAGTTCGATCGACTCCATGGCGCGCGCCGCTCAATACGGATGCGGTTCGCGCCCGAAGTCGATCAGTCGGCCGTCGTGCTCGATCATCACGGCCGCCGCCGCGATTCCTTCGCGCGACATCTCGGCGACGATGTCGCGTGCGCGCCATTGCGTCGGAATGATGATCACGTCGGCCGGCGCCGCCTTCAGCGCGTCGCGGAATTCGATCTTCTGGCCGGTGCCCGGCACATAGGTGCCGACCTTGTCGGGATCGGAATCGACGACGAGCGGAAAGCGCGCGGCATCGGCCTCGAAGTGATGGATGAACGCGGCGGCCTTGCCCGTGCCGCCCCAGATCGCGACGCGCCGCCCCGACCCGGCGAGCGCCGCGAGCTGCCCGGCGATCGCCGCGCGGTTCTCGACCGAGCGCGCCGCGAACCGCAGCGATGCGTCGGCGCGCGTGCGCGCGTGCGCGGGCACGCCGAGCCGCACCAGCGCATGGACGACTTCGCCGTCGTAGCCGTGCGCAAGCGTCACGATCTCGCCGGCGCGCGCCATCAGCGTGCGGAACGATTCCGTCGTGAACTGCGATACGTGCTCGTAGAAGAAGTCGGCGAGGCGATCGGTCTCGAACACGCGGTCGATGCACGGCACTTCCGCGAACAGCCAGCATGCGTTCGGCTGGCGCGACGCGCCCCATGCGAGCTGCTCGACGAGCTTCGCCGGTTCGGTCAGGTGTTCGAGCACGTGCCGGATCACGATCGCATCGGGACGGAACGCTGGCATGTCGGCCAAGGGTTCGAACAGCCGCGCGTGGAATTCGATGCCGTTGCCGGTGCCCGCGCTCGCGTTCGGATCGAAGCCGGCGAAACGCCCGCCGCGGCTCGCCTGCGCGAGGCCGCGCACGAAATGGCCTTCGCCGCAGCCGATCTCGACGACCGTCGGTTCGGCCGGCAGCGCGCCGAGCAGCAGGTCGCGCGTGGCCGCGAGATGGCCTTTCCAGATCCCGCCGCTGTTGAACATCCGGTTCGGGTTGCGCTGATACGGAATCGCGTCGTAGCTGAAGCGGTGGTTCCACACATGCGAACACTGCGGGCACTGGACGAAGTCGAGCGCATGGCGCGGCAGCCCGCGCGCCGCTTCGGCGGATGCGGGCCAGGCGAGCGTCGCGAGCGTGCGCTCGCCGGCCGGGAAGAACGGCGCGGCAACCGTATGCGCACAGACGGGGCAGGGGGCGTCGATCAGGTCGTGACTCATGCATTCACCTGTTTGCGGAAATGGGCGATCGTCTCCTTCAGGCCATCCTCGAGCGCGATGCCGGGCTGCCAGTCCAGGCGCTGGCGCGCGCGGCCGATGTCGGGACGGCGCTGCAGCGGATCGTCGGCCGGCAGCGGGCGATATTCGATGCGGCTTTTCGAACCGGTGAGCCGCAGCACGCATTCGGCCAGCTCGCGGATCGTGATCTCGCTCGGGTTGCCGAGGTTGATCGGGCCGGTGTCGTCGTCCTGCTCCATCATCCGCAACAGGCCCTCGACGAGATCGTCGACGTAGCAGAACGAGCGCGTCTGGCTGCCGTCGCCGTACAGCGTGATCGGCTCGCCGCGCAGCGCCTGCATGATGAAGTTCGACACGACCCGCCCGTCGTCGGCGCGCATGCGCGGCCCGTAGGTATTGAAGATCCGCACCACGCGGATATCGACGCCATGCTGGCGGTGATAGTCGAAGAACAGCGTCTCGGCGCAGCGCTTGCCTTCGTCGTAGCACGCGCGCAGCCCGTTCGGGTTCACGTTGCCCCAGTAGCTTTCCTGCTGCGGATGCTGCTGCGCGTCGCCGTATACCTCGCTCGTCGACGCCTGCAGGATGCGCGCGCCGCAGCGCTTCGCGAGACCGAGCATGTTGATCGCGCCGAGCACGGCCGTCTTCACCGTCGACACCGGGTCGCTCTGGTAGTGCACGGGGCTCGCCGGGCAGGCCATGTTGAACACGCGGTCCGCTTCGACGTAGAGCGGCAGCCACACGTCGTGGCGGATCACCTCGAAATTGACCTGGCCGATCAGGTGTTCGATGTTGCGCTTGCTGCCGGTGTGGAAGTTGTCGACGCACATCACGTCGTAGCCGGCGTGCACGAGCCGCTCGCAGAGGTGCGAGCCGAGAAAGCCCGCGCCGCCGGTGACGAGGACGGACTGGCCGTTCACGCTGCGGCTCCCGGTGCGGCGTCGACGCGGCGCACCCACATTTCGTGCAGCGCCTCCTCGAAATGACGCGCGAAGCGGGGCGCGTCGCACAGCGGCGACGCCAGCACCTGTGCACGCAGCGTCGTGCGCAGCACGGCGAGCTCGGCCGGATTGCGCGCGAACGCGACGGCCTTCGCGACATACGTGTCGTCGTCGTCCGCGATCCATTCGGGCAGGCGCGCCGCCTGCAGCAGGCTTTCGCAGATATGCGACAGGAACCGCGCGCCGTGCCGGCCGAGCACCGGCACGCCCATCCACAGCGCCTCGGCCGTCGTCGTGCCGCCGGGGTACGGGAACGGGCTCAGCATCAGGTCGACGCGCCGGTAGGCCGCCAGATATTCGTCGCGCGGCGAGCGGCCTTCGAACAGCAGGCGCGCCGCGTCGATGCCGTGCGCGGCGAAGCGGGCCGCGAGCGCGTCCTGCTCGCGCGGGTCGTCGAGATGCGGCGCCTTCACGAACAGTCGTGCGTTCGGCACGTCGCGCAGCACGCGCGACCACACATCGATCACGCGATCGGTGAGCTTCGCGAGCTTGCCGAAATAGCCGAAGGTCGGATAACCGTTCGCGAGCATCGGCAGCGGGCCGCCGTCGAGTTCGACGGCCGGCGGCGTGAAGCACAGATAGCTGTCGGGCAGGTGCCACGCGCGTTCGACGAAATGCGCGGCCTCGTCGGCCGGCATCACGTGGCGATCGCCGAGCACGTAGTCGATCGCGCGCATGCCGGTGCTCGCGAAGTAACCGGGCCAGCTCACCTGCAACGGCGCGGGCTTCCACGCGAACAGCGGCAGGCGGTTGTGGATCGTGTGGCCGGATGCGTCGATCAGCACGTCGATGCCGTCGTCGTGAATACGCGCGGCAGCCGCCGCATCGTCGAGGCCGGCGACACACGTCCACGACGCGAAGCGCGGCTTGATGCGCGCGGTCACGTCGTCCTCGATCTCGCGCGTCGGATACGCATGCAGTTCGACGCGCTCGCGCTTCACGTGCGCGAGCATCCCTTCGATGAAGTAGCCGACCGGGTGCGCCTTCAGGTCGCCCGACACGATGCCCACCCGCAGCGGCCGCCCGATGCGCGCGCTCAGGTCGACTTGCCACGTCGAGTACGGCTGCGCGCGCTGCGTGACGAGCGCATCGAAGCGCGCGGCTTCGTCGAGGTACGCGTGCGGGTCGAACGCGTCGCTGTAGTGATACGCGAACAGCAGGTTGCTGCGCGGCTCCGGCAGCTCCGGACGCAGCGCGACCGCGTGCTGGTATGCCTCGAGCGCGGCCGGGATCTCGTTCAGGTCGAGCAGCGCGTTGCCGAGGTTGTTGTATGCCTGCCCGTGGTCGGGCTGCAGCGCGATCACCTGGCAGAACGCGTCGACGGCCTCGCGTGCGTGGCCCGCGAGCCGCTGCGCGTTGCCGAGGTTGTTGTAGGCGTCGACGTAGCCGGGCCGCAGCTCGATCGCGAGGCGGAAACACTCGGCGGCGGCGGCCGGGCGGTTGTTCGCCTGCATCACGTTGCCGAGGTTGTAGTAGTAGGTCGCGTCGGGCTTGATCTCGATCGCCGCCATGATCAGTTCCGTCGCCTCGCGATACCGCCCGTACTGGTGACCGATCAGGCCGAGCAGGTGCAGCGCGTCCGCGTGCCGCGGCTCGGCGTCGAGGATCCGGCGGTACAGCGTCTCGGCTTCCTCGAGCCGGTCGGCCTGGTGGAGCGCCAGCGCCGCTTCGATCGTGGCGACGGGGGAGTCGGACAGCGTGAGATCAGTCATCGTGGTAAGCCAGCGTGAGTTCGGTACGGAGCGCGCAACCGCGCGCAGGCCGGCATCGCACACGCGCGGACGGCCCTCGACATGCCAGCATTCTCGGCGGGGGTTCGCCGTTCCAATCGGCGGAGCAGGTGGCGGATTTGGTCGCTTTTCATGTGACGGTGCGATCGGCGGCCTGACGACGATCGAGTTCGCGGCTCGCCCCCGGCCCCCGGCGTGTGCCGGCATTCCACGAAATGCGGGGGGAAACGGCCCGCTAATCCGGCATTTGATTGGCGCGCGGGTCGCTAGACTCGGTCACAGACTTGGAGGCGTCCACCGCGCGGACGATCGCGCAGGGCGCAAGCCGCTTGCCGGCCCGCGGCTGGGGATGCCCCGAAGCCACCCTCAGCGCCTGGAGCCATGTGTATGCACGAGTCCTCAATCATCTCCAACTCGAACGACGACCAGCTCGCCGCACGACGCGAACTGTTCGACCTGATGCAGACCTATCCCGCGACGCAAGAGGAGTTCGAACGCTCGCTCGGCCTGTTCGTGCGCGGCTCGCTGCTCGCGCGGATGCTCGCGACGTTCGAGGTCTACCAGCAGATCGTGCCGCTGCCGGGTTCGATCCTCGACCTCGGCACCTGGCGCGGCCAGACTGCCGTGCTGTGCGAAAACTTCCGCGCGATCCTCGAGCCGCTGAACTTCCAGCGCCGGATTCACGCGTTCGATACGTTCACCGGCTACGCGGGCTTCTCCGACGGCGATTCGCGCGACCGCAAGCTGTTCTCCGACGGCACGTACTCGCTCGCCGGCGACTATGCGGACCTGCTGCGCAACCTGCTGTCGCTGCACGAGCGCAACAACGCGATGGGCCACGTGAACGGCAAGCACCATGTGTGGGAAGGCGATTGCCGCGACACGCTGGCCGCCTACGAGGAAGCGCATCCGGGCGAACCGGTCGCGCTCGCGTGGTTCGACCTGAACGTGCCGGGCCCGACCCGGCAGGCGTTCGAGACGGTGATGAAGCGCCTCGTGCCGGGCGGCGTGGTCGCGTTCTGGCAGCTCACGCGCGGCGGCCAGACGCCGGCCGAGGGGATCCACTACGTGCGCGAGCTGCTCGGCAAGCATCCGCACCGGATCCACAAGGCGAAGTCGTATCCGTCGCTCTGCTACCTGAGCTTCCCGGAAGGCGGCGGGGTGCGCACATGAAGATCGCGATCCTCGGCAACGGCATCCTCGGGCTGATGACGGCCCGTGCCTGGCAACGCGCCGAGCCGGGCATCGAGCTCGTCGTCGTCGGCCCGGCGCAGCGCCCCGGGTCGGCGACGCGCGCGGCCGCCGCGATGCTCAACTCGTTTACCGAACTGGAAGGCGATTCGCTCGGCACGCCGATCGACCGCTTCAAGTTCGAACTGAGCCGCGCGGCGACCGCCGCGTGGCCCGACGTATTTGCAGAGATCTGCACGCCGGATCGCGCGGTCGCGCACGGCTTCGGCACCTACGTGCTCAACAACGCGGCGACCGACGCGCTCGACGACGAGAACTTCGCGGCGATGCGGCGCTTTTGCCGCGAGTTCGAGGAGCCGTGCGAGGCCGTCGATCCGGCCGGCATCCCGAACTACCAGCCGCTGCCGCAGTTTCGCGCGCTGAACGCGGTGTATCTGAAGCGCGAAGGCTGGGCGAACCCGAAACAGTTTCTCGATGCGCTCCAGGCCAGCGTGGCCGCGGCCGGCAACGTCACGTTCGTGTCGGCCGAAGTGGAGCGCATCGACGTCGCGGGCGGGCGCGTCGCCGGTGCACGCCTGAGCGACGGCACGACGCTCGACGCCGACCGGTTCGTGCTCTGCAACGGCGCGAACCTGACGCGCGTGCTGCAGGCGAGCGTGCCCGAGCTGCCGGTGCAACGGCTGTTCTACGGGATCGGCATGTCGATCGAGCTGCAGAGCAGCGAGAACGTGCATACGCACTGCGTGCGCACGACCAATCGCGGCCTCGCGTGCGGCGTCTATTCGGCGCCGTACGGCCCCGACCGCACGCTCGTCGGCGCCAGCAACTACATCAGCCCGGTGCCGCACGAGCACGGGCACGCCGGCAGCGCGTACACGCTGCTCAAATCCGCGATGGACCAGATCAATTCGCGGTTCTCGCGGGCGAATCTCGTCAACGTGAACGTCGGCTGGCGGCCGACGACGTCCGACCTGTATCCGCTGATCGGCGAAACCAGCGTGCGCGACCTGTGGATTCTCGGCGGCACCAAGCGCGACGGTTTCCACCTGTCGCCGGTGCTGTGCCGCGACCTCGTCGCCGCGATGCGCGGGCTGCCGATCGATCCGCGCTATGCGCAGCTGGCGCCCGAGCGGCCGCTGATCCGCAACCTGTCGCGCGACGCGGCGATCGCGAAGACGGTCCGCCACCAGATCAACGCCGCTTACCAGCACGACTTCGTGCCCGCGCGCAACCGCATGGTCGAGCAGCTCGAACGCGCGATCCGCGCGGATCTCGAGGCGCTGCACGACCGGCTCGGCGCGACCAACTGGGGGATTCCGCCGGAGCTCGTCGACATGTACCGGTACGGTCACATTCCGGCCTGAGCGACATGACTGCGCAGCCCAAACGCATCGCGATCGTCCAGTCGAACTACATCCCGTGGAAGGGCTACTTCGACCTGATCGCCGCGACCGACGAATTCATCCTGTACGACGACGCGCAGTACACGCGGCGCGACTGGCGCAACCGCAACCAGATCAAGACGCCGCAAGGCGTGCAGTGGCTGACCGTGCCGGTCCGGGTGAAGGGACGCTATCACCAGAGCATTCGCGAAACCGAGATCGACGGCACGGACTGGGCCGAACAGCATTGGACGCGGCTGCGCCAGAACTACGCGCGCGCGCCGCATTTCGCGCGCTACGCGCCGGAGCTCGAAGCGCTCTACCTGCAGGGCCGTCACGACACGTTGAGCGCGCTGAATCTCGCGATGCTGACCTGGGTCAACCGGCAGCTCGGCATCGCCACGCGCATGTCGTCGTCGTCCGACTACACGCTGGAAGGCGATCGCACCGACAAGCTGCTGAACCTGTGCCTGCAGGCCGGCGCGACCGAATACCTGTCCGGCCCCGCCGCACGCGACTATCTCGACGAAAGCCGGTTCGCCGCCGCGCAGGTCGCGGTGCGCTGGTTCGACTATCCGGCCTACCCGCCGTACGCGCAGCTGTGGGGCGAGTTCGTGCACGGCGTGACGGTGCTCGACGTGCTGTTTCATTGCGGGCCGGATGCGCGCCGGCATGTCGTGACCGGCGGAAACTGAGGATGACGATGCATGATTCCCGACACTCGGGCCTGCTGGCAGACGTCGCCGCCTATTACGGCGCGCGCCTGGCGGAGCACGGGCAGACCGCGCGCGGCGTGGACTGGAACGGCGAGGACGGCCAACGGCTGCGGTTCGCGCAGCTGACGAAGATCGTCGCGCCTGCCGCCGACGGCTTCTCGGTCAACGACCTCGGATGCGGCTACGGCGCGCTGGTGGATTTTCTCGACGAGCACGCGGCCGGGCGCCGCCATGCGTATGCGGGCAACGACGTGTCGCCGGAGATGATCGACGCGGCCCGGCAGCGCTATCGCGATCGCGGCGACGTGTCGTTCCACGTCGGCGACACGCCGCCGTCGGTCGCCGACTACGGCATCGCATCGGGCATCTTCAACGTGCATCGCGGCCACGGCGACGACGCGTGGCTCGACTACATCCACGCAACACTCGACACGCTGCATGCGACAAGCCGCCTCGGCTTCGCGTTCAACTGCCTGACGTCGTATTCCGATCCGCCGCACATGCGCCCCGAACGGCTGTATTACGCCGATCCGTGCGCGCTGTTCGATCGCTGCAAGCGCCGCTATTCGCGCCACGTCGCGCTGCTGCACGACTACGGGCTGTACGAATTCACGATCCTCGTCCGGAAGGATGGCTGAGCGCGCACGCGCCAGCCGCCGGCCCCGTTGCCCCTCTTCACGCCTTCGCGGAGTTCCGTCATGTTCGCTCCTCCCAATCTCGACCGCATTCCGTTCGGCCGTCCGTTCATCGTCGGCAAGGAGCTTTACTACATCGCGAAGGCGGTCGAACAGGGCGGACTCGCCGGCGACCAGGCATTCACGAAGCTGTGCCATCAGTGGCTGGAAGCGCGCATCGGCTGCCATCGCGCGCTGCTCACGCACTCGTGCACGGCCGCGCTGGAGATGGCGGCGATCCTCACCGACGTCGGCCCGGGCGACGAAGTCATCATGCCGTCCTATACGTTCGTGTCGACCGCCAATGCGTTCGCGCTGCGCGGCGCGACGCCCGTGTTCGTCGACATCCGCCCCGATACGCTGAACCTCGACGAGAAACTGGTTGCCGCCGCGATCACCGAGCGCACGCGCGCGATCGTCCCGGTCCACTATGCAGGCGTGTCGTGCGACATGGACACGATCGCGCACCTCGCCGACGACTACCGGCTATGGGTCGTCGAGGACGCCGCGCAGGCGATCCAGTCGACGTGGAAAGGCAAGCCGCTCGGCAGCCTCGGCCACCTCGCGTGTCTCAGCTTCCACGAGACCAAGAACGTGATCGCCGGCGAAGGCGGTGCGCTGCTCGTCAACGACGCGCGGCTCGTCGAGCGCGCGGAGATCATCCGCGAGAAAGGCACCAATCGCAGCCAGTTCTTTCGCGGCCAGGTCGACAAGTACACGTGGGTCGACCTCGGTTCGTCCTATCTGCCCGGCGAATTGATCGCCGCGTTCCTGTACGCGCAGTTCGAGCACGCGGACGTGATCACCGCGCAGCGGCGCGCGACCGTGAAGCGCTACGAGGATGCGCTGCGGCCGCTGCACGACGCCGGCCACCTGACGCTGCCCGCGACGCCGCTGAGCGAAGCCGGCAACGGCCATCTGTTCTATTTCCTCGCGCGCGACCTCGGCGAGCGCACGGCGCTGCTCGAGCGGATCCGCGCAGCCGGCGTGTTCGCCGTGTTCCATTACGTGCCGCTGCACAGTTCGCCGGCAGGCCGCCGCTACGGCCGCTGCGGCTCCGGCATGCGGGTGACCGACGACGTCGCCGAGCGGCTCGTGCGCCTGCCGCTGTACCACGCGATGAGCGACGCCGAGCAGGACCGCGTCGTTCAGGTGGTATCCGACTTCTACCGGAGCGGCGCGCGACCGGCCGTCCGCCCTGCTTCGCCGCACCTCGAGCCCTCCATTTCATGAACGACTCACCCCGCATCTTCGCGTCGCTCGGCCATCCGTACTACGTCTTCGCGCCGCCGTACCTGCAGACCTCCGGCGGCGTGCGCGCGATGCACTACCTGTGCCACGCGCTGAACCTGCTCGGCTGCGAGGCCTATGTCAACACGACGGTCGTGCACGGCGAGCTGCGCACGCCGTTGCTGACCCCGGAAGTCGCGCACGCGCATGGCGCCGCGGGTCGCAGTCCGGTCGCCGTCTATCCGGAAATCGTCGACGAGAACCCGTTCAACGCGCGCTGCGTCGCGCGCTATCTGCTCGCGGAGCCGGGCCGCATCAACGCGAAGCCGATCGCGCTCGCGCCGACCGATCTCGTATTCGCGTTCGGGCCGTCGATCGTGCCCGACGGATGGCAAGCCGACCTGCTGAGAATGCCGCTCGTCGATACGCGCATCTTCCACTGCGATGGTGTCGACGATGCGGCCCGCAGCGGCACGGCCGTGTTCCTGAACCGGCATCTGCGCCGCGGCGGCAGCCTGCATCCGGCGACGGCCGACTCGATCGAGATCTCGGGCCGCGTGGCGCCGCGCTCCGCGCACGAGCTCGCCGAGCTGTTTCGCCGCGTCGAATGCCTGTACCTGTACGAGTGGTCCACCGCGGCCTTCGAGGCGCTGCTGTGCGGCTGCCCGGTCGTCTGCATCCTGAACGACGCGTCGATGCCGAACCCGGAACGCTGGGTGATGGGCGGCAAGGGCATCGCGTGGGGGCTGGATCCGCATGAAATCGCGCACGCGAAGGCGACCGTGCACGCAGCGCGCGACGTGTATCGGGAAGAAGAGACGACGTTCTGGCGGCAATTGCGGCAGTTCGTCGACAAGACCCAGGCACGCGCCGATGAGCTCGATGTGCGCGCCGGCCCGAACGGTGCGGCCGCCGCGCGACCGACCGCGCCCGCGACGCGACGCATGGCCGTCGTGTGCGCGGAGCCGGCCGTGCAAGCGCAGATCGCGGCGCGGTTCGCGCTGCCTCGCCGCGAATGGACCGTGGACTTTCCCGTCGGCGCGAACGGCATCGACCTCGACGTGCTGCAACGGGCCGACCTGATCGTCCTGCACGGCGCGACGCCGAGCCTGCTGTCGGGCGCCGCGCTCGAGCAGATGTTCGCGCTGGGCAAGCCGGTCGTCTGCGACCTCGACCGCCCGCTCGATGCGTTCTCGCTCGACGATCCGCACATCGCCAGCAGCGCGCGCCGGCTCGCCGCCATGCGCGACGCGATCCGCCGCGCCGATGCGCTGGTGGTGCGCTCGGACGCCATGGCCGCCACGTATCGTCACGTGAATGCGGCGGTACACGCGCTGCCCGTCGACGCCGAGCCCGCCCGCCACGGCGCGCTGTATGCGCGGCTCGCCGAACAGGGCCGGCGGCCGGCCGCCGCGGTTGCGGCACCCGGCGAACCGCCCGCGATGCGCGCGCGGCAGAAGAAGCGGCTCGTCGCGTACGCGATCGATCCGGTCGACGGTGCGTCCGTGCAGCGCCGTCTCGCGCTGCCGTTCGCGCGGCTCGAGGACGACTGGGCGCTCGTCAGCGGCCTGGCCGACAGCGCGGCGATCGCCACGGCCGATGCCGTGCTGCTCGATCGCCACACGCCGGGCCTGCTGCCGCTGAAGGCGCTGAGCGCGATCTTCGAGTTCGACAAGCCCGTGATCTACGCGACCGATCTTCCGCTCGCCGCGCAGCCGACGACGCAGGCCGACGCGACGTGGACCGGCATCGCGTTCACGCTCGGCAACGCGCACGCGATCATCGTCCCGACGCCGGATCTCGCGCGCCAGTACCGGCCGTGGAATCCGAACGTGTTCGTGCTGCCCGACAGCGTCGATCTCGACCTGTTCCTGCGCGCGGTGCCGGCACGCGGCGACGCACGCGTGACGATCGGCGTCGCCGGCGCGTCGCTGTTGCCGGCCAATTTCGCGCGGGTGGACGCCGCGCTGCGCGCGCTCTGCGAGCGCCATGCCGGCCGCATCGCCGTGCAGTTCCTCGGCGCACAGGTGCCGGCCGGCTGGGCGCATCATCCGGCGGCCGAGTTCCGGCCGGCGCCCGACGGATACCGCGCCTACGCGCAGCAGTTGCGCGCGCTCGACTGGGACGTCGCGCTGATACCGCTCGCCGATACCGACGACGGCGCGGCCAGCGCGATCCAGCGGCAGGAATTCGCGGCCGCCGGCATCGCCGTCGTCGCGAGCGACCGGCCGGCCCTGCGCATCACCTTGAACGACGGCGACGATGCATTGCTCGCCGCCGATACCGCGCACGCATGGGACGACGCGCTCGAGCGCGTGGTCACGCAGCCGGCGCTGCGCCGGCGGATCGCGCGTACCGCGCAGGCACGCGTGCGCAAGCACGACGCGCTGCAGGCGCGCCTGCCGCTCGTTCGCGAGATCTACCGGATGTGCGCCGAACTCGAAGGCACGGCCGTGCGGTTGCCGCCGCGGGATGCGCCGATTCCCGGTGCGCTGATCCTCGACGCCGCCGGCGACGCCGAACGCGTGCAGGCCGCGCTGCGCATCGTCGCGGCGCGTGCCGAGCGGGATCTGCTGAGCGTCGTGCTGACGACGTCGTCCGGACCGTTGCCCGAGTGGACCGACCGGCTGCGCTACCTGGGCACGTCGGCGCAGGAGTATGCGGCGACCGCCGACCAGCTGGCCGCGATGCCCGCGTTCGACTGGGTCGCGATCATCGATGCCGCGGACATGGAGACGGGCGCCAGCGCGTCGGAGACGGTGATCGTGGACGCCGTGATTGAGTGACGGCGCCGGGGATTCTCGCATGACGGGGTGACGGCACGACCCCGTTTCGCGGGACCGGATCGCGCTGGAAACCCTTCGGCGGCTATAGCCAACCCTGGCTGCGATCCAGTGGGATTTCTTCTCGCAGCCGGATACATCGCGCCGCGCGGCTCGTGCATGCATCCTTGAAAACTACTCGTCTTGGGTGCAGGTGGCCGGCAGGTGTGGATGGGGACAACGCGCTCCCTGTCCGCCAAACTTGCGATCTCACGCCGTCGGCTACCTATGGACATGGATCCGCGTTGCGAGACATACGGCATTGCCGTATAATTCTCCGATGTACACGGTCATCGAAACGGAAGTATTCCAGCGGTATGCCGCTGACATCTGGCGCGACGGTGAGCGAGAAGCCTTCATCCTCTGGCTGGCCAACAATCCGCTTTCCGGGGACGTCATTCCTGGCAGCGGCGGCTTGCGCAAAGTTCGATGGTCGCGCGGCGGTATGGGGAAGCGCGGTGGCGCCCGCGTCATCTATTACAACGTGCTCGACGATGGATGTATCTGGCTACTGATCGCTTACACAAAGGCGAAATTTGACAATCTGCCGGTAGACTTTCTCAACCGGCTACGTGAAGAGGTCGAAAATGGATAAGGAACTCGAACAGTTCCAGGCCGACCTGCTGAAGTCGGTTAGCGATATGAAGGCGGGAAAACGCGCACGCGTGACCAAGGTGGAACCGACCGTGGCATCGCTGGCGCGCACGAAAGTTGGCCTGTCGCAGAGCGCTTTCGCTTTACTGCTCGGTGTGTCGGTACGGACGCTGCAGGATTGGGAACAAGGGCGCCGCGAACCAACCGGCGCCGCGCAGACCTTGCTGCGAGTCGCAGCACTTCATCCCGAAGCGCTGCGCGATTTGCGAGCAGCCTGACTGCGAGGTCAATGGCCAATGACCTGCCGCTGGGGTATAGCTGCACTTGGAAAAACGATGAAGTAACGAAACCGCTGAAAGCCTTACTAGGCTTGACTTGGCGCGCCCGGCTGGGATCGAACCAGCAACCCCTGCCTTCGGAGGGCAGTACTCTATCCATTGAGCTACGGGCGCAGATGACAGTGACAACAGTGAAACGACCCTGATAAACCGGCCGCCACCATTGGCAAGACGGCAAGGATACCCGGTTTCCCATGACGCGTCCACCTTGCCCGGCCGAATCCGCACCCGGCCCCCTTTGGTGCGGGTAAACACGCGCCTTCGCACCGCTCGCCGTGATGTAAACGTTCCGTCTATAATCGTCCGTGCTTCATTGGACTGCCATTTTGCCGTTGCACCGCGCTCACAATTCCTATTAATGGAGACGAGGCAAGCATGAGCGAAGCACCCCACGAATCTCCCGTCAAAACTCCCGGGCAGCTGATTGCCGTTGTCATCGCATCATTCGCGATTCCGATCGCCGTGATCGTCCTGTTTGCCACCTATGCCAACCATGCGTTCCGTGCGGGCGCAGGCACGGACGCGCTCTCCGACGAACAGGTCGCCGCGCGCATCGCACCGATCGCGAAGGTCGACGTGAAGGACGCGAATGCGCCCCGCACGTACAAGACCGGCGAGCAAGTCTACAAGGCCGTGTGCGTGACCTGTCACGGCACCGGCGCCGCCGGCGCGCCGAAATTCGGCAACAAGGACGACTGGGCGCCGCGCATCTCGCAGGGCTTCGACACGCTGCTGAAGACGGCGCTGTCAGGCAAAGGCGCGATGCCGCCGCGCGGCGGCACGAACCCCGACGACGTCAGCGACTATGAAATCGCGCGTGCGATCGTCTACATGGCGAACAACGACGGCGCGAACTTCCCCGAGCCGGCTGCCCCGGCCGCCAATGCGGCGCCGGCAGCGAGCGGCGCGGCGGCCACGGCCGGCGCATCGGGCGCCGACGCATCCAACGCGCAAGCCGCCGCCGCGATGGCCGCGATCGCCGCGATTCCGAAGGCCGGCGAAAAGCCCGCGGCCGCACCGACCAGCGCCGACGCCGCATCGGCCGGCAAGGCGCTGTACACGCAGGTGTGCCAGGCGTGTCACGCGGCCGGCGTGCTCGGCGCGCCGAAGTTCGGCAGCAAGGAGGACTGGGCGCCGCGCCTGAAGGAGTCGATGGATACCGTCTACAACTACGCGCTGCACGGCAAGGGCGCGATGCCGCCGAAGGGCGGCTCGAGCGCGTCCGATACCGACGTGAAGGCGGCCGTCGACTACATGGTCAACGCGGCAAAGTAACGGCTGCCGGCCAGAAAAAACCCCCGCGGCGCACACGCATCGCGGGGGTTTTGTTTTGCGGAGGCCGAAACGAAGGCCACCGCGCATATCACTTCTGCAACAAGGCCTTCAGGCTCGCGAGCCGGTCCTTCGGCGTCATCGGCGCTTCCTCCGGCGTCGGCGGCGGCGCTTCGTCGAGCCCCATCTCGGGGATGAAGCGCGACGGCTCGCACACGACCGTCTCGCGCGCCCGCTTGCGCTTCTTGCACCAGTTCAGATGCAGGCTGCGCTGCGCGCGCGTGATCGCGACGTACATCAGCCGGCGCTCCTCCTCGATCCGCTCGCTGTCGATCGGGCCGTCGTCCTCGCTGCCGCCGCGGTGCGGCATGATGCCTTCCTCGACGCCGACCAGGAACACGTGCGGATACTCGAGGCCCTTCGATGCATGGACGGTCGACAGCCGCACGGCGTCCGGATCCTCGTCCTTGCCTTCCAACATCGACATCAGCGCGACGGTCTGGATCAGGCCGAGCAGGTTCTTGCCGGTATCGGCGAGCCCGTCCGCGTTGTGGAACCCTTCCGCCTCGCCGTCGACGGCTTCCGTCTCGGGCTTCGTGCCCTTGCGCTTCAGCCATTCGAGGAATTCGAGCACGTTCTGCCACTTCGATTGCGCCTGCCGCTCGTCAAACGCGTCGTACAGGTAGCCCTCGTAGTGGATGGCCTCCATCATGTCGTCGAGCACGACGGTCGCGGGCTCCTTGTCGGCGCGATCGGTCAGGCGCTGGATGAAGTCGCAGAACATGCGCAGCGGCTCGACCTGCCGCGCGGACAGCCGCGCCTCGATCCCGCCCATGTACACGGCCTCGAACAGCGACACCTTGGCCTGGCCCGCGAACGAGCCGAGCGCCTCGAGCGTCGTGTTGCCGATCCCGCGGCGCGGCGTCGTGACCGCGCGGATGAACGCGGGATCGTCGTCGGCGTTGGCGATCAGGCGCAAGTACGCGCACAGATCCTTGATCTCGGCCTTGTCGAAGAACGACTGGCCGCCGGACAGCACGTACGGGATCCGCTCGCGCCGCAGCACCTGCTCGAAGATCCGCGCCTGGAAGTTGCCGCGATACAGGATCGCGTAGTCTCGGAACTGCGCGCGCCGCTCGAACTTGTGCGCGGACAGCCGGAACACGACCGATTCGGCTTCGTGTTCCTCGTCGTTGCACGGCGTGACGGTGATCGAGTCGCCCATCCCGTGCTCGGACCACAGCTTCTTCTCGAACAGCTTCGGGTTGTTGGCGATCACGTTGTTCGCGGCGGTCAGGATCCGCACGGTCGACCGGTAGTTCTGCTCGAGCTTGATCACGTGCAGCTTCGGGAAATCCTTGCCGAGCTGCGCGAGGTTTTCGAGCGTGGCGCCGCGCCAGCCGTAGATCGCCTGGTCGTCGTCGCCCACCGCCGTGAACGCGGCGCGCGGGCCGGCGAGCTGCTTCAGCAGCTCGTACTGGCACGCGTTGGTGTCCTGGTATTCATCGATCAGCAGATAGCGCAGCTTGTTCTGCCAGCGGTCGCGCACCGGTTCGTTCTTCGCGAACAGCTCGGCCGGCAGGCGGATCAGGTCGTCGAAATCGACCGCCTGGTACGCATGCAGCGTCGCGACGTAGTTGCGGTAGACCAGCGCCGCCTGGTGCTCGTCCTCGTTGGCCGCGATCGTCATCGCCTCGTCGGGCATGATCAGGCCGTTCTTCCACAGCGAGATGGTGCTCTGGATCTTGCGGATCAGGCCCTTGTCGGTGGTGCCGATCTGCTCCTGGATCATCCCGAAGCAGTCGTCCGAATCCATGATCGAGAACTGCGGCTTCAGGCCGACGTGCTCGGCCTCCTGGCGCAGGATCTGCACGCCGAGCGAGTGGAACGTGCACACGGTGAGCTGGTTGACGGGCACCTTGCGGCCTTCCTTGCCGGGCGTGGTGAGCGTCTTGCCCTCCAGCAGCTTCGACACGCGCTCGCGCATTTCGGCGGCGGCCTTGTTCGTGAACGTGACGGCCGCGATGTGGCGCGGCTCGAAGCCTTTCGCTTCGATCAGGTGCGCGATCTTCTGCGTGATCACGCGGGTCTTGCCGCTGCCCGCGCCGGCGAGCACGAGGCAGGGACCGTCGAGGTAGCGCACCGCTTCGTTCTGAGCGGGGTTGAGGCCTGCGGACATGATGGCGGATGATGTTGCGGTTGACGGCGAAACGCCGGGAGGGATGCCGCGCGCGGCAGGCCTGGAATGCAGGCGGACACACGGGCAGGACGCGCATGTTAACACGTCGGCGGCGCACTTTTCGCGAACCCGGCCGAACGGAGGCCGCGCAGGCGCGGTGCCGTTCATCGCCTGTCCGATCGGCCAATCCGGCCCCATCCGCGGCCCGATCGGCCACAATGGACGGATGTCGGCGCGTCTGCGCGCCGGGCCCGCCAGCCTCGTCACCGGATCGACTTCATGGGATACCCGTTCGCCACCGCCGCCCTCGGCCCGCTGCTCTTCCTCCAGGGGCGCCACGTGCGCCGTGTCACGCCGCGGCTGGCCGAAGCGGCCGGCCCGCGCGACGGCGTGGCAGGCGACGGCCCGCCGCTGCGCGTGCTGGTGGTCGGCGATTCGGCCGCCGCGGGCGTCGGCGTCGCCTCCCAGCACGACGCACTGTCCGGGCAGCTCGCGCGCACGCTCGCGGCCACCCACCGGGTCGGCTGGAAGCTGCTCGCGCGCACCGGCCTGACCACGCGGGAGCTCGTCGACTGGCTCGCGACCGAGCCGCCCGAGCCATTCGACGTGGCCGTGACCTCGCTCGGCGTCAACGACGTGACGGGCGGCGTGCCGCCGGCCCGCTGGCAGGCGCAGCAGGCCGAACTCGTGCGGCTGCTCGCCGCGCGCTTCCAGGTCGGGCACGTGATCCTGTCGGCGGTGCCGCCGATGGAGCGCTTTCCGGCGCTGCCGCAGCCGCTCGCGTGGTATCTCGGGCTGCGCGCGAAGCGGCTCAATGCCGCGCTCGCCGACTGGGCCGCGACGCAGCCGAACTGCACGTTCCTGCGCGTCGCGCTGCCGCTCGAACGCCACCTGATGGCGGCCGACGGCTTTCATCCGGGCGCGGCCGCCTGCACCGCGTGGGCCGCGCAAGTGGCCGACGCGGTGCCGCGGCAGCGCGCGCCGGATCACGCGACACGCTGACGGGCTGCCGGCCGGCGCCCCATGCCGCCGCCATGCCGCGGCAGCGCGCGCCGGACCATGCGACACCGCTGACGGGCTGCCGGCCGGCGCCCACATGCCCCGCCATGCGGCGGCAGCGCGCGCCGGATCTCGCGACCCGCTGACGGCCTGCCGGCCCGCCCCATGCCGCCGTCGACGGCACGGCCAACCGCGCGCGATACCGCGCCGTACCTTCCGATGCCGCGCCAAACGCCGGGTTCGGCCGCGCATGCGCCGCCTGCTGCCGTGCGTTTTGCCGAAGGCGTCGGTGCGTGCCGCCGCGCCATGCCAAAATAGTCGGTCGTCCACGCGCCGCCACGGCGCGCCATCCTTTCGTTTCGTACGCAGCCAGGGATTGCCATGTCGTCATTGCTCAGGATTGGTTTGATGGGTTTCGGTTTCGCCGGCGCGACGTTCCACGCGCCCGTGATCGCCGCGAGCGGCCGCACCGAGGTCGCCGCGATCGCGACGGGGCAGCCCGATCGCGCACGCGCCGCGTATCCGGGCGCACGCATCGTCCCCGATCTCGATACGCTGCTCGGCCTCGACGATATCGACTGCGTGGTGATCGCCACGCCGAACGACACCCACTTCACGCTCGCGCGCCAGGTGCTCGAAGCCGGCCGTCACGTCGTCGTCGACAAGCCGGTCACGCTCCGGGCCGACGAGGCGCTTGCGCTCGCGCGGCTCGCGAACGCGCGCAGCCGCCTGTTCGCGCCGTTCCACAACCGCCGCTGGGACGGCGACTTCCTCACCGTGCGCCGCATCGTCGAATCCGGCGAACTCGGCCGGCTGACGTATTTCGCGTCGCACTTCGACCGTTTCCGGCCGACCCCGCGCACGCGCTGGCGCGAGGAGCCCGCACGCGGCGGCGGCCTGCTGCTCGACCTCGGCCCGCACCTGATCGACCAGGCGCTCGCGCTGTTCGGGCTGCCGGACACGGTCGGCGCGACGGTCAAGACGCGCCGCGACAACGGCACGGCGCCCGATTTCGTGCACCTGCTGCTCGGCTATCCGGACAAGGACGTCGCGCTGCACGCGAGCGCGCTGTCGGCGATCGAGCCCGCGCGCTTCACGCTGCACGGCACGTGCGGCAGCTACCAGAAGTTCGGGCTCGACACGCAGGAAGACCAGTTGAAGGCAGGCCTCACGCCCGATCACGTCGAGTTCGGCGGCGGCAACCCGCCCGGCGTGCTGCGCACGCTCGAAGGCGAGGTCGAGGTCGAGCGGCCGGTGCCGACGCTCGACGGCCAGTATGCGGAGTTCTATCGCGCGCTCGCCGCGTCGGTCCACGACGGCGCACCGTTCCCGGTCACGCCGCAGGACGCGGTCGACGTGATGACGATCATCGAGCTCGCCGCGCAGAGCGAGCACGAAGGCCGTCGCGTACCATTCGTGCGCCGCACCGTCTGACGGCCGCCGGTCGAGTCGGGGCCGCCCCGGCGGCAGCCATCCCGCAGCAATCCTGCCATCGGGCGCCGCGCCACGCCGCACGCCGGCGGCAGCGATGCGTCAGCCCCCCCGGCGCCGCTGCCGCGAACATTCCGTTACAAATGGTGCGGGAACGAAAGTCAGCGGTCGCCCGGTCTGACGCGTTTCTCAAAAAGTCGATCCGACTCCAAACCGTCAGGAGAATGTGATGCAACGGTTGATTCGCGCAGCGGCATGCTGCGTCCTGGTTTCCTCGCTCGCCGCGTGTGTCGTGCAGCCGCAGCGGCCGGTCCGGCAGGCGCCGCCGCCTCCCCCGCGACCGAATCCGCAGGTCGTCGCGAACGACCGCATGCAGGAGGTCCAGGGCCGGATCGATAACCTGCACCGCCGGATCGACACGCGCGTCAATGGCGGCTACTACCCGCCGCCGTACGGCGCGCAGCTGCACCATCGCCTCGACGTGATCCGCCAGGAAGCGAACGACATGTCGACCCAGCACAACGGCGGCCTGTCCGGCGACGAGCAGCGCGTGCTGAACCAGGAACTCGACACGGCCGCGCGCGCGATCGGCGAGTGACGCCGGCGCCCGCCGCTGGCGGCAAAAAAGCGGCGGCGCCCCACGCCGCCGCTTGTCGCGAAGCGACATTCTTTTGCTCAAATTGACAACGCCCACCCGCTCGCGTACAGTCGCCCGCACGCGTCGGGAGAGCGTGTGACCGCGTAGCTAGGAACGCCGGTCGCGCCGCCGAAGGGGCACACCCGCAAACTCTCAGGCAAAAGGACCGACCGCGTCGGGGAATCCCGTCCGCGCATTGCGCGGGCCGCACTCCCCGCACTCTGGAGAGCGGCAGTAGCCCGTTGCGCCCATGCGGCGCGGGCAAGCTGCCCACCGAAGGGGCGCGCGTTCGCCGGCCTGTGGCCGCAGCGCAATCTCTCAGGTATCGAGGACAGAGGGGCATGTACCGGATCGCTCGCAGGCTCACGGCCGCGGCGGTCGGCACATGGCCGTTCTGACCCGCGCGCAAGCGCCTTGCCTGAGGCCTCGATGACTGCACTGAATCACACCCCGCTCAACGCCGCGCATCGCGCGCTCAATGCCCGCATGGTCGACTTCGGCGGCTGGGACATGCCCGTCAACTACGGCTCGCAGATCGAAGAACACGAAGCCGTGCGCACCGACGCCGGCATGTTCGACGTGTCGCACATGTGCGTCGTCGATTTCACCGGCAGCCGCGTGCGCGCGTTCTTCGAGCACGCGATCGCGAACCACGTCGGCAAGCTGAAGACCCCCGGCAAGGCGCTCTACTCGTGCCTGCTCAATCCGCAGGGCGGCGTCATCGACGACCTGATCGTCTATTACTTCACCGAAGACTTCTTCCGCGTCGTCGTCAACGCCGGCACGGCCGAGAAGGACATCGCGTGGTTCAACCAGCTCAACGAACAAGGCGGCTACGGCCTGACCATCGCGCCGCGCCGCGATTTCGCGATCGTCGCGGTGCAGGGCCCGAACGCCCGTGAAAAGGTCTGGACGACGGTGCCCGCCGCGCGCGCCGCCACCAGCGAACTGAAGCCGTTCAACGCCGCGCGGGTCGCCGGCACGCCGTTCGGCGAGCTCACCATCGCGCGCACCGGCTACACCGGCGAAGACGGCTTCGAAGTGATCGTCCCGGCCGTGCACGTCGAAGCGCTGTGGACCGCGCTGCGGCAAAACGGCGTGCGCCCGTGCGGGCTCGGCGCGCGCGACACGCTGCGCCTCGAGGCCGGCATGAACCTGTACGGCCAGGACATGGACGAGACCGTGTCCCCGCTCGACGCGGGCCTCGCATGGACGGTCGACTTGTCCGCCCCGCGCGACTTCGTCGGCCGCGCCGCGCTCGAGCGCGACGGCACGCGCGCCGCGTTCGTCGGCCTGATCCTGCAAAAGGAAAACGGCAAGGCGGGCGGCGTGCTGCGCGCGCACCAGAAGGTCGTCACGCCGCACGGCGAAGGCGAGATCACGAGCGGCACGTTCTCGCCGTCGATGCAGGAATCGATCGCGTTCGCGCGCGTGCCGGCGGCCGTCCAGGTCGGCGACACCATTCATGTGCAGATTCGAGACAAGCAACTGCCCGCGCGCGTGGTAAAACTGCCGTTCGTGCGCAACGGCAAGGTCCTCGCTGCGTAACGACCGGGGGGCCGCCTCCCGGCAAGCCGGGAAATGGCGCCCGGCGCAACCACATCCGGCGCGCCCCCCGCGGCGCGCCAGCATAACGAACATACCTTTTATCCAGGAGCATCCGATGAGCAACGTCCCGGCCGATCTGAAGTACACCGACGAACACGAGTGGATCCGCACCGAAGCCGACGGCACGCTGACGGTCGGCATCACCGATCACGCGCAGAGCACGCTCGGCGACATCGTCTTCCTCGAACTGCCGGCAGTCGGCAAGTCGGTGAGCGCAGGCGACGCAGTCGGCGTCGTCGAATCGGTCAAGGCGGCATCCGACATCTACTCGCCGGTGTCCGGCGAAATCATCGCCATCAACGAAGAAGCCGCCGACTCGCCGGAGGAAGTGAACAGCGACGCATACGGCGTGTGGCTCTTCAAGATCAAGCTCGCGGACGGCGCATCGACCGACAAGCTGATCGACGCCGACGCCTACGGCAAGCTGATCGACTAACTTTCCTTACCCGAACCGCGCGCGGCCGGCCAGCCGGCCCGCGCGGGACCAGAGTCACGCCATGAAGCTCGAACACCCGGACCGTCTGATGAACCGCACGCCCCTCTCGCTCGCCGCGCTCGAAACGCACGACGCGTTCGCCGAACGCCACATCGGCCCCGATGCCGCCAGCCAGCAGGCCATGCTCGACACGCTCGGCTTCGCGTCGCGCGCCGCCCTGATCGACGCCGTGATCCCGGCCTCGATCCGCCGCGCCGAAACGCTGCCGCTCGGCCCGTTCGCGCAACCGAAGAGCGAGGCCGAAGCCCTCGCCGCGCTGCGTGCCCTCGCGGACAAGAACCAGGTGTTCCGCTCGTATATCGGCCAGGGCTATCACGACACGCACACGCCGGCCGTGATCCTGCGCAACGTGCTCGAAAACCCGGCGTGGTACACGGCTTACACGCCGTACCAGCCCGAAATTTCCCAGGGTCGCCTCGAGGCGCTCCTCAACTTCCAGCAGATGGTCGCCGACCTCACGGGCCTCGCGATCTCGAACGCATCGCTGCTCGACGAAGCCACCGCCGCGGCCGAAGCGATGACGCTGCTGCAGCGCACCGGCAAGCCGGCGTCGAACGTGTTCTACGTGGCCGACGACGTGCTGCCGCAAACCCTTGAAGTGATCCGCACGCGCGCGCTGCCGGTCGGCATCGAAGTGAAGACGGGCCCGGCAGCCGACGCCGCGCAGGCCAACGCGTTCGGCGTGCTGCTGCAATATCCGGGCGTCAACGGCGACGTGCGCGACTACCGCGCGCTCACCGACGCGATCCACGCGGCCGGCGGCCATGTCGTCGTCGCGGCCGACCTGCTCGCGCTGACCGTGCTGACGCCCCCGGGCGAATGGGGCGCGGACGTCGCGATCGGCAACACGCAGCGCTTCGGCGTGCCGATGGGCTTCGGCGGCCCGCACGCCGCGTATCTCGCGGTGCGTGACGAATTCAAGCGGCAGATGCCGGGCCGCCTCGTCGGCGTGACCGTCGACGCGCAGGGCAAGCCCGCGCTGCGCCTCGCGCTGCAGACGCGCGAACAGCACATCCGCCGCGAGAAGGCGACGTCGAACGTGTGTACCGCGCAAGCGCTGCTCGCGATCATGGCGAGCATGTACGCGGTCTACCACGGCCCGCACGGCCTGAAGACGATCGCGCTGCGCGTGAACCGCATCGCGGCGCTGTTCGCCGCCGGCGTGAAGCAGCTCGGCTTCGCGACCGTCAACGACACGTTCTTCGACACGCTGACGATCGACACCGGCGCGCGCACCGCGCAGGTCCACGAATTCGCGAAGGCCCGGCGCATCAACCTGCGCCGCGTGAGCGACACGCAAGTCGGCGTGTCGATCGACGAAACGACGACCCGCGACGACCTCGCCGATCTCCTCGCCGTGTTCGCGCAGGCCGCGGGCGGCACCGCGCCGTCCGTCGACGCGCTGGACGCCGGCCTCGCCGGCGTCGCCGCGCTGCCGGCCGGCCTCGAGCGCACCAGCGCGTACCTGACGCACCACGTGTTCAACCGCCACCATTCCGAGACCGAAATGCTGCGCTACCTGCGCAGCCTGTCGGACAAGGATCTCGCGCTCGACCGCTCGATGATCCCGCTCGGCTCGTGCACGATGAAGCTGAACGCAACGTCGGAAATGCTGCCGGTCACGTGGCCCGAGTTCGGCAGGATCCACCCGTTCGCGCCCGCCGAGCAGACCGTCGGCTACCGCGAGATGATCGACCAGCTCGAGCAGATGCTCGTCGCGGCCACCGGCTACGCGGCCGTGTCGCTGCAGCCGAACGCCGGCTCGCAGGGCGAGTACGCGGGCCTGCTGATCATCCACGCGTACCACGCATCGCGCGGCGAAGCGCATCGCGACGTGTGCCTGATCCCGGCCTCCGCGCACGGCACGAACCCGGCCTCCGCCCACATGGCCGGCATGAAGGTCGTGGTCGTCGCATGCGACGCGCAGGGCAACGTCGATATCGCCGATCTCAAGGCGAAGGCCGAGCAGCACGCGAACGACCTCGCGGCGATCATGATCACGTATCCGTCGACGCACGGCGTGTTCGAGCAGAACGTGCGCGAGATCTGCGAGATCGTCCATGCGCACGGCGGCCAGGTGTACGTCGACGGCGCGAACATGAACGCGATGGTCGGCCTGACCGCGCCGGGCCAGTTCGGCGGCGACGTGTCGCACCTGAACCTGCACAAGACCTTCTGCATCCCGCACGGCGGCGGCGGCCCGGGCGTCGGCCCGGTCGCGGTTGGCGCGCACCTCGCGAAATTCCTGCCGAACCAGCGTTCGACCGGCTACGCGCGCGGCGAGGAAGGCATCGGCGCGGTATCGGCCGCGCCGTACGGCTCGGCGTCGATCCTGCCGATCTCGTGGATGTACATCGCGATGATGGGCGCGAAGAACCTGACCGCCGCCACCGAGACCGCGATCCTCAACGCGAACTACATCGCGAAGCGCCTCGCGCCGCACTACCCGGTGCTGTATTCGGGCCCGGGCGGGCTGGTCGCGCACGAGTGCATTCTCGACCTGCGTCCGATCAAGGAAACGAGCGGCATCAGCGTCGACGATGTCGCCAAGCGCCTGATGGACTACGGCTTCCACGCGCCGACGATGAGCTTCCCGGTGCCGGGCACGCTGATGGTCGAGCCGACCGAATCGGAATCGCAGGAAGAACTCGACCGCTTCATCGCCGCGATGATCGCGATCCGCGAGGAAATCCGCGCGGTCGAGGAAGGCCGCGCCGATCGCGACGACAACCCGCTGCGTCACGCGCCGCACACGGCCGCCGTCGTCACCGCGAACGAGTGGCCGCACGCGTACTCGCGCGAGCAGGCCGCCTACCCGGTCGCCTCGCTCGGCACGAACAAGTACTGGCCGCCGGTCGGCCGTGCGGACAACGCCTACGGCGACCGCAACCTGTTCTGCTCGTGCGTGCCGATGTCGGAATACGCATAACGCCTGCCGCGCGCCGGAGTCCGATCGTGACCAGACCGCACGCAACCCTCGGTTGCGTGCGGTTTTTGCGTTCGCCGCCCGGCCAATCGATTCACGCTTGCCCGCCAATCCGGCTAACATCACACGCGATCCAGCCAATCAAGGAGTTCCGCATGGTGCGTCCGATGTTTCCGGGCCAGGGTGCAACGCAGGAGCGGCCGCGCACGCGCCGCTTCGTGCCGCTGCTCGTCGCGTCGCTGTCGTTCGTCACCGTCGGCCTCGGCACGGCCGGCAGCGCGCGCGCGGCGATGAATTTCTGCGCGGCGCCCGCGTTGCAGGCGAGCGAGACGATACAGGCCGAGCCGGGCGTGCAGGCGCTGATCCGCAGCGTCGACGCGCGCATCGGCGAGCAGCCGAAGGCGATGCCGCGCGTGCACACCGAAGGCACGCTGCCGCACGAAGGCATCTACGACCAGAGCGCCGACGCGCTGAAGGACATGGAGCTGATGCGCGACGCCGCGCTCGCGTGGCGCGTGACGAATGCGCCGCGCTACCTGCAGCTCGTCGACCGCTTCCTGTCCGCGTGGGTGTCGACCTACCAGCCGAGCTTCAACCCGATCGACGAGACGCGCTTCGACAGCCTGATCGTCGCGTACGACATGACGGCGAGCGCGCTGCCGGTCAAGACGCGCAACGCCACCGCGGCGTTCATCGCGAAACTGGGCGCCGGCTATGTCGCGCAGATCGACGCGCAGAAGCGCCCGCTCACCGGCACGTGGCGCAACAACTGGCAGAGCCACCGGATCAAGCTGATCGCGCTGTCCGCGTTCACGCTCGGCGACCGCAAGATGATGAACGCCGCGCAGCGGCTGTTCGTCGAGCATCTTGCCGACAACATCGGCCCGGACGGCAAGACCTGGGATTTCGACGAACGCGATGCGCTGCATTACGCGGTGTACGACCTGCAGCCGCTGGTCACGGCCGCGCTCGCCGCGCGCCGCTTCAACCGCAACTGGCTGCGCGAGCGCGGCGCGAACGGCGCGTCGCTCGCGGCCGCGCTCGACTGGCTCGTGCCGTACGCGCTCGGCGAGAAGACCCACGAGGAATTCGTGAATTCGCCGGTGCCGTTCGATGCGAAGCGCCGCGAAGCCGGCTTGCCGGGCTACACGGGGCAGTGGGACCCGAAAAACGCCACCGAACTCTTTCATCTGGCCGCGCGGCTCGACGGGCGCTATGCCCGTGTCGCGCGGCGGTTATCCGTCATGCCGCCCGCATGGCTGGCCGCGTGCCTGCCGTTGCAGGCGCGCTAGCATCATTCTCAAAGCAAGGCAGGTATCAAAATGGCAGTCAGCGTGTTTGACCTCTTCAAGATCGGCATCGGCCCGTCCAGTTCGCATACGGTCGGACCGATGCGCGCGGCGCTGATGTTCGTCCAGGGCCTCGAGCGCGACGGGCTGCTCGACGCGACGGCCAACGTGAAGGTCGAACTGTACGGCTCGCTCGGCGCGACCGGCAAGGGCCACGGCACCGACCGCGGCGTGATGCTCGGCCTGCTCGGCGACGCGCCCGACACCGTCGATCCCGACACGATCGACGCGCGGCTCGACGACGTCCGCAAGTCGAAGCAGCTCGCGCTGCTCGGCACGCATCCGGTGCCGTTCGTGCTGAAGGAGCACATCGCGTTCTACCGGCAGGCGCTGCCCGAGCATCCGAACGGGATGAAGCTGCGCGCGTCCGACGCGAACGGCGACGTGCTGGTCGAGCGCACCTACCTGTCGGTCGGCGGCGGCTTCGTCGTGACGGCCGGCGCGCCGAACACGAAGGTGCTGAGCGCGGCCGAGCAGATGACGCACCCGTTTAGCACCGGCGCCGAGCTGCTCGCGCTGACCGAGGCGACCGGCAAGTCGATCGCGCGGCTGATGTGGGAAAACGAGCGCGCGTGGCACACCGAGGAAGAGACGCGCGACGGGCTGCTGAAGATCTGGGCCGTGATGCAGTCGTGCGTGTCGCGCGGCTGCGGGATCGGCAACCCGGATGCCGACGGCAACCTGCCCGGCCCGTTCCAGGTCAAGCGCCGCGCGCCGCAGCTGTATCGCACGCTGACCGGCAACCCCGAACAGGCGCTGCAGGATCCGCTGTCGATGATCGACTGGATCAACCTGTATGCGATCGCAGTGAACGAGGAAAACGCGGCCGGCGGCCGCGTCGTCACCGCGCCGACCAACGGCGCGGCCGGCATCATTCCGGCCGTGCTGCACTACTACACGCGCTTCACGCCGGGCGCGAACGAACAGGGCGTGATCGACTTCCTGCTGACGGCCGCGGCGATCGGCATTCTTTACAAGCTCAACGCGTCGATTTCGGGCGCGGAAGTGGGCTGCCAGGGCGAAGTGGGCGTCGCGTGCTCGATGGCGGCCGGCGCGCTCGCGGCCGTGCTCGGCGGCACGCCGCGCCAGGTCGAGAACGCGGCCGAGATCGGGATGGAGCACAACCTCGGCCTCACCTGCGACCCGGTCGGCGGGATGGTGCAGATCCCGTGCATCGAGCGCAACGCGATGGCGTCGGTGAAGGCCGTCAACGCGGCACGCATGGCGCTGCGCGGCGACGGCTCGCACTACGTGTCGCTCGACTCGGTGATCAAGACGATGCGCGAGACGGGCGCCGACATGAAGACGAAGTACAAGGAAACCTCGCGCGGCGGCCTGGCGGTGAATATCGTCGAGTGTTGATGCGCGGTCGGTCGGTAACGCGGGGCGGATCGACGCCCCGAATAATTACCGTCGATCGTAGCGTCGGACACTAATCGTTCAGCCAGTTCTCCAACCGCAACCCCGGATAGCTGACGAAATCCCGCTCGTTGCTGGTCACGAGGACGACATCGAGCGATACCGCATGAGCGGCGATCAATTTATCGAGGTGATCCTTCTTTCGCTCGCGGGTTGCGTCGCGGGCCGGACCATACGCTTGCGCAGCCGCGACGTCGAACGGCGCAACCGGAATATCGTCGATCAGCGCGGCAAGATTGCGACGCTCGCGGGCTGGACTCGCACACACGGTAACGCCGTACTCGAGTTCGGCATAGGTGATCGCCGACATCACGACGTCTCCGGTGTAACACTGCGCGAACCGCCTCGCGACCTGCTCCGGCTGGTTCTTCATCAAATAGATGCACATGTTGGTGTCGAGCATATAGCGCGGCATCACAAACCCTCGCGATCGGCCTGCTCCTGGTCACCCCGCCCTTCGGCCATGAAATCCGGCCCGAATTTCGCGAATTTCTCGAGTACGTGGGTCAGCGGCCGCCGCGTGGGCCGACGTCGCGCATGCAACACCCGAAGCACCTCCACGATCCCGTCGGCCGGTCGGATGCGATACACGAGCACATAGTTCGGCGCGACCACCAGCTCGCGCGTGCCCGCCACCCGACCTTGCCGATACAGCTCGGCATGGGCCGGCAACGAACGTGCCCTTTCTTCCAGCAGTTCGTCGAGTTCGAGCGCGGCCAGCGGGTCGTCCTCGCCGATGGTGTCCATGATCGCGGCGCGATCCTCGTACGCCTTCGGATTCCAGTGCAGCGCGAGGGTCAAGAAGCATCCCCTCGCTTGCCCGCGAGCCGCTCACGCATCGCCGCACGGCGCGACGCGAAGTCGGCGCTGACCTCTGCGTCGGGAATCGCCGCACGCGGATCGTCCAGCGCCTGCCGCACCTGCTCGCGAAACCAGCGATCGTGGGCCGCTGCCTCGTGCGCCGCCTTCAACGCGGCTGCGCGATCGGGCCGGGTCGCCCGGCCTGCCGCATCCGGGTCGAATGCCGACGCGTCCACATCGAACCGGCTGATGCCGATGTCGCGTAGAAATCCGACCAGTGTTTCGAAACGGCGAAACACCCGCACGTCGCCGCGCTTGGCCGACAGGAAACGGTCGTGCGCGCCGCAACGGGCCGAGAGCGCCCAGCCGTTGCCGCAGCCGACCACGCGAGCCCCGCATACGGCACCGGCTTCGATCAGCTCCGTCAGCGTCTTTTGATCGATCGTTTCGGTTGCCATGGTGATCCTCGATACGTTTGTCCATGCGTTCGGTGAATTTTACTATTGAACGGCATCCCACTTTATTATTGATTGGGATATCTCCGTTTCCGAGTCGACACAGAAGCCCGACCCAACATCCCCTGCACTCACTTTTCACCACCGAGCGCGCAGGCACAAGCCGGCCGTCCGGCCAGCCGAAAGCCCGGCGTGCGTTCCGAAGTCCCCCCGCGATCCGACACTTTTCACCGGGCGGCGTACCGGCGCCCCGCCAACGGGCGTAAGCTGTACGTCCCGCTACCCACGGAGACGGCAGCCCATGTCGCATTCCAAGGATCTCGAGCAGAGCGCCACCACCGGTGCGCGACTGCTCGTCGATGCGTTGCTCGCCAATCACGTCGAACGCACGTTCTGCGTGCCGGGCGAGAGCTTCCTCGCCGTACTCGATGCGCTCGCGGATCACACCGCGCGCATCCAGACGGTCGTCTGCCGCCACGAGGCGGCCGCCGCGAACATGGCCGAGGCGGTCGGCAAGCTGACCGGCCGCCCCGGCATCGCGTTCGTCACGCGCGGGCCCGGCGCGACCCATGCGTCGATCGGCGTGCACACCGCGTTCCAGGATTCGACGCCGATGATCCTGTTCGTCGGCCAGTGCGCGCGCGAGCACCTCGACCGCGAAGCCTTCCAGGAAATCGACTACCGGCGGATGTTCGGCCAGATGGCGAAATGGGTCGCGCAGATCGACGACCCGCGCCGCATTCCCGAATACCTGAGCCATGCGTTCCACGTCGCGACCTCCGGTCGCCCGGGGCCCGTCGTGCTCGCGCTGCCGGAGGACGTGCTGTCCGAAGCCTGCGCGTCGCAGCCGGTCGTGCCGGCCGCGAAACGCGTCGCGGCGTCGCCGTCGACCACCCAGCTCGACGAGCTGCGCGAACGGCTCGCGCGGGCGGAACGGCCATTCGCGATCGTCGGCGGCAGCGGCTGGACGCCGGACGCATGCGCGAACCTGCGCACCTTCGTCGAGCGCTGGCAGTTGCCGGTCGCGTGCGCGTTCCGCTTCCAGGACACCTTCGACAACGCGCATCCGAACTACGCGGGCGACGTCGGCCTCGGGATCAATCCCGCGCTCGCCAAGCGGATTCGCGACGCCGACCTGCTGCTGGTGCTCGGCCCGCGCCTGGGCGAAGCGACGACGGGCGGCTATACGCTGCTCGACATCCCGAAGACGCGCCAGACGCTGATCCACGTGCATCAGGGCGCGGACGAGCTCGGCCGCGTGTATGCGGCCGACCTGCCGATCGTGTCGGGGATGCCGGAGATCGCGGCGCCGCTCGCCGCGCTCGAACCGCCGGCGCACCCGGCATGGGCCGGCACGGCCGCCGACGCGCACCGCGCGTACCGCGAATGGCATGCGCCGCTGCCGATGCCCGGCGATGTCCAGCTCGGCGACGTGATGGTGCAGTTGCGCGAGCGCCTGCCGCACGACGCGATCCTGACCAACGGCGCCGGCAACTACGCAATCTGGCTGCATCGCCACTTCGCGTACCGGCACTTCCGCTCGCAGCTCGCGCCGACCAGCGGCGCGATGGGTTACGGGCTGCCCGCCGCGCTCGCCGCCAAGTCGCTGTATCCGGAGCGGGCCGTCGTCGCGCTCGCTGGCGACGGCTGCTTCATGATGGCCGGCAACGAACTCGCGACCGCGATGCAGTACGGGCTGAACATCGTCGCAATCGTCGTCAACAACGGGCATTTCGGTACGATCCGTATGCATCAGGAGCGCAACTATCCGGGGCGCGTACACGGCACGGGGCTCACGAACCCCGACTTCGCCGCGTATGCGCGCGCGTTCGGCGCGCATGGCGAGATGGTCGAGCGCACCGCCGACTTCGCGCCGGCACTCGAGCGCGCGCTGACCTGCGGGCTGCCGGCGCTGATCGAGATCCGCATCCCGCAGGACGCCAGCACGCCGGCCGCGACGCTCGAGCAGATCCGCGAGCAGGGCCGCCGGGCGCGCGGCGCATGATCATGGGCATGCACGCCGCACCGGCCAGTCTCGCGTTGTCGCACGACGACGCGCTCGTCCTCCCCGGCACGCTGCTCGCGCCCGACGGTACGCTCGTCGCGCCGTACGACATCGAGCACGGCAGGGATCGCGCGGAAGGCTGCGTGCCGGCCGCGGCGGCGCTCGGTCTGCTGCATGCCGTTCATCGGCCGTTCCGGCGCGACTACGGCCGCACAACGGACGTGCACGTGATCAACGGGATGGGTGTCGCACTCGGCGACTCGGTGATCGGGCTGACCGCGCTCGCCGCGCTGCGCGCGATGCATCCCGGCGTGCGCTTCACGCTGTACCGGCCGGCCCGCGCACCGCGCTACGTCGAAGCGCTGTATGCGCTCGCGGCCGACGTCGTCGCACCGTCACGTGCGCTGCCGTACCCCGTCGACGGGCTGCCCGCGCACACGCCGTGCATCGATCTCGGCAATCACCTGTACTGGCCCGCGTTCGCGCGGCAGCCGATGATCGACTTCTTCCTCGACGCGCTCGGTGCGGATCCGGCCACGGTGCCGGCTGCCGCGAAGCGCAATCGCTGGCTCGCGCGGCTGCGGCTGCCCGCGCTGCCGGCCGAATGGCAGCGCCCGTACGTGCTGTTTTGCCCGACGGCGAGCACCGCGGTGCGCAGCGTGCCGCCCGCGCTGCGCGCGGCATTCGTGGAGCGAATCGCGCAGCGTTACGGGCTGCCGGTGGTCGGGTTCGGTCCCGTCGCGCATCCGGCCTACGTCGACGTGAGCCGCCACGCGCCCGACACCGCGAGTTTCATTGCCTGGGTCAAGGGTGCCAGCATGCTGTTCGCGCCCGACACGGCCGCGCTTCATGTCGCCGACGGCTTCGACGTGCCGACACTCGGTTGTTTCACGACGATCGGGCCGGCGCTGCGCGTGCGCGACTATCCGCACTGCGTGCCGGTCGAGCTCGACGTGCCGGCCGAATTGCGCGGGCTGCATCGCAGCGAGCGGCCGGAGGATCTGACGGCGGTCGAAGCCGCTTACCGCGCGATCGACTGGGATGCATTGCGGTGGCCGGCGCCGCGCCAAGCGGCCGCCGCAGCCGAATAGATAAACGGAACTCGCCCGAAAGATCGAACCTTCAGCGGCCTCCACGCGCCGCCACGCTCACCCGGCCGCGACCATCACGGCACGATCGCGCAGCGTCTCCGACGGCCGCTTGCCGAACAGCCGCCGGTAGTCGGTCGCAAACTGGCTCAGGTGCCAGAAGCCCCACGCCTCCGCGACGTCCTGCACCGAACCGGCCGCCCGCCCGCACAGATCGCGCCGCGCGCCGTTCAGCCGCAGCGTGCGCAGGTAGGTCGCGGGCGCCATGCCGAGCACGTCCTGGAAGCAGTACTGCAGCGTGCGTCGGCTCACGTGCAATTGCTCGCACAGCTCGGGCACGCCGACCGGGCGCGTGCGGTGCGCCAGCACGTACTCGCGCGCCTGCTCGACGATCCAGCGCCGGGTCGACGGCGCGCCGCCCGCGCGGTCGTCCGCCGGCTGCGCGCACGCGTCGAACAGCGCGCCCAGCACCTCGGCCTGCAGGTCGTCGCGCTGCGCGTCGGGCAGCGGGCCGCCGACGGCCGCCGCGCCGTCGAGCCGGCGGCCGAGCAGCGCGCACAGGCGCGCGAGCCGCGTGTCGCCAATCTGGATCACGTGCTGCGTGAACAGCCGCTCGTCGAGCGCGCGGTGCTCGACTTCCTCCGCGTAACGGCGCAACACGTCGCCGCGCACGACGACGCCGTAGATCGAGAACTGCGCGGGCGTCAGCAATTCGAATTCGACGTTGCCGGGCCGGAACGCGAGCGCGCCGGGGCCGATGCGGCATGCATCGACGCGCGCGGTGCCGTCGCTCGCCAGCGGGATGCCGAACCAGTATGCGTCGCCGCGCACCTCGCACGCCTGGCGCAGCAGGTGGCTGGTCGATTCGCGAAACAGCTTCATCGTATCGAGCGGCAGCTCGGTCAGCGTGCCGACGAAGCGGCCGGCCGCGAGCTGGTCGTAGGTCTGCCGCCAGCCGATCAGGTTGCGCGCCTGCTCGTCGGCGTCGTGCGCGACGCTCACCACGGCCTGGCCGGCCAGCGCGTCGTCACCCTGCGCGCTGCACCGCGTGTCCTCGGCCGTCGGTTCGGCCATGCACGCCACTCGTTGCTCCATCGTGTTCTCCTCACCTGCCCGGGACCGCGTCCATCACGCAAGTCCCGTGCCGAACCGCGCGGCCGGCGACAAGCCCGTCATTCCACGCTGTACGGCCGCCGCGCGCCATGCGGGCGCACCCGGAGGCGGCGTGCCGCGCACCGCGCGGGTGCGGCATGCATGCCGCCGGCGGCCCGGCCCCCGCGCTAGGTGCGCGGCTGCAACCGCACGACCCGTGTGCCGCAATTGCCGTACGCCTGGGCGACCGCCAGCTCGACGATCGGGCTGCCGGCCGGCCAGGGCGCCGCGTCCGCTTCCGGGAGATCGGCCCGCAGCGTCGCGCGGCCGTTGATCCGATAGCGGATGCCGCGCACGAAATCGATGAACAGCAGCCCGACGCCGCGGCCGTCGCATTCGAGCGCATCGATCCGGTCGCCGTCGCCGGGCGTCGACAGCGCGAAACGCAGCGTCTTCGTGTCGATCACGCGCACGACCGGCCATAGATCGCCGTTCGCGTCGCGCATGCCCTGCACGATGTCGCAGGTCACGCGCGCCGGTTCGCCGCGCGTCGTGCCGACGAACATGAACGGCTGCGACTCGACGAACTGGCGCACGCCGATGCTCAGCCGCGTCGTCACGACGTCGCTCATCCGCTCGGCTTCGTCGGCGACGCCGAACCGATGATGCGCGTCGAGCTCGCCCGCGTGGAACACCGGGTGGCGTGGATAGGATCGGGGTGGTTCTGCCATGCTGGTTTTCCGTCGGGCCCACCGGTGCGCGATGCGGCCGCCGCCACCGCGCGACTGCCGGGGTCGGCGGCGCCACGTGTCCAATGTCTTGAGGCGAAAGTGGCGAAATGCCGGGCGCACCGCCGTCAGCGCACTGCATCGCCGCCGGTGCCGCTCGACGGCCGCAGATGCGTCACCCGAGCCCGGCCGTCGAACCCTGCCCGGAATCGAGAATCGGGAATCGGACACCGGCAACCGTACCGGGCAGCGTTCCCCCGCCGCCCGGCCGGCCCCGGCACCTCGCCACCTGCTCAGGCGATCAGAAGAACCCGAGCGCCTCGGCCTGGTAGCTGACCAGCAGGCATTTCGTCTGCTGATAGTTCGACAGCGCCATCTTGTGCGTCTCGCGACCGATGCCCGACTGCTTGTAGCCGCCGAACGCCGCGTGCGCCGGGTACAGGTGATAGCAGTTGGTCCACACGCGGCCGGCCTCGATCTCGCGGCCCATCCGGTACGCACGCGTGCCGTTGCGCGTCCACACGCCCGCGCCGAGCCCGTAGAACGTGTCGTTCGCGAGTTCGATCGCTTCCTGCTCGTCCTTGAACGTCATCACCGACGCGACCGGCCCGAAGATCTCTTCCTGGAACACGCGCATCTTGTTGTTGCCGAACAGCATCGTCGGCTTCACGTAGTAGCCCGTGCCGAGATCGGCGCCCGGCGCCGTGCGCTCGCCGCCCGTCAGGCATTGCGCGCCTTCGTCGCGGCCGATGTCGATGTACGACAGGATCTTGTCGAGCTGCTGCTGCGACGCCTGCGCGCCGATCATCGTCTGCAGGTCGAGCGGGTGGCCGGCCTTGATGCGCTCGACGCGCGCGACGGCCTTCTCGATGAAGCGTTCGTAGATCGACTCCTGGATCAGGATCCGCGACGGGCACGTGCACACCTCGCCCTGGTTCAGCGCGAACATCGCGAGGCCTTCGAGCGTCTTGTCGAGGAACGCGTCGTCCTGGTCGAGCACGTCCGCGAAGAAGATGTTCGGGCTCTTGCCGCCCAGTTCCACCGTCGACGGGATCAGGTTGTCGGCCGCCGCGCGCAGGATGTGCTTGCCGACCGGCGTCGAGCCCGTGAACGCGATCTTCGCGATCCGCTTGCTGGTCGCGAGCGCTTCGCCCGCTTCCTTGCCGAAGCCGCTCACGATGTTGATCGTACCGGCCGGGAACAGGTCGCCGATCAGCTCCATCAGCACCATCACCGACGCGGGCGTCTGCTCGGCCGGCTTCATCACCACGCAGCAGCCGGCCGCGAGCGCCGGCGCGAGCTTCCATGCGGCCATCAGCAGCGGGAAGTTCCACGGGATGATCTGGCCGACGACGCCGAGCGGCTCGTGGAAGTGATACGCGACGGTGTTGTCGTCGATCTCGGAAATGCCGCCTTCCTGCGCGCGGATGCAGCCCGCGAAATAGCGGAAGTGATCGATCGCGAGCGGCAGGTCGGCCGCCATCGTCTCGCGCAGCGGCTTGCCGTTGTCGATCGTCTCGGCCACCGCGAGCAGCTTCAGGTTCTTTTCCATCCGGTCGGCGGCGGCCAACAGCAGGTTCGCGCGCTCGGCGACCGACGTCTTGCCCCACTTGCGGCGCGCGGCGTGCGCGGCGTCGAGTGCGATCTCGATGTCGTCGGCGCTCGAGCGCGGCACGCGGCAGAACGGCTTGCCGTTGATCGGCGACACGTTCTCGAAATACTCGCCCTTCACCGGCGGAACCCACTTGCCGCCGATGTAGTTGTCGTACTGCTGACGGTACGGATATTCGACGTCGAGGCCCAGTTGCTTCAGGTCAAACGGGTTCATACATGTCTCCTGTTCATCGTGCTTGTGTGAATGCAGCGCCGGTTGGATCGCGCTGCACGGTTTACGCAACATGCGTGCCACACGGGCCGAAAACGGAACACGAGCGGCGCGTCCGGCCGCCCGCCGGGCGCGGTGCCGGCGCACGGGAAACGAGTGTGCCGATTCTGAACACCGCGACGGCACAGCGGCGCGGCGGGTGTTCGGATTTTTCACAGCGCAGCGGTGCTCGCGTCGCCGCGCGCTACGCGCGCCGCGTGGCATGTCGCTTGCGTGCGCAACGCGGATCCGCACGCCGCGGCCACGCGCCGACCGACACCATGAACGAACCGGGCCCCCTCAGCGACGATGCCGTCGCGTTCATCCGCGAACAGGCGTTCCTGATCGTGGCAACCGCGAACGCGGAGGGCGACAGCGACTGCTCGTATCGCGGCCGGCAACCGCGCGCGAACGGTTCGTTCGCCCCGCTCGTCGACCTGCCCGATCGGCATACGCTCGTGCTGCCCGACTTCGCGGGGAATAACCTGTTCAACACGATCGGCAACCTGCTCGTGAATCCGGCGATTGCGCTGCTGTTCGTCGATTTCGTCGGGCAGACGACGTGGGTCGTGCAAGGACGCGCGACGATCGACGAGGACGCGGGAAGCCACGCGCACCTGTGGCCGGATGCGCTGCGTTATGTGGTCGTCGAAGTCGAAAGCGCGCACGCGCGGGGCGAAGCGGGGCTGCCGCCGCTCGTGCTGGCGTGATGTTGCGCCATGTCGCCGTTGAAACGGCGGGGGCATGCCCGCACCGACGCGGCGGCGCCCACCGCGCGTGCCGACATGACGCGGGAGCCGGCTCCTCCTGCAGCGGGGTGACGCGCACGAAATACCCGACCGCTCCTGCGGAAGCGCCAGCCCCCGTCGACGCCCCCACCGTTCACCGCCCGTTTGCCTCCGCACAAGCCGGCTCGGTCCGGCGCCGCGCCGGTGCGTCGGCACGCGCATGGTCGCTTTCATCGCCGCGCCCCTCCGCAACCGCCGGCCGCGCGCCCAGAAACGCGAACACCACGCCCGCGCACAGCACCGTGACGACCGCGAGCCCGATCAGCAGCCGATCGAACGCGTGCGTATAGCTCGCGAGCAGCGCCGCACGATCGACGCCCGGCAACACGGCCGCCGCGCCGGCGAGATCGCCGGTCGCGAGCCGCGCGGCGGCCCGCAGCGTCGCGCCGGACGTGCCCGGCGCCATCCGCCGCAAATCGCCATGCGCGAACGTCGCGAGCACCGCGCCGACGATCGCGAGCGCGATCCCCTCGCCCGCCACGCGCGTCGTGCTGAAGATCCCGGTCGCCATCCCTGCGCGCTCCTTCGGCACGACGCTGACCGACAGCCCGTCCATCAGCCCCCACGGCATGCCGGCCCCGACGCCGATCGCGAGCATCGGCGCGATCGCCGCCGGCCCCGCGCCGCCGCGCAGCGCGACGTCCAGCCACACGAGGCCCACCGCCGCGAGCAACAGCCCGAGCCCCGAGATCACGCCGGCCGACAGCCGGCGCGTGAGCGTCGCCGCGACGAACGGCACGACCAGCATCGGCGCGGAAATCGCGAGCATCAGCCAGCCCGTGTCGATCTCGCTGAAACCGTCGATGCCGATGAAGCGCAGCGGCAGCACGACGAGCAGCACGATGTAGCAGCAGCAGGTCGATACCGGCAGCACCTGCACGCCGACGAAGCGCGGAATCCGGAACAGCGACAGGTCGAGCATCGGCCGCGCGACGCGCGTCTCGATCGCGACGAACGCGCATGCGCCGAGCGCCGCGCCCGCCAGCAGCGCGACGACGAGCGGATGCGTCCAGCCGCGCGCGGGCGCCTCGATCACGCCGAACGTGAACAGCGTGAGCGCGGCGGTGAACGCGGTCGTGCCGGGCCAGTCGAGCCCCGTCGCGTGCGGATCGCGCGATTCGTGCATGCGCGGCAGCCCGAACGCGAGCGACAGCGCGCCGGCCGCCGCTCCCGTGACGAAGATCGCGCGCCAGCCGTAGTGCGCGATCAGGCCGCCGGCGAGCACGGGCCCGAAGGCGAGCCCGATCCCGAACGTCGTGCCGAGCAGGCTGAACGCACGCGTGCGCGCCGCGCCGTCGAACTCCTGCGCGAGCGCGGCCGTGCCGCCCGCAAGCGCCGCGGCCGCCGCGAGCCCCTGCGCGGCGCGCAGCAGGTCGAGCACGAGCATCGACGGCGCGAACGCGAGCGCGACCGACATCAGCGTGAAGCCGCCGACGCCGATCGCGAACACGCGCTTGCGGCCGAACTGGTCGGCCAGCGCGCCCGCCGCCATCAGGAAACTGCCGAACGCGAGCATGAACGCGTTGGTGATCCAGTTCATCGCGACCGGCCCGCCGTGCAGGTCGCGGCCGATCGCGGGCGTCGCGACCGCGCCGCCCGAAAACGACAACGGCAGCGCGACGGCGGCCATGCAGACGGCGGCCAGCACCCACGCGCGCCGGCGTGCCGAGCTGGCCGAATCGGGTGAAAACGGGTGATCCATCATCGCTCCTCGAAAAGCGGGCGCGGATGCGCCGCCAGAGCGATCAAAGATAAATCCGATTCAATCGGCGAAAAACCGTGCAAGACTCCGGATATAACGGACTAATATTCCGCAATCGGTCTCTTCTCCGCTTCTTGCCGGCCCGCTTATGTCGATGGAAAACCTGAACGGCATCGCCGCGTTCGTCCGCACCGCCGAGGCGCTCAGCTTCGTCGCGGCCGGCCGCGCGCTCGGCATTTCCGCGTCCGCCGTCGGCAAGACGATCGCGCGGCTCGAGCAGTCGCTCGGCGTGCGCCTGTTCAACCGCACGACGCGCCGCGTCACGCTGACCGACGAAGGGCGCCATTTCTACGAACGCTGCCAGCGGATCCTCGAGGATTTTCGCGATGCGGAAGCGACGGTGACGGCATCCGCGCAGCGCCCGCGCGGCAAGCTGCGCGTGAGCCTGCCGGTGATCGGCTACCGGTTCCTGCTGCCGGTGCTGCCCGAATTCAGGCAGCGCTATCCGGACGTCGAGCTCGACCTGGATTTCAACGATCGGATGGTGGACGTCGTCGAAGGCGGCTTCGACGCGGTGATCCGCAGCGGTCCGCTATCGGATTCGAGCCTGATGTCGCGGCGGCTCGGCCCGTTCGCGTTCGTGCTGTGCGCGACGCCCGCGTATCTCGCGCAGGCCGGCACGCCGCGCGCGCCGCACGATCTCGAAGCGCACGATTGCGTGCGCTATTGCTTCCCGACCACCGGCAAGCTGCAGGACTGGGCGCTCGCCGCCCGCGACGGCACGCCGCTGAAGCTGCGCACCGCGATGACCTGCAACAACATGGAAGCACTGCGCGGCGCGGTCATGGCGGGGCTCGGCATCGGCTACATGCCCGACTTCCTCGCGCGCGACGCGCTGGACACCGGCGCGCTCGTCACCGTGCTCGACGACTACCGGATCGCGCCCGGGCAGTTCTCGATCGTGTGGCCGTCGAGCCGGCAGTTGTCGCCGAAGCTGCGCGTGTTCGTCGACTTCCTGTGCGAGCGGCTGTTCAAGTAGTCAAGTAGACGGCCGGCTCGCAACGCGCAGCCGCCTCGTCATTCCGCGTCATTCCGCGCCGATCCGCTCCGCGTCCGCCTGCGGCAGCAGCGCATCGCTGTCGTCCTTCAGCCCGACACCCGTGAGCCCGAGCCGGCGCGCCTGCGTCATCAGGTAATGCAGCTTGTGCGCGGCGGCGGCATGCGGGAGCCCCTCGGGCCGCACGTTCGAGATGCAGTTGCGCAGCGCGTCGTGGCAGCCGACCTTCGGCGCCCACGTCAGGTACACGCCGAGACTGTCGGGCGAGCTGAGCCCCGGCCGTTCGCCGATCAGCATCGCGACGACCTTCGCGCGCAGCAGCTCGCCGATCTCGTCGCCGAGCGCGACGCGCGCCTGCGTCGCGACCACCACCGGGCCGATCCGCCAGCCGTCCGCGTCGAGCCGCGGCCGCACGGCCTGCAGCAGCGGCAGCGCCTGCTTCGCGGCCGCGAACGCCGACAGCCCGTCGCCGACCACGAACACCACATCGGGCGCGTCGTCGAGCGCCGCGCCGTAGCCGGCCAGCAGCCCGCGGCTGTCGTCCGACAGCTTGCGGCCGAGGTCGGGCCGGCGCAGATAGTGGTCGCGGTCGGGCGCGGCGCTCTGCACGCCGAGCGTCGGCAGCCCGCATGCGTCGATCTCGCGCCGCAGCGCGTCCGCGTCGAGCGGCTGGTGCACGGCGTCGCGCGCCTGCGCGTGAGACAGGTTGAACGCGAGCAGCGGCGCGGTCGGCAGGCTGTTGCCGGCGCGGCCGAGCGCGATCCGCGCGTTCGTGAACGACCTCAGCTGCGCCCACGGGTTCTTTTCGACGGCGTCGCTCATGCGGAAATCCCCATCCAGTCGTTCGCGCCCGCGAGCAGCGGCACGCGCGGGCTCGCCACGCGCAGCGCGCCGTGCGCGTCGGCGATCTCCATCGTCTCCAGCCACTCCTCGAACTCGGGCGCGCGGCGCAGGCCGAGCACCTCGCGCACGTACAGCTGGTCGTGAAACGACGTGCTCTGGTAGTTCAGCATCACGTCGTCCGCGCCCGGAATCCCCATGATGAAGTTGATGCCGGCCGCACCCAGCAGCGTCAGCAGCGTGTCCATGTCGTCCTGGTCGGCTTCCGCGTGGTTCGTGTAGCAGATGTCGCAGCCCATCGGCACGCCGAGCAGCTTGCCGCAGAAGTGATCCTCGAGCCCCGCGCGGATGATCTGCTTGCCGTCGTACAGGTATTCGGGCCCGATGAAGCCGACGACCGTGTTCACGAGGAACGGGTCGAACTTGCGCGCGACCGCGTACGCCCGCACCTCGCAGGTCTGCTGGTCGACGCCGAAATGCGCGTTCGCCGACAGCGCGCTGCCCTGGCCCGTCTCGAAATACATCAGGTTGTTGCCGACGGTGCCGCGCCCGAGCGACAACGCGGCCTCGCGCGCCTCGCCGAGCAGCGCGAGCGAGATCCCGAAGCTCGCGTTCGCCTTCTCGGTGCCCGCGATCGACTGGAACACCAGGTCGACCGGCGCGCCCTTCTCGATCGCGGCGATCGTATTCGTCACGTGAGTGAGCACACACGACTGCGTCGGCACGCCGTAGCGTTCGCGGAACCCGTCGATCATCGCGAGCAGCTTCATGATCGCCGCGAGGCTGTCGGTGGCCGGGTTGATGCCGATCATCGCGTCGCCGCAGCCGTACATCAGCCCGTCGAGCATCGACGCGGCGATGCCCTTCACGTCGTCGGTCGGATGGTTCGGCTGCAACCGCACCGACATCCGGCCCGCCAGCCCAACCGTGTTGCGAAAGCGCGTGACGACGCGGCGCTTCCGCGCGGCCGCGATCAGGTCCTGGTTGCGCATCAGCTTCGACACGGCCGCGACCATCTCGGGCGTGAGGCCCGGCGCGATCCGCTCGAGCGCGGCGCCGTCGGCCGCGGGCGACAACAGCCAGTTGCGGAAATCCCCCACCGTCAGGTGCGAGATTTCCGCGAACGCGGCCGCGTCGTGATCGTCGAGGATCAGGCGCGTGACCTCGTCGTGTTCGTACGGAATCAGCGCCTCGTTCAGGAATGCCTTCAGCGGCACGCCCGCAAGCGCGATCTTCGCGGCTACGCGCTCCTCCTCGCTCGCCGCCGCGACGCCGGCGAGCTGGTCGCCGGAGCGCAACGGGCTCGCCTTCGCGAGCAGCGTCTTCAGGTCCGCGAAGCGGTACGTGCGCGGGCCGATCGTCTCCGTGTAGGCCATCGTTCGAATCTCCTTGCCAGTCCTTGCCCATCCGTGCCGGACGCCGACGGCGCGCCCGTTCGACGGGGCGCACCGGATGCCGTCAGGCGCGGCCGTGCGGGTTCGCCATGCTCACTCCTCGAGCGCCACGTCGCCCGGCGCGCTCGCACGCTGCGAACGGGTCGCGAGGAAGTACGCGTAGCCGAGCGCGAGGAACGCGATGAACACCATCGCCACCAGCCCGTTGAAGTACACCATCGTCCCGAGGCAGACCAGGGCCGCCACGATCGCGAATGCCGGGAAGAACGGGTACAGCGGCGCGCGGAACGGCCGCGCCATGTCCGGCTGCGAGCGGCGCAGCTTGAACAGCGCCGCCATGCTTACGATATACATCACGATCGCACCGAACACCGACATCGTCACGATGTTCGCGGTGAGCGTCTGGCCGCCGAACTGGATCAGCTCGTCGCTGTAGATCGCGGCGATCCCGACCACGCCGCCCGCGAGAATCGCGCGATAGGGCGTGCGGAAGCGCGGATGCACCTTCGCGAGCCATTCGGGCAGGTAGCCCTCGCGCGCCAGCGCGAAGATCTGGCGCGAATAGCCGAGGATGATCCCGTGGAACGACGCGACCAGCCCGAACAGCCCGAGCCACACGAGCATGTGCATCCAGCCGCTGTTCGCGCCGACGATGTATTTCATCGCCTGCGGCAGCGGGTCGTTGATGTTCGCGAGCTTGGTCCAGTCGCCCGCGCCGCCAGCGAACACCATCACGCCGATCGCGAGCGCGACGAGGGTCAGGATGCCGGCCACGTACGCGATCGGGATCGAGCGTTTCGGGTTCTTCGCCTCCTCGGCGGCCATCGCGACGCCTTCGATCGCGAGGAAGAACCAGATCGCGAACGGGATCGCCGCGAACATCCCGTGGAAGGCGCCGACGCTGAAATGATCGGCGCCCGACCAGCCGCCCTTCATGAAGTTGCTCCACGCGAAGCCCGGCGACACGACACCCATGAACACCAGCAGCTCGAAGATCGCGAACAGCGTGACGACCAGCTCGAACGTCGCGGCGATCTGCACGCCGACGATGTTCAGCGCCATGAATATGAGATACGCACCCATCGCCGCGTGTTTCGGTTCGAGCCCCGGAAACTGCACATGCAGATACGCACCGATCGCCAGCGCGATCGCGGGCGGCGCGAACACGAACTCGACGAGCGTCGCCGCGCCGGCGAGATAGCCGCCCGTCGGGCCGAATGCGCGGCGCGCATACGCGAACGGGCCGCCCGCGTGCGGGATCGACGTCGTCAGTTCGGTGAAGCTGAAGATGAAGGTGGTGTACATCGCCGCGACGAACACCGCGGTGATCACGAAACCCAGCGTGCCGGCGCTCGCCCAGCCGTAGCTCCAGCCGAAGTATTCGCCGGAAATCACGAGGCCGACCGCGATGCCCCACAGTTGCCAGGTCCCGAGCGTCTGCTGCAGCGCGGGCTGGCCTGACAACTTGGCGCCGGCGGCGGGCCGGCCATTCGACTCTGCTTTCATCGGATTCTCCTGAAAGGCGCCGGCCTGCCTGCCCGCGCGACTGAGAATCGATGCTAGAGAGTCATTAAAGGACGTGTTATCGAAATTCGGCAAAGATGACGGCTGGCGTTTCGCCGGCGGCAACGGCGGCCGCGGGCCGCGCTCGTCGTGCGCGCCTTCATGCTCGCGCCATCCGGCCGCACGCAGCGGCCGGATGGGCGGCACGACGCCGCTTACTGGCCGCCGCCGCGCTGGTTGAACCAGCGGTCGAGCAGCTTGCCGGCCGCTTCCCGGCCGCCGAGGCCGAACGACAGCGCGACCGCCACCGCGATCGCGCCGAGCACGAGGCCGAATGCGAGCTGCACGATCTCGTTGGCGATGCCCATCGCGCGCAGCCCCATCGCGAACACGAGGCCGAGGATCGCGAATTGCGCGATCCGCGCGAACAGCACGCTGTGTTCGCGGTCGGCCTGCTCGATCACGCGGCGCGCGAGGCTCGCGAGCCACACGCCGATCACGAGGATCACGCCGCCCATCAGCACGTGGCCGCCGAATTCGATGAACAGCGTGACGACGTCGCGCACCTGCGTGAAGCCGAGCCGGTTCGCGGCCTCGACCGCCGCGAACAGCATCGCGAAGAACACGATCAGCCGCGCGACCAGCACCGACGGCTGCAGGATCCCCGAGAACACGCGCTCGACGCCGAGCATGGCCGGCAGCCCGTCGACGCCGGCGGCTTCCAGCAGCCGCTGCGCGAGCGACGCGACGAAGCGCGCGAAATAGTACGTGACCAGCACGATCACGATCGCCGCGACGATGTCCGGCACCGCGCCGAGAAACTGGTTCAGCATGTTGGTGGCGGGAATCGAGATCGCGTCGATCTTCAGCGCGTCGAGCGCGGAGATCAGCGTCGGCACGAACACGAACACGTAGACGATCGTGCCGATCAGGCTCGACACGCGCACCGGCGTCGGGCTGTCGAGACTCGCGGTGAGGCGGTCGGCGCCGGCGGCGACCAGCAGGTTCGTCACGAGGCCGCGCAGCACGCGCGCGACGATCCAGCCGACGACGCCGATCACCGCGGCCGCGAACAGGTTCGGCACGATCGCGAGCAGCTTGTCGACCATCCCCTGCACCGGCGACAGCAGGCCGGACAACGCGAACGACCCGAGGATCGCCGGCAGGAACATCAGGATCACGAGCCAGAACAGCACGTCGCCGAGATAGCCGCTCATCGGCTGCATGCCGGCGCTTTCGGACAGCTTGTCGTCGACCTTGCTGGCTCTCAGCGCACGGTTCGCGAGGCTGCGCAGCAGCGATGCGATCAACCACGCGATCAGCGTCAGCGCCGCGCCGCCGATCAGGTTCGGCAGGTAATTGACGATGTGCGTGACCAGCAGCGAGAACGGATTGGACACCGCATACAGGTTGAGCACATTGAAGATGCCCACCGCGGTGACGAGCAGCACGAGCCAGAACAGCCCGCCGGCGATGATCCGCTCGACGCGTGCGCCCTGCCCGGTGCTTTCGGTGATCCGCTGATCGACCTTCAGCGCGTTGAGCAGCCGGAGCGCGCCGGCCCGCACCACCACGGCGATCAGCCAGCCGATCACCAGGATGCCGATCGCTCCGGCGATCTTGGGCAGGTATCCGCCTAGCGTGGCCTGCAGCGACGTGATGAAGCTGGAAGCATCCATTTCTTATTCTCCCGAAAAACGTGGCGTTGCGATTGAACATCGACGAACTACCCGCGTACTTCGACAACCGTGCGTTGGCGCCCGACCAACTTACCCGAGAAAAATGACGCGTTCACCCGATTTCACCGTCTTTAACTTTAGACAAGATCGACGGGGACGAGACCCAATTTCTTCGAAATAAAAAGGGGCGGATTTGGCAGGCCTACGCATCGCCGCGAGATGTGCCGCTCGGCGGCGTGCTACCGTGATGTCGATTCGTGCCGGGGACGCACGCATGACCGTCGATACGAAAGCCGGAACGCACGCGTGCATCCGCCATGCGGCTCGCAACGCGTCGCGCGCTCTGCGGCGGGACGATCGTGCTGACGGTGCGGCGGTTCCACCGGCCGATTTATCCGTTACAGCGAGGAGAGGGAGACATGTTCAGGCATGAAGTCGAGATCCGGCGGCTGCCGGAACTGCGCGGTTATGCGGTGGCGCATACGGGCGCGTACCTGAAGATCGGCGATGCGTTCGGGCAGATCGGCGCGTGGGTCGCGCAGCACGGGCTGCTCGGCCCCGGCGCGAAGATGATCGGCATCTTCTACGACGATCCCGATACCACGCCGCAGGCGCAGTTGCGCGCGAAAGCGTGCTTCGTGCCGGCCGACGGCGCGCCGGACGTCGAGCCGGCGGCGCCCGTCGAGCGCGTGACGGTCGCCGGTGGCGAGTACGCGGTGCTGCTGCATACGGGACCCTATGCGGACCTGAAGATGGCCTACCAATGGCTATATGGCGACTGGCTGCGTCAGTCGGGCCGCGAAGCCGCCGACGCACCACCGTTCGAGCTGTATCTGAATACGCCGATGGATGCGGCGCCGGCCGACCTGCGCACCGAGATTCATTTGCCGCTGCGGTGATCGGCGGGCCGGGGCTCGGGGATTCGCGCGTTTGGGCGTTTGGGCGTTTGGGCGTTTGGGCGTTTGGGCGTTTGGGCGTTCGCGGCGTGCCGGCGTGCCGGCGTGCGGGCGTGCGGGCGTGCGGGCGTTCGAGCGGCGCAAGCAAGCGCCCCGCTGCGACACCATGGCCGTTTCAGGCGCCATGCCGTCATCGAAATCGGCTGTGACGCCGGCAACAAGGCTCCCGAGCGAGCCTTACGCGGCCTGCGTCCCGCAGTTCGGACAGAAGCGCGCGTCGATGGCCAGCGCCGCGTGGCAGCGGCTGCACGCGTTGCCGCGCTGCGATGCGCCGCACTGCGCGCAGAAACGCGCATCCGCCGCGTTGATCGCGCCGCAGCCCGCGCACGCGAGCTGGCGCAGCGGCACGTTGCCGGCCGGGCCGCCTTGCGCATCGGCCGACGGCTGCCAGCCCCAGCCATGACGGTCGCGGCCGCGCGCATCGTGGCCGCCGGGGCCGTCCCGGCCCGCTCCGCCATGATGCCCGTCGCCATGGCCGCCACTACCGTGTCCGCCGCCATGACCACGTCCGTGGCCGCCCAGGATCCGTATCAGGAAGCTCATCACCCGCGCCTCATCGCTGCGTCTGCGCGCCGTCGAACACGCCTGCTTTCGACAGCAGCCGCAACCCGTTGCCGACGACGATCAGGCTCGCGCCCGCGTCGGCGAACACGGCCATCCACATCGTGCCGAGCCCGGCGACCGTGAGGCCGAGGAACACGATCTTCACGCCGAGCGCGAAGCCGATGTTCTGCACCAGCACGCGGTGCGTCGCGCGCGACAGCCGCACGAACGCGGGAATCTTGCGCAGGTCGTCGTCCATCAGCGCGACGTCGGCCGTCTCGATCGCCGTGTCGGTGCCCATCGCGCCCATCGCGAAGCCGATGTCGGCGCGTGCGAGCGCCGGTGCGTCGTTGATCCCGTCGCCGACCATCCCCACCGCGCCCGCGCCGCCCGCCGACAGCTCCTCGACCGCCGCGAGCTTGTCCTCGGGCAACTGGTTGCCGCGCGCATCGTCGATGCCGGCCTGCTGCGCGATCGCCTGCGCGGTGTGCGGGTTGTCGCCGGTCAGCAGCGCGGTGCGGATGCCGAGCGCGTGCAGGTCGGCGATCGCCGCGCGGCTCGTGTCCTTGATCGTGTCGGCCACCGCGAAGATGCCGAGCACGCGCGTATCGTCGACCAGCATCACGACGCTCTTGCCCTGCCGCTCGAGCGCGTCGAGCTTCGCCTCCAGCGCGGGCGAGCAGCGTTCGAGCTCCTCGACGAGCCGGCGATTGCCGAGCCAGTAACGCGTACCGTCGATGGTGCCGCGCACGCCGCGCCCGACGAGCGCTTCGAACGCCTCCACCTCGGCGAACGCCGCCGTCTGCGCGTCGCGGGCCGCCGCGGCAATCGCCTGCGACACCGGGTGATCGGAGCGCGCCGCGAGGCTCGCGCCGAGGTGACGCACGCGTGCGGCGTCGACGTCCGTTGCATACAGGTCGAAATCGGTCTGCACCGGCTTGCCGTGCGTGATCGTGCCGGTCTTGTCGAGCGCGAGCCATGCGAGCTTGCGGCCTTCTTCCAGATACACGCCGCCCTTCACGAGTATCCCGCGCCGCGCCGCGGCCGCGAGCCCCGACACGATCGTCACCGGCGTCGAGATCACCAGCGCGCACGGGCACGCGATCACAAGCAGCACCAGCGCGCGGTAGATCCAGTCATGCCACGCGCCGCCCATCACGAGCGGCGGCACCACCGCGACCAGCAGCGCGATCGCGAACACGATCGGCGTATAGACGCGGGCGAACTGGTCGACGAAGCGCTGCGTCGGCGCCTTCGCGCCCTGCGCTTGCTCGACCGCGTGGATGATCCGCGCGAGCGTCGAGTTGGCGGCAACCGCCGTCACGCGATAGTCGAACGAACCGGCCTCGTTGATCGTGCCCGCGTACACCGCGTCGCCTGCCGTCTTGTCGACAGGCAGGCTCTCACCGGTGATCGGCGCCTGGTTCACCGTCGAGCGTCCCGCGACGACTTCGCCGTCCAGCCCGATCCGCTCGCCCGGCTTCACGCGCACGACCGCGCCGAGCGTGACCTGCGCGGCCTCGATCGTGCGCCACGTGCCGTCGGCGCCCTGCACGGTCGCGGTGTCCGGTGCGAGCTGCATCAGGCCCTGGATCGCGTTGCGCGCCCGGTCGAGCGACTTCGCCTCGATCAGCTCGGCGATCGTGAACAGCACCATCACCATCGCGGCTTCCGGCCACTGGCCGATCGCCATCGCGCCCGTCACCGCGATGCTCATCAGCGCGTTGATGTTCAGGTTGCCGTTGCGGATCGCGATCCAGCCCTTCTTGTAGGTGGTCAGCCCGCACGCGAGCACCGCCGCGAGCGCCAGCACGGCCGAGAGCCACACCGGCAGGCCGGCCCAGCTCACGGCCTCGGACGCGATCGCGGCGACGCCGGCCAGCGCGAGCGGCCACCACGGCTTCGCGGGCGGCGGCGCGACGGGCGTGGCAGGCGCGTCGGCCGCCGCGGCCTCCGGCGTCATCCCGAGCGTGCGGATCGCGCTTTCGATCGCGGGCTGCGCGCCCGGCACGTGTTCGACCGTCAGCATCCGTTGCATCAGGTTGAATTCGAGCGCCGACACTTGCTGCATCCCGCCGAGTTTCTTGCGGATCAGCGTTTCCTCGGTCGGGCAGTCCATCTGCATGATCCGGAACGCGGAGCGCACGTGACCCGACGCGGTCGCCCGCGCGACCGGCAGCGGCGCGAGCGTCAGCGCGGCGGGTGCGCAGCAGGCGCCGGCGGCGTGGTCGTGGTCGTGGTCGTGGTCGTGGTCGTGGTCGTGGTCGTGGTCGTGGTCGTGGTCGTGGTCGTGGTCGTGGTCGTGACCAGCATGGTCATGCGCCGCAGGGTCGTGCGAGCACGCAGCGCCGTGCACATGCCCATCGCCACGCGCGTGGTCGGCATGATCCGCATGGTCGCCGTGGTCGTGCGCCGTGCCGTGCGCGGATGCGTGATCGTGGTCATGCTCGTGACCGCATCCATGCGGCTGCGCGCCGCGTGCCGCCGCGTCGCCGAGCGGGTGCTCGCCGGCCGCCGGCCCCGCATCGGCAACGGTCGCGGCCTGCGTGTCGCGCGCGTCGGCGCTGCAGGTCGCGGCGGCGCCGGCATGACGGTGTCGTGGGTCGTGGGGACGCTGCGCGTCGGTCATGACAACCTCCTCTATGGCTTGAGGTGTAGAGTTAACACCCTGAAGCCACTACAAGGTCAACCCTTGCAACGGAGAAAGCCATGAAGATCGGCGAATTGGCCAAGGCGGCCCGCTGCACGCCCGAAACGATCCGCTTCTACGAGCGGGAGGGGCTGATGCCCGACGCGGAGCGCACCGACGCGAACTACCGCAACTACACCGACGTGCACGTCGAACGGCTGCGCTTCATCCGCAACTGCCGCGCGCTCGACATGGCGCACGACGAAATCCGCACGTTGCTGCAGCTCACCGACACGCCGGCCGACCCGTGCGATTCCGTCAACGCGCTGCTCGACGAGCACATCGGCCACGTCGATGCGCGCCTCGCCGAACTGACGCATCTGCGCGACCAGCTCACGGAATTGCGCCGCCAGTGCGTTGGCGAACATTCGGTGGAGGATTGCGGAATCGTGCATGGTCTCGCGACGATGGAAACCGTCGCGCCGGCCGCGAAGCGCTCGCACCTCGGCTGAAACCCTTGTGGAATATGATGGTCTAGTTAATACTAGTCATGGTATTACTAGATAGAACATCACTATTCATGACATTGAGCCGCCCGTCTCCCCTCGCGCTCGCGGTCCTCGCGACGCTCACCGAAACGCCGATGCATCCGTACGGGATGCTGCAGCAGTTGAAGGCGCGCGGCTACGACGAAGTCGTCAACGTACGGCAGCGCACGAGCCTCTACCAGACGATCGACCGGCTGCTGCGCGACGGGCTGATCGCCGTGCACGACACCGAGCGCGATGGCGCGTTTCCCGAGCGCACGCTGTACACGCTGACCGAGGCCGGACACACGGCCGGCCAGGCATGGCTGCATGCGCTGCTCGCTGAGCCCGCGCGCGAGTTTCCGGCGTTCGGCGCCGGCCTTGCATTCCTGCCGCTGCTTGACGCCGAGGACGCACGCCAGCAACTCGAGCGCCGTATCGCCGCGCTCGAAGCCGAACGCGAACGTCTCGAGTCGCTGCGCAACGCCGCGCAGAACGACCAGGTGCCGCGCCTGTTCCTCCTGCAGAACGAGCATGCGCTCGTGCTGCTCAACGCGGAGCTCGACTGGGCACGCAGCGTCGTCGAACACTTGAAGATCGGCGCGCTGCGCTGGGTCGACGGCTGACGCGCGTCACCATCGGCTCGCGCCGCTCAAAGCACCTTGCCGGGATTGAGTATGCCGGCGGGATCGAGCGCGGCCTTCAGGCGCCGCATCAGGCCGACTTCGGCTTCGGTGCGCGTGTGGCCGAGATAGGCTCGCTTGAGCATGCCGATGCCGTGCTCCGCCGACACCGAGCCGCCCATCTCGCGGACAACCGCGTACACGCATCGATCGATCGCGTCGGCATCCGCGTCGGCGTCGCGCATGCCGGCAAGCGATACGCCGATATGCACGTTGCCGTCACCGACGTGGCCGAAGCACAGACACACGATGTCGGGCCAAAGCGCGCGCAACGCCGCTTCGCAACGCTCGGCGAACAGGCCGAGTTCGCCGGTCGGCAGGCTCACGTCGAAGTTGACCAGATGCGGCAGCGCATCGATTGCGAGGCCCTCGCGCAATGTCCACAGGTCGCGCGCCTGCCGCTCCGAGGTCGCCAGCGCGGCATCGTCGACGAGTCCCATGTCGAGCGCATCCGCGAGCGCGTTTTCCAGTGCGTCGCGCGCATCGCCGCCCGGCGCGCTCGTCGCGCACTCGATCAGCACCGCGAAGCTGCCGTCGCCGGCGAACGGCGCGACGACGCCGGGCGTATGACGCGCCACGTAGTCGTAGAAAGCCGGCCACATCGCTTCGAAACTGACGATCTCCGGTAGTGCGCGCATGCGGTTCCACAACGCGACGACGGCGTCGTAGCCATACACCCGGCAGAGTGCGGTGACCGGTGCCGCGAGCTTGGGATGCAGCCGCAGCACCGCGCGCGTGACGACGCCGAGCGTGCCTTCGCTGCCGATGAACAGCTGTTTCAGGTCGTAGCCCGCGTTGTTCTTCAGCATCCGGTTCATCGACGACACCACGGTGCCGTCGGCCAGCACGGCCTCGAGCCCGAGCACCTGCTCGCGCATCATGCCGTAGCGGATCGCGCGCGTGCCGCCCGCGTTGGTCGCGAGCATGCCGCCGATCTGGCACGAACCGCGCGCGCCGAGATCCACCCCGAACGTGAAACCCGCCGCGTCCGCCGCTTCCTGCACCGTCTGCAGCGGCGTCCCGGCGCGCACCGTCATCGTCCCTGCGGCCGCGTCGATCGCTTCGACGCCGGCGAAACGTTCCAGCGACAGCACGACCTCGCCGCCCAGCGCGACCGCGCCGCGCGCAAGCCCCGTGAGGCCGCCCTGCGGCACGACCGGCTGCCCGAGCCGCGTGCACAGCGCAAGCGTACGCGACACGTCGTCGACGCTGCGCGGCCGCACCAGCGCGCGCGGCCGCACGCCGGCCGGCTCGTTGTACGCGGTGAAGTAATGCGGATCGATGTCGGCCGCCCGCGTGACGAGTGCGTCGCCCAAGCCGGCGACGAGCGCCGCCTCGAGCGCGTCTTGCGCCGGCGCTGCCGCGCCGTGACCGTCTTTCGCGGCAGCCGTATCCAGGCTCTCCATCACGCGCGCCCGCTTACTTGGCGGAAATGTCGATGTCGCCGAAGTACTTCTGGCCGAGCGACTTCACCGTGCCGTCCGCCTTCAGCTTGTCGATCGCCGCGTCGAGCTTCGCCTTCAGCGCGTCGTCGCCCTTGCGCAGGCCGAACGCGATCCCGCTGCCGAGAATCCGCTCGTCGCGCACCGGCTGACCGACGAACGAGAAGCCCTTGCCGTCCGGACGCGACAGGAAGCCGCGCTGGCCGGCCGGCGCGAGCACCAGCGTCGCGTCGAGGCGGCCCGCCACGAGATCCGCATAGGCCTGGTTCTGGTCCTGGTACGCGACGATCGACACGCCGGCCGGCTCCCAGTGCGCCTTCGCATAGGTTTCCTGGATCGACGCCTGCAGCACGCCGACGCGCTTGCCCTTCAGCGATTCCGGCGTCGGCAGCAGGCCGCTGCCGGTGCGCGCGATCAGTTGCGTCGGCACACGATAGATGATCGTCGTGAAGTCGATCGCCTGGCGCCGCTGTTCGGTCGCATTCATCGCCGAGTTGATCGCGTCGAACTTGCGGCCTTTCAGCGCGGGAATCAATCCGTCGAACGACGTCTCGACCCACTTGCACGACAGCTTCGCGCTCTGGCAGACGGCGTTGCCGACGTCGATGTCGAAGCCCTGCAGGTCGCCGTTCGGCGCCTTCGATTCGAACGGCGGATACTGCGCCTCCAGGCCGAAACGCAGGGTCTGGCCGTCGGCGAACGCCGCACCGGCGCCGAGCGCGCATGCGAGTGCGAACGCGAGTTTCAGGGTGTTTCCGTGCTTCATCGTGATCTCCTGACTTGTCGACCGGCGCCGCGCTTCGGCACGTGCTCCGGTCCCATCCGTGGCCTTCGGTGCGACGTACATGTCGCCTGCTTGGGTGCGGGCTCGCGCCCGCGATTTACAGCGACCGCAACCGCCGCGCGCCTTCGATCAGCGTCGCGTCGTCCTTCGAGAAACTGAGGCGAATCACGCCCGCGTCGGTGCCGTCGGCATAGAACGCCGACAGCGGAATCGTCGCGACGCGCGCATCGCGGATCAGGCGCAGCACGAAGTCGCTGTCGCGCTCGTCCGAGAAGTGCCGGAACCGCGCGAGCATGAAGAACGAGCCTTCGCTCGGCAGCAGCTCGAAGCGGGAATCGGCCAGCTCGCGCGCGAGCAGGTCGCGCTTGGCCTGGTAGAACGCCGACAGGCCGAGATAGCTGTCGGGCCGCGCGAGGATCTCCGCGAACGCGACCTGCATCGGCGTATCGGCCGAGAACACCATGAACTGGTGCACCTTGCGGATCTCGCCCATCAGCTCGGCCGGCGCGAGGCAATGGCCGATCCGCCAGCCCGTCACGTGGAACGACTTGCCGAACGACGACACGATCACGCTGCGCTCCGCCAGCTCGCGATGACGCGCGACGCTCTGGTGCTGCGCGCCGTCGAACACGACGTGCTCGTAGACTTCATCGGACAACACCACGATGTCGGTATCGCGCGTGAGCTGCGCGAGCCGTTCGAGATCGTCGGCGGAAAACACCGTCGCGGTCGGGTTGTGCGGCGTGTTGACGATGATCATCCGCGTGCGCGGCGTGATCGCCGCGGCCACTTCGTCCCAGTTCACGCGGAAATGCCCGGACGACAGCTTGATCGCGACCGGCGTCGCGCCCTGCATCCGCACGATCGGCGCATAGCTGTCGAACGACGGCTCGAAATAGATCACTTCGTCGCCCGGATGCACGAGCGCGCTGATCGCCGCATAGAGCCCTTCGCTCGCGCTCGCGATCACCGTGATCTCGGTGCCCGGGTCGTAGCGCGTGCCGTACAGCGCCTCGGTCTTCTCCGCGAGCCGCTCGCGCAGCGACGTGAGGCCGGCCATCGGCGCGTACTGGTTGTGGCCGTCGCGCATCGCGCGCGCGACGCCCTCGACCAGCGCCGGATCGGGCGCGAAATTCGGCGCGCCCTGCGACAGGTTCAGCGCATCGTGCTGCGCGGCAAGCTGGCCGATCACCGTGAAGATCGTCGTCCCGACGTCCGGCAGTTTCGAACGGGGCGTGGTGGCGCTTCGCATGACTCCTCCTTCTGATGTCCCTTCGGGCCGGCCCGCGCAACGCGCGCGGCTCGGCTCATGCGGCATGATTTAGCCCGAGCCAATAACCGCGGCCAACCGAAAGTTCGTCATGGAGGCCATGCATTTTTCTCATGGCCTTGCATTAGAAAGGCGCGATGTCACGCCGGTGCCGCCGGCCGCGCATGCGAATCAGGCATTACCCCTAGGCCGTGCGGCCGCGGCGCGCATCACTCGCCCGCTGCCGCCAGATAGGCGCGCAGCACGGCCTGAAGCTCGGCGCGCAACGCGACGAAATCGAGCGAGGGCCCGAGCGTGAGCAGCGCCTGCGACACGCCGCCGTAGCAGATCGTATGCGCCATCCGGGCGATCCCGTCGAGCCGCGCGGCCGGCGGCGGATCGGCGGCCTGCGCGAACGCGTCGCGCCACAGCGCGACATACGCGTCGTAATGCCGGCGGTACGCGGCGAGCGGCGACACCTGCCGCTCCAGCGCGAAGAAAGCGCCCCACAGCGCGGCGTCGGCGCCGATCGCATCGAGCTGCACATCCACCAGCGCGGCCGCGAGTTCGGCGCGCGGCGCGCCGCCCAGGCCGTGCGCCGCGTCGCGCAGCCGGTCGGCCAGCGCCAGCACGCGCCGGTGGATGCACAGCGCGGCGAGGCTCTGCTTGTCGCCGAAGTATTCGTAGAAGGTGCCGATGCTCACGCCCGCGACGGCCGCGATCTCGCGGATCGTCGCCTTCGCGTAGCCGCGCTCGATCAAAAGCTGAACGAAAGCCTGCTGGAGGGCATCGGACGTGGCCTGCGCGCGCGACTGGCGCGGCCGGCGACGCAACGCGGGCGCGGGTTGCGCCGCCGGCTGGCTGGGCGGCGCCGGAACCTGAACATGTCGCGGCGGCATATTTGCTACTCTGAAATTCAGCGGATACACGTTTGACCGGAAGCCGGCGCTGGCGCGCAAACGCCAACGGTGCGGCGCCCGCGCGGCGGACCGCGACGCACGAGACCGGAGACAGCCCGATGACCGAATCGAACCATGCCGTCACGAACCAGTTCGACGAACTGGTCGACTATAACCTCTTCGCCACCGACATCGCGCTGCGCGACGCACTGGCCCGCGCGGGCGCCGACTGGGCCGTGCCGCGGCTCGACGCATACGGCGCGCGGCTTGGCAGCGCCGACACCGCACGGCTCGCCGACGAAGCGAACCGCCACACGCCGGAGCTGAACGCGTTCGACCGGCGCGGCCGGCGCATCGACCGCGTCGACTTCCATCCGGCCTGGCACACGCTGCTCGGCCTGTACCGGAACGAAGGCTTCGTGTCGCTCCCGTTCCGCGATACGCGCGCCGGCCGCTGGGCCGCGAGCGCGGCCGGCTTCTACCTGCACGGCCAGATCGAGGCCGGCACGCTGTGCCCGGCGACGATGACGCAGGCCGCGATTCCGGTGCTGCAGAAGGAGCCCGCGCTGTGGGGCCTGCTGCGCGACAAGCTGTACAGCGACGACTACGATCCGCGCGACGTGCCCGTCGCCGACAAGCGCGCGATCTGGTTCGGCATGGGGATGACCGAGAAACAGGGCGGCTCCGACGTGCGCGCGAACACGACGCTCGCGACCGCGGTCGGTGCGGGCGGACGCGGCGGCGAATACCGGCTGCGCGGCCACAAGTGGTTCTTCTCCGCGCCGATGTGCGACGCGCACCTGGTCGTCGCGCGCACCGATGCCGGCGGCCCGTCGTGCTTCTACGTGCCGCGCTGGCGGCCGGACGGCACGAAGAACGCGGTCGAGATCCAGCGGCTGAAGAACAAGGTCGGCAACCGCAGCAACTCGAGCAGCGAGATCGAGCTGAACGACGCGTGGGGCATCATGCTCGGCGACGAAGGCCGTGGCATTCCGACCATCATCGAGATGGCTACCTACACGCGGCTGAGCTGCGTGCTCGGCAGCGCGGCGATGCTGCGCCAGGGCGTCGTGCAGGCGATCGCGTACACGCGCCAGCGCCATGCGTTCGGCCGCGCGCTCGCCGAGCAGCCGCTGATGCGCACCGTGCTCGCCGATCTCGCGCTCGAAAGCGAGGCCGCGCTCGTGCTGGCGATGCGGCTCGCCGACGCGTTCGAACGTGACGACTCGCCGCGCGAACGCGCGTGGAAACGGATCGTCACGCCCGCCGCGAAGTTCTGGGTCTGCAAGCGCGCGGTCGAACTGACCGGCGAGGTGATGGAGGTGTTCGGCGGCAACGGCTACGTCGACGACGGCCCGATCGCGCGGCTGTTCCGCGAAGCGCCGGTCAACTCGATCTGGGAAGGCTCCGGCAACGTGATGTGCCTCGACGTGCTGCGCGCGGTGTCGCGCGAACCCGACGCGGCCGCGGCGCTGCTCGCCGAACTGGCCGACCTCGGCGCGGGCGAACCGCGCATCCGTGCGGCACTCGATGCGCTTCGCGCGATGCTCGCGGCGCCGGCCGATACGCTCGAGGCGTCGGCCCGCCTGTTCGCGCAGCGGCTCGCGCTCGTCGCGCAGGCGTGCCTGCTGCGGCGCGACGCGCCCTCGGCCGTCGCCGATGCGTTCGTCGCGACGCGGCTCGCCGCGCCCGACTGGGGTCGCATCGCGGGCGGCTTCGATCCGCATGCGCTCGACGTCGCTGCGTTGCTACAACGGGCCTATCCGGCTTGACGGCCCGGCCCGCTCGATCCCGCTCGATCCCGCTCGATCCCGGGCGGATTCGGGTTCGCGCAAACGCCGCCGCGCACGCGCCGCGAATGGTGGCGACACCCGACGGGCCAGCCAAGGAAAAAAGGTGCTTCGAGGAATTTCGTGAACCGATGACGATGCGTGTGCCCCTGGCCGCGAAAATCCCGCCCCTGTCGCCGCGATGATCGTCGTCATCCTTTGTGCGAGAATGCCAGCACGATCGCGTTGCCCAGTTCATCGACAACCCGGGCCGACGCGCCCGGCGCCGCGAACATCGTGAACTCGACATCGGGCAGGGCCGGCAGGCCGGCATCCGGCGGGATCGCACGCAAGCCGTGCGCGAGTTGTGTATGCACGATTGGCGTCACCGCAAAGCCCGCGTGCGCGGCGGCGCACAGGCCGGCGCTGCTCGGGGACACGAGCACGATCCGGTAATCCACGCGCGCGCGGGCCAGTGCTGCCAGCGAGGCCTCACGATACGGGCACGGTTCCGGCAGCAGCGCAATCGGCACCGGTACGCCAGGCGTGAGCGACGCCCAATCTGCACCGGCCCACACGAGCGGCTCGCGCCAGAGCACGCGTCCGGTGGGCCCGTCGTGGCAGCGTCCACCCATCACCACATCCAGTTCACCGTGATCCAGCGCCTGGAGCAGTTCGCCCGGGATGCCGACTCTGATGCTGAATGCGATGCGCGGGTACCGCACGGCAAACGCCTGCATCACGTGCATCAGCCTGACATTGGCGAGGTCTTCCGACAGACCCACGCGGATCGCGCCAGCGCTCGGTTCGCGCAGCAGTTGCGCCCGCGCGTCCTCATTAAGCGCGAGGATGGCGCGCGCGTAACCCAGCAGCAGTTCGCCGTCCACTGTGAGCGTGACCGAGCGGGTGGTGCGCACGAGCAGGTCACGGCCGATCTGTTTTTCCAGGCGCCGCAGATGCGCGCTGACCGCGGACTGCGTCAGATTCAGACGGGCCGCGGCATGCGTGAACCCGCCTTCCTGGACGACGGCCACGAAAGAGCGCAGCAAAACGGTATCGAACATGAGATGCCCCGCAATATAGTGCGAATGCTACTGATTAGCGCGATGATACTTCGTTTATATTTTGAATCGAACTATGTTCTGATGAGGGCCATCAACCTGTCAGGAGTGGTTCCATGTCGACCTTGCTGCATATCGAATCTTCCCCGCGCAAGTCGCGGTCCGCATCGCTCGACGTCGCGCACGCGTATCTCGAAGCCTGGCGCGACGCGCATCCGGAGCATCGGATCGACGTGCTCGACCTGTGGGCGACGCACTTGCCGGAACTCGACGGCGATGCGCTCGATGCCAAATACGCTGACTTGAGCGGCACGCCGCTCAGCGAAGGCCAGCAGCAAGCGTGGGCAGGTTTTCGGCAACTGGCGCAGCGGATGCACGACGCGGATACGCTGTTGTTCTCCGTGCCGCTGTGGAATTTTTCCATCCCCTACAAGCTCAAGCATTTCATCGATGCCGTGTCCCACCGCGGCGTCCTCTTCTCATTTAAGGAGGGCGAGTTGGCGGGATTGCTGAACGGCAAGAAAGCAGTCGTGATCTATGCGAGAGGCCTCGACTATTCAAGGCAATCGAGCACGCCCGCCGAGTCGTTCGACTTTCAGCGGCCGTTTCTTGAAGCGTGGCTGCGCTTCATCGGTATCACGGACATCGAATCGATCGTCGTCGAGAAAACGCTGTTTGGACCTGAAGTCGATCACGCGGGCAGAGAGGTTGCGCGCGAACGGGCTGTAACGCTGGCACACGCGGCGTCGTCATCGTCAGCAGCGTCAGCTTCGGTTGACGGCTGAACTGGCCAATGGCTGGAGATCGCCGAGCACCGTGCGGTCGTCGGTGATCGAAAATTATTGCGGACAAAAAAACGCCCGCCACAAGCGCATCGCGCTTGCAGCGGGCGTTCGACGCTGGCCGCCGACACCGCAAAACTCCCGTTTCACGGCGCCGCGAACCACCGTCATACCATCGCGCTTACTTCCCGCCGATGCTCTTCAGCGGCTTCCACTCGCCCTTCTCGACCTTGTACATCGTGATGCCGCCGTTCTTCAGGTCGCCCTTCGCGTCGTACGCAACGTGGGTCGACGTGACGCCGGCCATGTCGGTCTTCGCGAGCACCGGCAGGTACTTCGCCGGATCGGTCGAATCGGCCTTCTTCATCGCATTCAGCATCGCCATCGCGCCGTCGTACGCGTACGGCGAGTAGGTCTGGACGTCCTCGCCGAAGCGCTTCTTGTACTTCTCGGCGTACGACTTGCCGCCCGGCATTTCGTCGAGCGGCAGGCCTGCCAGCGAGGCGATCGTGCCTTCGGCCGCGTTGCCCGCGATCTTCAGGAACGTCGGCGTCTTCACCATTTCGCCGCTCATCAGCGGGGCAGTCATGCCGAGCGTCTTCATCTGCTTGACCATCGGCGCTGCCTGCGAATCCGCGCCGCCGTAGTAGACGAGATCCGGCTTCGCCGCCTTCAGCTTGGTCAGGATCGCCTTGAAGTCGACGGCCTTGTCGTTCGTGAACTCACGGTCGACGATCTTCGCGCCGCCAGCCTTCGCGGCCTTCTCGAACTGGTCGGCGAGACCCTGGCCGTAGGCCGTGCGGTCGTCGACGATCGCGATCTTCTTCATGCCGAGATCCTTCGACGCGAACGTGCCCGCCACCGAGCCCTGCTGCGTGTCGGACGTCATCATGCGGAAGGTCGTCTTGTAACCCTGCTGCGTGTATTCCGGCGCCGTCGCCATCGCGATTTCCGGAATGCCGGCGTTCGCGTAGATACGCGAGGCCGGGATCGTCGTGCCCGAGTTGAAGTGGCCGAGCATGCCCTTGATGCCGTCGTCGACAAGCTTCTGCGCAACCGTCGTGCCGGTGCGCGGGTCAGCCTGGTCGTCCTGCGTCTCGAGCGTGAACTTCACCGGCTTGCCGCCGATCTTCGGGTTCGTCGCGTTGAAGTCTTCCAGCGCGAGCGCGATCCCGTTCTGCATATCCTTGCCGTAGTGAGCCTGGGCGCCCGTCATCGGCCCTGCGTAACCGATCTTCACGTCGTCAGCATGGGCCGTCCCCGCCAGCGACATGACAGCGACGAACGTCGCGCCTGCCACCTTTTTCATCGTGTGTTGCATAGCATCTCCTTGGTACCAGGGTAAATGGAGCGGCTTCGGGATCGCCTTGCCGCTTCCTTTGTTTGATCCGAACGGCAAGGATGGTCAGCCGATCGTCATCAAATTTGCATTGCCGCCCGCCGCGGCCGTATTCACGCTGACCGAGCGCTCGGTGAGCAGTCGCTCGAGCGCGTAGTCTTCAGCGTCGCCGTTCTCGAACGCGCCCGCCGACACGCCCTGCACCGATACGATCGGGCCCGGGCGCTGCGCGACGTCCTTAACGAGCGTCTGCAGTTCGTCGCTGTCGCCTTCGAACAGCACCGCGTCGAACGGCGCGTCGGGCTGCTTGCGCACGGCCGCATGCGCCTTCAGCGCAGCCGGCAGCGCCGCGACCAGCGCCTCGCCCGCCGCACCGGCGAACAACGCGCGGTTGCCGGTCGCCAGCACCGCCGCGAACTGCGCACGCGCACCGCTCGGCGTCGCCGCGACGCACAGCACCGTGCCGCGCGGGCCGAGTGTATACGTGTTTCGCTCGCCCGTCGGGCCGGTCAGCACCGCGGTCGCGCCGGCCGGCACCTGCGCCAGGTAGCCGTCGCAGCGCGCGGCCAGCGCCGGTTCGCGCTGCTCGATCAGCCAGTCGCGCAGCGCGGTGAGCGCCGCCGCCGGGTTGCCGCGCGGGTCGCTTTCGACCGCGCCGTCCGCGATCAGCATCTGCGCGAGCGAACGCGGCAGGCCCGACGGACGCGTCGCGAGCAGGCGCTGCAGGTACAGCGCGCCGCCGGCCTTCGGGCCCGTGCCCGACAGCCCTTCGCCGCCGAACGGCTGCACGCCGACCACCGCGCCGATCACGTTGCGGTTCACGTAGATGTTGCCGACGTGCGCGTTCGAGATCACGTGTGCGATCGTCTCGTCGATCCGCGTGTGGATCCCGAGCGTCAGGCCGTAACCCGTCGCACGGATCTGCTCGAGCAGCTTGTCGAGCTGATTGCGCCGGTAGCGCACGACGTGCAGCACGGGGCCGAACACCTCGCGCTTGAGCTCGTCGATGCTGCCGATCTCGATCAGCGTCGGCGGCACGAACGTACCGTGCGCGCAGGCTTCCGGCGCCGGCAGCTGCGTGACCGTGTGGCCCTTGTCGGTCATCGTCGCGACGTGCGTGTCGATCGTCTGCTTCGCTTCGGCGTCGATCACCGGGCCGACGTCGGTCGACAGACGGTCCGGGTTGCCGAGCGCCAGCTCGTGCATCGCGCCCTTGAGCATCGTCAGCGTGCGGTCCGCGACGTCGTCCTGCAGACACAGAACACGCAGCGCCGAACACCGTTGACCGGCCGAGTCGAACGACGACTGCAGCACGTCCGCGACCACCTGCTCCGCGAGCGCCGACGAGTCGACGATCATCGCGTTCTGGCCGCCCGTTTCGGCGATCAGCGGAATCGGCTTGCCGTCCGGGTCGAGGCGCGCGGCGAGCGTCTTGTTGATCAGGCGCGCGACTTCGGTCGAGCCGGTGAACATCACCGCGCGCGTGCGCGGATCGGCGACCAGCGCCGCGCCGACGGTCTCGCCGGTGCCCGGCAGCAACTGCACCGCGCCGGCCGGCACGCCGGCCTCGCGCAGCAGGCGCACGGCTTGTGCTGCGATCAGCGGCGTCTGTTCGGCCGGCTTCGCGAGCACCGTGTTGCCGGCTGCCAGTGCAGCGGCCACCTGGCCCATGAAGATCGCGAGCGGGAAGTTCCACGGGCTGATGCAGACCACGGGGCCGAGCGGACGGTGCGTGTCGTTCGAGAATTCGTCGCGAATCTGCGCCGCGTAGTAGCGCAGGAAGTCGACGGCTTCGCGGATTTCGGCGATCGCGTTCGGCAGCGACTTGCCGGCCTCGCGCACGATCAGGCCCATCAGCGTGTGCATCTGCGCTTCGAGCAGGTCGGCCGCGCGCACCAGGCAGTCGGCGCGCGCATCGACCGGCGTCGCCTGCCAGATCGGCGCGGCAGCCACCGCATGCGCGAGCGCCGCGCTCACGTGTTCGGCCGTCGCTTCGCTGACCGTGCCGACCACGTCGCGCAGGTCGGCCGGGTTGCGCACGTCGCGCGCCGGTGCGTCGACGAGCGCGTCGTCGGCGAGCATCGGCGCCGCGCGCCACGGATGATGCGCGCTCGCGAGCAGCGCGGACGACAGCGATGCGAGACGGTGTTCGTTCGACAGGTCGAGGCCCATCGAATTGGGACGCTCGTCGCCGTACAGGTTGCGCGGCAGCGGGATCTTCGCGTGCGGCGCGCCGAGCGGCACGACCTTCGACGCCTCGTCGACCGGATCGGCGACCAGCTCCTTCACCGACACGGTTTTATCGGCGATGCGGTTCACGAACGACGTGTTCGCGCCGTTCTCCAGCAGGCGGCGCACCAGGTACGCGAGCAGCGTTTCATGCGTGCCGACCGGCGCGTACACGCGGCACGGACGGTTCAGCTTGTCGCGCCCCGTGACTTCCTCGTACAGCGGCTCGCCCATCCCGTGCAGGCACTGGAATTCGTACTGGCCCGGGTAGTAGTTGTGGCCGGCAAGGTGATAGATCGCGGCCAGCGTGTACGCATTGTGCGTCGCGAACTGCGGGTAGACGGCGTCGGGCGCCGCGAGCAGCTTCTTCGCGCACGCGAGGTACGACACGTCCGTGTAGATCTTGCGCGTGTAGACCGGATAGCCTTCGAGGCCGTCGACCTGCGCCCGCTTGATTTCGCTGTCCCAGTACGCGCCCTTGACCAGGCGGATCATCAGGCGGTGACGGCTGCGGCGCGCGAGGTCGATCAGGTAGTCGATCACGAACGGGCAGCGCTTCTGGTAGCCCTGCACGACGAAGCCGATGCCGTTCCAGCCGGCGAGCTCCGGATCGAAACACAGCGCCTCGAGCAGGTCGAGCGACAGTTCGAGACGGTCGGCTTCTTCCGCGTCGATGTTCAGGCCGATGTCGTAGCGGCGCGCGAGCAGCGCCAGCGCGCGCACGCGCGGCAGCAACTCGCTCATCGTGCGGTCCTGCTGCGAGCGCGCGTAGCGCGCGTGCAGCGCCGACAGCTTGATCGAGATGCCCGGGCCTTCGTAGATGCCGCGGCCGCCGGCCGCCTTGCCGATCGCGTGGATCGCCTGCTCGTACGACGCGTAGTAGCGCAGCGCGTCCTCTTCGGTCGTCGCCGCTTCGCCGAGCATGTCGTACGAGTAGCGGAAGCCGCGCGCCTCGTACTTGCGGCTGTTCGCGAGCGCCTCGGAAATCGTCTCGCCGGTGACGAACTGCTCGCCCATCAGGCGCATCGCCATGTCGACGCCCTTGCGGATCAGCGGCTCGCCGCCGCGGCCGATCAGGCGCGTGAGCGCCGACGACAGGCCCGCTTCGCTGTTGGTCGTCACGAGCTTGCCGGTGATCATCAGCCCCCAGGTCGCCGCGTTCACGAACAGCGACGGCGCGTGGCCGACGTGCGAGCGCCAGTCGCCCTTGCTGATCTTGTCGCGGATCAGCGCATCGCGCGTCGCGCGATCGGGAATGCGCAGCAGCGCTTCGGCGAGACACATCAGCGCGACGCCTTCCTGGCTCGACAGCGAGAACTCGTGGATCAGCCCTTCGACGCCGCCGCCCGAGTTCTTCTCGCGCAGCGCCTCGACGAGCGTCGTCGCGAGCGCCTGCGCGTCCGCCTGCAGGTTCGCCGGCAGGCGCGCCTGCCCCAGCAGGAACGGCACGCATTCCGGCTCGGGGCGGCGATACGCGGCCGTGATCGCCGCGCGCAGCACCGATTGCGGCTGCACGTTCTGCGCGAACTCGAGGAACGGATGCGGCGAGTTGTCGTCGTCGCTGTCCACCGCCTGACCGTCGGCGAGCTCCGTCACGCCGCTGTGGCCCGACAGCTCGGGCGGCAACTGGCCGTGCTCGATCCGCTCGAGATACGCGAAGATCGCCTGCTTGATCAGCCAGTGGGGAGTGCGCTCGAGACGCGCGGCCGCGTCTTTCAGGCGCGAGCGGAGAAGGTCGTCGACTTTGACGCCGAGAGTCGTGCTTGCCATGGTGGGTTCGTGCGCCGGTGCGGGCCCGGCAATGTGGTGTGAGAGGATGCGCGAAATCCTACGGCACGCAATAAAAAGGTGCAACCGAATTACGAGATTGGTTGCACCCGCAAGTTAGCCAATATAATCAGCCACTTAGATCGTTGCAACCTAGGGGTTGCCCGTGGTCGGCGGATCGGTGTTTTCCCTGATCGGGTCGATTCGGCGTGCGTGGGGCAACCCGCGGGGCGCGAGGCGGAGAGGAAAATCGGTTGCACTGGGCGGCCGGACGGGTGCCGCAAAGCGGGTATGGAAGGGCCTCGACAGTCGGCCGGGGGTGTCACATGGTGGGCGCGCGGCCCGACGGCCGCAGCCGTGGCGCCCGGATCAGATATCCAGCGGATCGACCTCGAGGCTCCACCGATGTACGCCCTTCAGCGCGCGCAGCTCGGGCTGCCACGCGCGCAGCGCATGCTGCAGTGCCGCGCGCGACGCGCTTTCGAGCAGCAGCTGGGCGCGGTGGACGTTCGCGACCTTCACGATCGTCATCGGCACCGCGTCGTATACGGTCACCCGATCGGCGCCCGGCAGCCCCGGCAGCGCGGCGGCGGCCTGCAGCAGGAACGCGAGTGCCGCGTCGAGCGTGCGCCCCTCGGCACGCAGCAGCGCCTGGTAGACGAACGGCGGCAGGTGCGCGTCGCGGCGCTCGCCGAGCGTCGAATTCGCGAAGCCGACGTAATCCTGCCGGCCGAGCGCGTGATACAGCGCGTGACGCGGATAGCGCGTCTGCACGAGCACCTCGCCGGGCAGCCCGGCGCGCCCGGCGCGGCCGCTCACCTGCATCAGCTGCGCGAACAGCCGCTCGCTCGCGCGGAAGTCGTGCGAGAACAGCGCGGTGTCCGCATTGAGCACGCCGACGAGCGACACGCGCTGGAAGTCGTGCCCCTTCGCGATCATCTGCGTGCCGACCAGGATGTCGACTTCACCGGCGTGCACGTCCGAGAACAACGCCTGCGCGCTGCCCTTGCGTCGTGTACTGTCCGCGTCGATCCGCAGGATCCGCGCGCCCGTCACGGCCTCGGCGAGCGCCTCCTCGATGCGCTGCGTGCCGCGCCCGAGCGGCGCGATGTCGACGTTCCCGCATTCCGGGCACGAGCGCGGAATACGCGCTTCCCAGCCGCAGTGATGGCAGCGCAGCGCATGCTCGGGCTTGTGCAGCACGACGTAGGCGCTGCAGCGCGGGCAACCGGCGACCCAGCCGCACGCGTCGCACGCGAGTTGCGGCGCGTAACCGCGCCGGTTCAGGAACACGAGGCTCTGTTCGCCGCGCTCGAGCCGCGCCTTCAGCGCCGCGACGAGCGGCCCCGACAGCCCGCCCATCGACGCGCGCCCGCGCCGCCGCTCCTCTTCGAGATCGATCAGCCGCACGGTGGGCAGCGTCGCGTCGGCCACCGCACGGCGCGACAGCGTGAGCCGCGTGTAGCGCCCCTGCTCGGCCTGCCACCAGCTTTCGAGCGATGGCGTCGCCGAACCGAGCACGACCGGAATGCCGAGATGCTTCGCGCGCCACACCGCGAGATCGCGCGCCGAATAGCGCAACCCTTCCTGCTGCTTGTACGCGGGCTCGTGTTCCTCGTCGACGACGATCAGCGCGAGCGTCGGCAACGACGCGAGCACCGCGAGCCGCGTGCCGAGCACGATCCGCGCGCGGCCCGTGTGCGCGGCGAGCCAGTTGCGCGCACGCTCGCCCTCGGCGAGCCCGCTGTGCAGCGTGACGATTGCGTCGTCCGCGAGCGTGCCCGCGAAGCGCGCGCGAAACGCGGCCTCGAACTGCGGCGTCAGGTTGATTTCGGGCACGAGCACGAGCGCCTGCGCGTCGGCCCGCGCCTCGAGCAGCGCGGCCAGCGCATGCAGATAGACCTCGGTCTTGCCGCTGCCCGTCACGCCATGCAGCAGGAACGGCGCGAAACCCTGCCCGGCGCGGATCGCGTCGAGCGCCTCGGCCTGCTGGTCGGTGAGCGCCGGCGGCACAGCTCGTCCACCGGTTGTCGACAGGTTATCCACAGCTTTGGGCACAGGCGCGTCGGCCCAGCCGATCTCCTCGATCGCAACCCAGTCGCGCGCCGCCCAGTCGTCGAGCGTAGCGGCCGCCTTCGGGTGCAACGCGCGCGCGTCGGGCAACGTCAGCGAATCGGTGTCGGCGAGCGCCTGCGCGAGCCTTCGCAGCGCCGCCCCGCGCGCGGGCAGTGCGTCGGGAAGCGCGGCGCGGCCGGCTTCGCTCAACCGATAGCGCACCTCCGGCGCCAGCAGCCGCCCCCAGCGCTGCGCATCGCGCAACGCCTGCGGCAACGCCGGCAGCGCGACTTCGCCGCGGCCGCGCTGGTAGTAATCGGCCGCGAACGACACGAGCGCGAGCCAGTCCGGCGCCAGCGGCGGCAGTTCGGTACAGATTGCGTCGATCGCCCGCAACCGGGACGGCGGCACGTCGGTGTGAGTCGTCACTTCGCACACGAGCCCGACGACCTGCCGCTTGCCGAACGGCACCTGGACGAGCGTGCCGGGCTCGGGCGCCGGCTGGACGTCGCAGCGGTAGTCGAACAGGGTGGCGAGCGGGTGGTCGAGCGCGACGCGCAGGTAGGTATCGCCCATCAGCGCGCTCCGGCGGCGGTCCGGGGCGCGCGAACGGCTGGCCCGCGCATCCGCGTCAAGGTGGCGAACTTAAAGTAAAACTTCAGATTCGGCGCTAAGTTTTGGATTCGCATTGGGAATCGCCGTATACCCTGAACAGCCTGTGGATAACTTTGTTGAGAACTCGCCGTTCACCAGCCGCGAAGCGCGCGGGGCCGTGCTTTCCGTCGATTTGGCCCGCTCGCTGCCGCGCCCCGCGAAGCCTTATTCCATAAGGCTGCTATTCAAATTCCCCAACCATAGCGAGACAATTCGACCGATACAGGGCTCTACCGCGCTGCAACGTGGAAAATGTGCATAAGTCAAGTCTTGACAAGCCATGAATCGGCAACCGGTGCGGGCTTGCGCCCTGTTTAGTGCCGACAGCGAAACGCCGTCACGCCGCGTTGCAGCATGACAGCGCTTGCGCTCAGCCCGCCGCTCCGCTAAGGATCTTGCGGCTGTGGCTGTGCACTTCGTCGACGAGTTCGGCGACGTGATCCGGCGACGTGAACTGCGAAATGCCGTGGCCGAGGTTGAATACGTGGCCCGGATGATTGCCGTAGCTGTCGAGTACCGCGCGCGCCTGCTCGCGCACCGCGGCCGGCGGCGCAAACAGGATCGTCGGGTCGAGGTTGCCCTGCAGCGCGACGCGCCCCGCGACGCGCTCGCGTGCGGCGCCCAGGTTGACCGTCCAGTCGAGCCCGACCGCGTCGACGCCGGTCGCCGCGATTTCCTCGAGCCACAGCCCGCCGCCCTTCGTGAACGTGATCACCGGCACGCGCTCGCCGTCGTGCTCGCGCTTGAGCTGAGCGACCACGCGGCGAATGTAGTCGAGCGAGAAGCGCTGGTACGCGCCGTCCGCCAGTGCGCCGCCCCACGTATCGAAGATCATCACGGCCTGCGCGCCGGCTTCGATCTGCGCATTCAGGTACGCGGCCACGGCCTGCGCGTTCACGTCGAGGATCCGGTGCATCAGGTCGGGGCGCGAATACGCCATCGACTTCACCGTGCGGAAATCGTCCGACCCGCCGCCTTCGACCATGTAGCACGCGAGCGTCCACGGGCTGCCCGAGAAGCCGATCAGCGGCACGCGCTGGCGGCCCTGGCCGTCGGTCAGCGCGCGGCGGATCTCGCGCACGGCGCCCGTCACGTAGCCGAGCGTCGCGTCGATGTCCGGCACCGCGAGCTTCGCGACGTCGGCCTCGGTGCGCACCGGATGCGCGAACTTCGGCCCTTCGCCGACCTGGAAGTCGAGGCCGAGACCCATCGCGTCGGGAATCGTCAGGATGTCCGAGAACAGGATCGCGGCGTCGAGCGGGAAGCGCTCGAGCGGCTGCAGCGTCACTTCGGTCGCGTAGTCGGGATTCTTCGCAAGGCCGAGGAAGCTGCCGGCGCGTGCGCGCGTCGCGTTGTATTCGGGCAGGTAGCGGCCGGCCTGGCGCATCAGCCAGATCGGCGTGTAGTCGGTCGGCTCGCGCAGAAGCGCACGCAGGAAGGTGTCGTTGAGCAGGTTATGGGCCACGGTAGGAGCGACGGTGCGAAGGCAAAGCGGCATTTTACCGGAGCGCGGCCCCGCCGCTGCGTATGCCGATGCGATGGCGGCCATATGACACGCGCGAGGGCTCCGTTATGATCGGACGCTGATATCAACCCGAACGAAGGAGGAGACCGATGAAGACATTCGCCGCGCTGGGCGCGCTCGCCGCCGCCACCATGCTTTGCTGCGCCGTCGCGCACGCTCAGACCGCCGCAGCCGCGCCCCCGGCCGCCAGCGCCGGCTCGCGACTCGACGACGTGCTCGCCCGCGGCACGCTGCGCGTGTGCACGACGGGCGACTACAAGCCGTATTCGTACTACCGGACCGACGGCCGCTTCGAGGGCATCGACATCGACATGGCCGAATCGCTCGCGAAATCGCTCGGCGTGAAGGCCGACTTCGTGAAGACGAGCTGGTCGAACCTCACCAACGACTTCGTCGCGAAGTGCGATATCGCGGTGGGCGGCGTCTCGACGACGCTCGAGCGCCAGAAGCGCGTGTTCTTCACGCAGCCGTATGTGGTCGACGGCAAGACGGCGATCGCACGGTGCGCGGATGCCGACAAATACCAGACCGTCGCGCAGATCGACCGGCCCGAGACCCGCGTGATCGTGAACCCGGGCGGCACCAACGAGCGCTTTGCGAAGCAGTTCTTCACGCACGCAAACCTGACTGTCTATCCTGACAACGTGACCATCTTCAAGCAGATTCTCGCGGGCAAGGCGGACGTGATGGTGACGGATGCGTCCGAGACGCTGCTGCAGCAAAAGCTGAATCCGGGCCTCTGCTCCGTGCACCCGGACAAGCCGTTCCAGTTCGGCGAAAAGGCGTACATGGTGCCGCGCGGCGACGTCGCGTTCCAGCAGTACGTCGACCAGTGGCTGCACCTCGCGCTATCGAGCGGCGAGTACCAGGCGATCTCCGACAAGTGGCTGAAATAAATACGATCGCGCACTGCAACGGTGGCGGATAACGGGCACCGACCGCGCGTCCCTGAAGCCGAACGCCGGGTGCCGTTACACATCGGCGCGGGACGCCGCGGTGGAAAAACCGTGAAACCGGCCGAATGGCTGACTATCGCGGCGGCCGATCACGTTTCAAAATCTTTCCGACGAATCAATCGTCATACGCCGTATCTGCCATGCGATGCACGTTCGATCGTGTAAATCGGCAATTCATCGATGCCGATACGCATGAAAAACGCATTGCGCGCACCCGATGAAAACTCTGCGGAAACGATAAGTAAATATGACCATTTTCAGTATCCCGAAAACAGCAAAAAATCCCGGAAAGCCTTATCTGGCGGACGTTACAACCTGAAACACTTTGTTACCGCGACGGGTCATTAATTCGCCCACAATGGGCCTCAACGGTTTCAACACGGATGCGGTCTCGTGTGCCAAGTGTGAGCGGACGCGAAGCGCTGCGAGCCAGTCGGTCACGTACCGAAGCCCTTCCGAGGGGCATCCCTGTTGGAGTCGTTTCCGGCCCCGGTCGGACTCGGTTTCATCTTTGGTCTCCTCGCGCTAACCCCGTAGCGTGTGGTTTTTAGCGGGCTAATAAGCCCGCTTTTTTTCGTCCATCGAAAACGCAGCGGCCCGCATGGGACGGCCCGAAGGCCGCCGCGCTTTTCCCGCCGCCGGGCCGCCCGTCGTTTCAAGCGGTCTTCTGCACGTCGAGCTTTAGTTCCTCGATCATCCGTTCGCGCATCACGAACTTCTGCACCTTGCCCGTCACCGTCATCGGCAGTTCGTCGACGAAGCGGATGTAGCGCGGAATCTTGTAGTGCGCGATCTGGCCGGTGCAGAATGCGCGCACGTCGTCCTCCGACATCTGCTCGTCCGCACGCAGCACGATCCACGCGCACAGCTCCTCTCCGTACTTCGCGTCGGGCACGCCGAACACCTGCGCGCTCTGAATCTTCGGATGCCTGAACAGGTATTCCTCGATCTCGCGCGGATACACGTTCTCGCCGCCGCGGATCACCATGTCCTTCAGCCGGCCCACGATGTTGCAGTAGCCATCCGCATCGAGCGTCGCGAGGTCGCCCGTGTGCATCCAGCCGTCGACCAGCACCTCGCGCGTCTTCGCGTCGTCGTCCCAGTAGCCGAGCATCACCGAATAGCCCTTCGTGCACAGCTCGCCCGTCGCGCCGACCGGCACGATGCGCCCTTCGGGATCGACGATCTTCACTTCCAGATGCGGTTGAATGCGGCCGACCGTCGTCGTGCGCTTCTCGAGCGGATCGTCGGTGGAGCTCTGGAACGACACGGGGCTCGTCTCCGTCATCCCATATGCGATCGTGATCTCGGACAGATGCATTTGCGACACGACGCGCTTCATCGTCTCGATCGGGCACGGCGAGCCGGCCATGATCCCGGTGCGCAGCGTCGACAGGTCGAATTTCGCGAACTCGGGATGATCGAGTTCCGCGATGAACATCGTCGGCACGCCGTGCAGCGCGGTGCAGCGTTCGTCGGCGACGGCCGCGAGCGTCGCGACGGGGTCGAACGCCTCGCCGGGAAACACCATCGCCGCACCCGTCGATACGCACGCGAGCACGGCCAGCACCATCCCGAAGCAGTGATACAGCGGCACCGGGATGCACAGCGCGTCCTGCTCGCTGAACCGCATCGCCATCGCGATGAAGCGCGCGTTGTTGACGACGTTGCGGTGCGTGAGCGTCGCGCCCTTCGGGCTGCCGGTCGTGCCGCTCGTGAACTGGATATTGATCGGGTCGGTGGCTGCGAGCGTCGCGCCGATCGCATCGAGCTGCGCGACGTCGAGCGTATCGCGGCCGCGCGCCATCACGTCCGCGAAGCGGAACATGCCGGCCGGCGCGACCTCGCCCATCGACACGACCGTGCGCAGGCTCGGCACGCGCGCCGCCCGCAGGTCGCCCGGCGTCGCGCTCTCGAGCTCCGGCGCGATGGTCTGCAACATCTCGACGTAGGCGGACGTCTTGAAGCGCTCGGCCGCGATCACGGCCTTGGAGCCGACCTTGTTCAGCGCGTATTCGAGTTCCGCGAGCCGGTAGGCCGGATTGATGTTGACGAGGACCGCGCCGATGCGCGCGGTCGCGAATTGCGTGAGCAGCCATTCGCTGCGGTTCGGCGACCAGATGCCGACGCAATCGCCCTTCACGATCCCGAGCGCGGCCAGGCCGGCCGCGAGCACGTCGACCTCGTGCACGAACTCGCGCCAGGTCCAGCGCACCTGCTGTTCGCGGAACACGACGGCCGGACGATCGGGAAAGCGGCCGGCCGTGTCGAGCAGGAACCGGCTGATCGTCGCGTCGGATAGCGGCACGTCGGTCGCGCCGCGCACGTACGACAGTCCGTTTTCGGGCGCGATCAGCGCCCCCACGTCAAGGTCTGCTGCCATCGATGTCTCCGTCCGTTTTTGTCTGATCGGCCCGGCACGCGGCTCACGCGCGCCGGCTCCGCCGCGATCGCGGCGGACAGCCTCTGCACGAATGATGCCGCTCGCCGCTGACGACACTCTGACATCAAATCGCGGCGGACGGATGAAATAGCACGACCGGACGATACGATCCGGCCCGCAAAAAACAGACGAAAACGACGGGCGAAAAAAAGCAGCCCGAAGGCTGCTTCCTTTCGCGGGATACGCGCACGCGGCTCAGTGCCGGCTGCGAATCTTCGCCAGACGCTGGATCGCCTCGAGCTGCGCCATCGCGGTCGCGAGCTCGGATTGCGCCTTTGCGAGGTCGAGATCCGACTTCGCGTTCTGCAGCGTTTCCTCGGCACGCTTGCGCGCTTCCTCGGCTTTCGCCGCATCGAGATCCTTGCCGCGGATCGCGGTGTCGGCGAGCACCGTCACGGCGCCCGGCTGCACTTCGAGAATGCCGCCCGCGACGAACACGAATTCGTCGTTGCCGCCCTCGACTTCGATGCGCACCGCACCCGGACGAATCCGCGTGATCAGCGGCGTGTGACCCGGCAGGATACCCAGCTCACCCGTTTCGCCCGGCAGCGCGACGAATTTCGCCTCGCCCGAGAAGATCTGCTCTTCCGCGCTGACGACGTCTACTTTGATGGTTGCCATATCGACTCCAATCTCATCCACAGGTTGAGCATATTGCGGCCGACGCGGGCGACCGGAATACAAGTCATCACTGACTTATTGCTCCGGCCGGCACACGCCGGCTTGCGACTCACTCAAGCCCTTACTGGATCTTCTTGGCCTTTTCGAAGGCTTCGTCGATCGTGCCGACCATGTAGAACGCCTGTTCCGGCAGGTGGTCGCACTCGCCGTCGACGATCATCTTGAAGCCACGGATCGTTTCCTTCAGCGGCACGTACTTGCCCGGCGAACCCGTGAACACTTCAGCGACGTGGAACGGCTGCGACAGGAAACGCTGGATCTTACGCGCACGTGCGACCGACAGCTTGTCTTCCGGCGACAGTTCGTCCATGCCCAGAATCGCGATGATGTCGCGCAGTTCCTTGTAGCGCTGCAGCGTCTGCTGAACGCCGCGCGTGATCGAGTAGTGCTCTTCACCGATCACGTTCGGGTCGATCTGGCGCGAAGTCGAGTCGAGCGGGTCGACCGCCGGGTAGATACCCAGCGAAGCGATGTCACGCGACAGAACGACGGTTGCGTCCAGGTGGCCGAAGGTCGTGGCCGGCGACGGGTCGGTCAAGTCGTCCGCAGGGACGTACACGGCCTGAACCGACGTAATCGAGCCCTTCTTGGTCGACGTGATGCGTTCCTGCAGCTTGCCCATTTCTTCAGCCAGCGTCGGCTGATAGCCCACTGCCGACGGCATACGGCCGAGCAGTGCCGACACTTCGGTACCGGCCAGCGTGAAACGGTAGATGTTGTCGACGAAGAACAGCACGTCGAGGCCTTCGTCACGGAAGTGCTCGGCCATCGTCAGGCCGGTCAGCGCGACGCGCAGACGGTTGCCCGGCGGCTCGTTCATCTGGCCGTACACCAGCGCGACCTTGTCGAGAACGTTCGAGTCCTTCATTTCGTGGTAGAAGTCGTTCCCTTCACGGGTACGCTCGCCCACGCCCGCGAACACGGAGTAACCGCCGTGTTCCTTCGCGATGTTGTTGATGAGCTCCATCATGTTGACGGTCTTGCCCACGCCAGCACCGCCGAACAGGCCAACCTTGCCGCCCTTCGCGAACGGGCAGATCAGGTCGATGACCTTGATACCCGTTTCGAGCAGTTCGGTCGACGGCGACAGTTCGTCGAACGCCGGAGCCTTCTGGTGGATCGAACGCGTCACGTCGCTCTCGATCGGGCCGGCTTCGTCGATCGGACGGCCGAGCACGTCCATGATACGGCCGAGGGTCGGCTTGCCGACCGGCACCGAAATCGGTTTTGCCGTGTTCTTCACGGTCAGGCCGCGGCGCAGGCCGTCGGATGCACCCAGACAAATGGTACGGACCACGCCGTCACCCAGCTGCTGCTGGACTTCGAGCGTCAGTTCCGAGCCATCGAGAATGAGCGCGTCGTAGATCTTCGGCATGCTGTCGCGCGGGAATTCCACGTCGATAACGGCGCCGATGCACTGTACGATCTTGCCTTCTACCAAAGCAGCAGTACTCATCGCTTTTCCTTTAAATACCTGATTCTTTACTCGCGCAAAGGCGCAGTTGTCGTCCCGGGCGCGCGCTTAAACAGCGGCTGCGCCGCCGACGATCTCCGACAGTTCTTTCGTAATCGCGGCCTGGCGGCTCTTGTTGTATACGAGCTGCAGTTCGCTGATCACCGTCTTCGCGTTGTCGGACGCGGCCTTCATCGCGACCATCCGCGCCGATTGCTCGGACGCCATGTTCTCCGCGACAGCCTGATATACCAGCGCCTCGACGTAACGCACGAGCAGTTCGTCGACGACTGCCTGCGCGTCCGGCTCGTAGATGTAATCCCACGACGTGGCCGGCGTACCGTCATCGGCCTCGAAGTGCTCCGACGACAGCGGCAGCAACTGCTCGATCACGGCTTCCTGCTTCATCGTGTTGACGAAGCGCGTGTAAGCGATATAAACCGCCGACAGCTTGCCTTCCGAGTACAGGTCGAGCTGCGTCTTCACGGCGCCGATCAGCTTGTCCAGATGCGGGGTGTCGCCGAGGTGCACGACCTGCGACATCACCTTCGCGCCGAAGCGGTTCAGGAACCCGAGGCCCTTGCTACCGATCGCGGTGGCTTCGACCTTCTGGCCCTTCTCTTCCAGCTCCTTGAACTTCTGCACCGTCGCACGCAGCACGTTGGTGTTCAGACCGCCGCACAACCCCTTGTCCGTCGTGACGAGGATGATGCCGGCCGTCGTCGTGCCGTCGTTCGCCACCATGAACGGGTGGCGGTACTCCGGGTTCGCACGGCTCATGTGCGCGGCGATGGCACGGACCTTGTCCGCGTACGGACGAGCGGCGCGCATGCGTTCCTGCGCGCGGCGCATCTTCGATGCGGCCACCATCTCCATCGCCTTCGTGATCTTGCGCGTGTTTTGCACGCTCTTGATCTTGCCGCGAATTTCCTTCATTCCAGCCATAGCTTGCTCCTTTGCGCCCCGAGTTAGCGCTTTAGCGCTTTACTCGGGGCTCATGCATCGCTCACCGAAGCGGCGCGGGCGCATCAGCACCCGCGCGGCCTCAGTGTGTCACTCGCGGATCAATAGGCACCCGACTTCTTGAAGGATTCGATCGCCGCGCGCAGCGCGCCTTCGTCGTCCTTCGAGAGATCCTTGGTGTCTTCGATGCGCTTGATGAGGTCAGCGTGGCTGGTCTTCAGGTTGTCGCGCAGGCCCTTCTCGAACGACAGCACTTGCTTCACATCGAGATCGTCGAGGTAGCCGTTGTTCGCGGCGTACAGCGACACGGCCAGTTCCCACACCTGCAGCGGCTGGTACTGCGGCTGCTTCAGCAGTTCCGTCACGCGGCGGCCGCGCTCGAGCTGCTTGCGGGTCGCTTCGTCGAGGTCCGATGCGAACTGCGCGAATGCCGCCAGTTCACGGTACTGCGCGAGGTCGGTACGGATACCGCCCGACAGCTTCTTCACGACCTTCGTCTGAGCGGCGCCGCCGACTCGCGACACCGACACGCCGGCGTTGATTGCCGGGCGGATGCCTGCGTTGAACAGGTCGGTTTCCAGGAAGATCTGGCCGTCGGTGATCGAGATCACGTTCGTCGGAACGAACGCGGTCACGTCGCCAGCCTGCGTTTCGATGACCGGCAGTGCCGTCAGCGAGCCGCTCTTGCCCTTCACTTCGCCGTTCGTGAACTTCTCGACGTACTCTTCCGACACGCGAGCAGCACGCTCGAGCAGACGCGAGTGCAGATAGAACACGTCACCCGGGTACGCTTCACGGCCCGGCGGGCGGCGCAGCAGCAGCGAGATCTGACGGTATGCCCAAGCCTGCTTGGTCAAGTCGTCATAGATGATCAGCGCGTCTTGACCGCGGTCGCGGAAGTATTCGCCCATCGTGCAGCCGGCGTACGGTGCCAGGTACTGCATCGCGGCCGAATCCGAAGCCGAAGCGGCGACGACAATCGTGTATTCCATCGCGCCCGTTTCTTCGAGCTTGCGAACCACGTTCATGATCGACGAAGCCTTCTGGCCGATCGCGACGTAGATACAGACCAGGTCCTTGCCCTTCTGGTTGATGATCGCGTCGATCGCCACCGCGGTCTTGCCGCACTGACGGTCGCCGATGATCAGCTCACGCTGGCCACGGCCGATCGGCACCATCGCGTCGATCGACTTGATGCCCGTCTGCACCGGCTGCGACACCGACTTACGCCAGATCACGCCCGGAGCGATCTTTTCGATCGCGTCGGTCAGCTTCGCGTTGACCGGGCCCTTGCCGTCGATCGGGTTGCCGAGCGCGTCGACCACGCGGCCGACGAGTTCCGGACCCACCGGAACTTCGAGAATGCGGCCCGTCGTCTTGACGACGTCGCCTTCCGAGATGTGTTCGTATTCGCCGAGAATCACGGCGCCGACCGAGTCGCGCTCGAGGTTCAGCGCGAGGCCGAACGTGTTGCCCGGAAACTCGAGCATTTCGCCCTGCATCACGTCCGACAGGCCGTGGATGCGCACGATGCCGTCGGTCACGGAGATCACGGTGCCCTGGTTGCGAACGTCTGCGCTCGCTTCAAGGCCCTGGATCCGGCTCTTGATCAGCTCGCTGATCTCAGAGGGATTGAGTTGCATTATTCGCTCCTGATAGTCAATTCTGTTGCGTGCCGGCGTGGCGCTCAGGCGGTCAAGGCAGCCTGCATCGATGCGAGGCGCGCGCGAACCGAGGTGTCGAGCACTTCGTCGCCGACCGTCACGCGCACGCCGCCGATCAGCGACGAATCGACTTCGACCGTCGGCTTCAGCTTGCGCTTGAACTTGCGTTCGAGGCCAGAGACGAGACTTTCGAGATCCGCGCCGTTCAGCGGGAACGCGCTCACGATCTCGGCGTCGGCTGCACCTTCACGTTCGTTCTTGAGCGCCTCGAACTGCTCGGCGATTTCCGGCAGCAGCGCGATACGATGATTGTCGACCAGCATCTGCACGAAGTTCTTCGCTTCGGCGCCGGCCGCGACCGGCGACTTCACCGCAGCAAGCAGCAGCTCGACCACTTGCGTGCGCGTCACCTTCGGGCTCGACGCGACCGACAGCACTTCCGGCAGACGCGCAACCTGGGCCAGCTCTTGCACGAGCGTGGACCAGGCGGCGATGTCACCTCCCTCGGCCACGCGGAACAGCGCTTCTGCGTAAGGGCGGGCGATGGTTGCAAGTTCGGCCATGATCAGAGCTCGGCTTTCAGTTGATTCAGCAGTTGGGCGTGGGCCGTTTGATCGACTTCGCGCTTCAGGATCTGCTCGGCGCCCTTCACGGCCAGCGCGGCGACTTCGCCACGCAGCGTTTCGCGCGCCTTCACGATTTGCTGTTCTGCTTCCGCCTTCGCCTGGGCGACGATGCGGGCGGCTTCAGCCTGGGCGTTGGCCTTGATTTCCTCGGCGACCGCCTGGGCACGCTTTTCAGCGTCGGCGATGCGCTGCTGGCCGTCGTTGCGGGCCTGCGCGAGTTCCTGGTCCACGCGCTTGTGCGCTGCGTCGAGTTCCGCCTTGCCCTTCTCCGCGGCGGCGAGGCCGTCGGCGATCTTCTTCGAACGTTCGTCGAGGGCGTTGATCAACGGCGGCCACACGAACTTCATCGTGAACCACGCGAGGACCAGGAACACGACCATTTGCGCAAACAGAGTTGCGTTGAGATTCACGGTGTTTCCTTATCTGCTATCCGGAAAAATGAAACGGTAAGGCGCTCATCGAGTTGCATTCGATCAGCGCCCCAAGTCTCCGTTCCGCCCTGCGCCGGCTTGCGCCAGGCGCATATTTCCGAGGAACCTTAGCCTGCGAGCTTCGACAGGAGCGGGTTCGCGAACGCGAACAGCATTGCGACACCAACACCGATCAGGAATGCAGCGTCGATCAGGCCGGCCAGCAGGAACATCTTCGTTTGCAGCGGGTTGATGAGTTCCGGCTGACGTGCGCACGCTTCGATGTACTTGCCACCCATCAGCGCGATACCGATACAGGCGCCGATTGCACCCAGGCCGATGATGATGCCGATACCGATGGCGGTCAGACCCTGGATGTTGGCGATGTAAGCTTGCATGATCACTCCTTTGAGAAAAGACTTGGAACTGAGATTTAAAAAACTAAAACGAAGACTCTTTGTTGCACGCCGCGCTTAGTGCTTGTCGTGCGCCTGGCCGAGATACACCAGCGTCAGCATCATGAAAATGAATGCCTGCAACAGAACAATCAGGATGTGGAAGATTGCCCAGACGCTGCCCGCGATCACGTGACCAATGAAGCCGAGGAACGTTGCGTCGCCACCGAAGCTCCACATACTGCCGAGCAGGGCGATCAACAGGAACAACAGCTCACCCGCGTACATGTTGCCGAACAGCCGCATGCCGAGCGAAACGGTCTTTGCGACGTATTCGACAATGTTGAGCGCGAGGTTGGGGATCCACAGCAGCGGGTGGCCGCCGAACGGGGCCGACAGCAGCTCATGCACAAAGCCGCCCGCGCCCTTGATCTTGATGCTGTAGTAGATCATCAGGACGAACACGCCGAGCGCGATGCCGAGCGTGCCGTTCAGGTCGGCCGTCGGGACGATGCGATGGTGGGAAATCACGTCCGACAGACCGAGCAGGCCGATCACGCGGCCCGGCAGGTCGACCGGGAGGAAGTCGAGGGAGTTCATCAGCGTGACCCACACGAACACCGTGAGGGCGAGCGGCGCGATGAAGGTACGATTGCCGTGGACGATGGCCTTCGATTGGTCTTCGACCATTTCGACGAGCATCTCGATCGCGCACTGGAAACGGCCCGGCACGCCCGACGTCGCCTTGCGGGCGGCCAGACGCAGCAGGAGGATCGTCACGATGCCGCACACGATCGACCAGAACAGCGTATCGAGATTCCAGACGTGGATATCGAAAATCGACGTCTGATGCGAGGTGGAGAAATTCTGCAAGTGGTGCGCAATGTACTCGGACGGATCCGGACGCGTGCCTTCGCTAGCTGCCATATCGTTAATGCCACCCAAATTGTCGAAAATCGTTTTGCCCCGTTCCGCAATACGCTATTGCGGGAACGGGCCGGTGCGGTTCGTTGTCGAAACCGCACGCTGCTTGTTTCTTACCGCCAGGCCAGCGCGATCCAGTACGTCTTCAGCACGACGAGGTACGTGATCAGGAACGGCACCCAGTGCACGCCGGCCCAGCCGAACGCCACTGCTGCGAACATCCCGATCGTCAGGCCGAGCTTCAGGGCTTCGCCCATCACCCAGCTCATGACGGTGGCCGAGCCACCTGCCTTCAGTCGTGCCACGAACAACGCGCTTGGCACCCAGCCGATCGCCCCGCCCAGAAACGCGGACTGCGCAGCGGCGCCCGGCGACTTTGAAAACAGCCACCACGCCAGCGTTGCAACCAGGGACAAGACCACCTGCGCGGCCACCACCTTGTAGGGGGTCACGCGCGACGGCTTGCTCACGTTCGGACCGAACAGCCTCTCGGCTTCCGTCCGCGTGAGCGGAACGATGTTGTTATCTTGCTGCTCGGCATCCCAGTCGTCGGCATCGGACTCGCGCCGTTCGCCGGCCGCTGAAGCGGTGCGTTGCGCTCGGTGATCATCGTGCCTGTCGTTCGGCGCCTGACCCGCCATCGCAATTTTCCGCAAAATCCTTGAACCCGGCCCCAGACTTTCCGAAAGCTTTCAGGGGTGCCTAGCTAACAAATCCGGGCGATTGTAAGCGATAGTTGCAAGTGATTCAAGGCTTTAGACGCGACAAAAACCTGTGCAAAACGACGCATCATCATGTGAAAAACGCGCGAATCGACGACGTACGATGACAGTTGTAAGGTCGCCTTCCTGCACCGGTGTTGCTCGCCCAAAAAAGTCCGGCGACGACGACATGACGCGACATCGATGCCTGGCACGGGTGTCATCGACGCGACGTGATCGCAGCAGGAATGCTGCTGTGACGCGGGCACGGAAAACGACCCGGCGCAACGATGCGGAACACAGGAAACAGCGTGACCATCGCGTTGGGCGCAGCGCGCGAAATGCGCGGGGCTGCGAGCGGGACGATGCTCGCAATCAGTTGTTGTGCCGCCACAGAATATCGACTGTGAATCGCTGCACTTATCAACAGCCCGGCTTCGCAACGGCGTGGAACGCCGTGCGCCTTCCACGCCAGGCTTGCGGCCCGCCTGCACCGCAGGCGGCCGCGCCGCTCAACCGTGAACGAGCAACCACGCCCCCAGTGCCGCGCTCGCGATCGCGAACGGAATCGACACGAGGTGAAACGGCAGCCACATGCGCGGCTCCTTCGCGAGACGCACCGCGATCAGGTTCGCGAGCGAACTGATCGCGAACCCGAAGCCGCCGACCGATACGCCGAACGCGAGCGCACGCCAGTCGTGCGTGAATTCCGACAGCAGGATGGCCGCCGGCACGTTGCTGATTCCCTGTGACAGCACCACCCCTGCCGCGAACACACGCAGCGGCGAATCGAGATGGATCCGCGCGATCGCATCGTGGACGACGGGCAGCGCGGCCGCGCTGCGCAGCACGACGAACATCAGCACGAAGATCAGCAGCAGCAGCCAGTCGATCTTCAGGACTGCGTCACGTCTTGCCACCAGCAGCGCGAGCACGACGGCAATCAGGCCCGGCACCGGATGGTGTGCATCGGCCAGCAGCACGAACGCACCGAACAGCACCGCCGCGAGCAGCGCGTGCATGCGCTGCACCGGAACGACCTCGACGTCGCCCGATAGATCAAGCGGTTTCGCGCGAAACGCGCACGCCGTCAGCACGAGCAGCAGCGCCATCAACGCCAGCGCGAGCGGCCCGAGCGTGACGACGAAGCGGCCGAACGACATGCCGCTCAATTGCCACAGGAACAGGTTCTGGGGATTGCCGAGCGGCGTCGCGACGGACCCCGCGTTGACGGCCAGCGCGACCGCGATCACGAGCCGCCGGAACGGCAGCGGCGTCAGCGCGCGCAGCGACACCATCAGCGGCACGACGACGAACAGCGCGACGTCGTTGGTGAGCCACATCGCGAGTGCCGCCGCGAACACGACGAGCAGTATCGCGAGCCCACGCTCGGAATGCACGTGATGCACGATGCGATGCGCGAGCCACATCAGGCATCCGGACAACTCGAGCGCCTTGGTCAGCATCAGCAGGCCCGCGAGCGTCGCGACGGTCTGCCAGTCGACGCGCCCGGCCAGTGCGGCGATTGGTTGCGGATGCAACCATTGCAGAATGATCAGTGCAAGCGCCAGTACCGACAGCACCGGCTCCTTCAACAGCCAGGCAAGCCAACGGCGTGGCGCCGCCGCGCCAGTGTTCTCTATCAATCGCGCCTCGTTACTCTTCGGTCGCGACGTTGCCGCGCAAGCGCACGAGAATGCCCTCGAGCGCATCGAGGTTGCCGAAATCGATCATCACCTGCCCTCGCCCGCGGCGGCCGAGCTTGATCTTAACCGTCGACGCGAGCAGGTCGGACAACTCCTCTTCGAGACGGCGCGTGTCGCGGCCGCCGTCATCCTTCGCGCGCGCCTTCACCGTCGGCGCTTCCTTCGTCGTGTGCGCGACCAGCTTCTCGGTCTCGCGCACCGACATGCGCTTGTTGACGACCTGGTGCGCGAGCGTGATCTGCGTCGCCGCGTCGACCGCGAGCAGCGCACGCGCGTGGCCCATGTCGAGATCGCCGGCCAACAGCATCGTCTGCACCGGCGCAGCGAGATTCAGCAGGCGCAGCAGGTTCGACACCGCGCTGCGCGAACGGCCCACCGATTCGGCCGCCTGTTCGTGCGTGAAACCGAACTCGTCGAGCAGGCGCTGGATACCGTGCGCCTCTTCCAGCGGGTTCAGATCCTCGCGCTGGATGTTCTCGATCAGCGCCATCGCGGCGGCAGCCTGATCGGATACGTCCTTCACGAGCACCGGCACTTCGTCGAGACCGGCCAGGCGTGCCGCGCGGAAACGTCGCTCGCCGGCGATGATCTCGTATTTGTCAGACGAAATCGGCCGCACCAGGATCGGCTGCATCACGCCTTGCGCGCGAATGCTGGCCGCCAGTTCCTGCAGACTGCCTTCGTCCATCCGTGTCCGCGGCTGGTATTTGCCGGCCTGCAGCTTGCCGAGCGCGAGCGTGTTCGGCGCCCCTTCGATCTTCACCGCTTCGGTGATGTCCGCACTGCCGCCGAGCAGCGCTTCGAGGCCACGTCCCAAGCCCTTCTTCTTTGGTACCGCGTTCATGTCTTTCTTCCTCGCTTCGCTCATGTCCGGATCACGACACCTCGAACGCGCGCACGCGGTCGATCATCTCGGCACCGAATTGGATATACGCCTGCGCACCGCGCGAGTTGCGGTCGAACACGACGCCCGGTAACCCGTAACTCGGCGCTTCCGCCAGGCGCACGTTGCGCGGGATCACCGCGTCGAACACCTTGTCGCCGAAGTGCGCTTTCAGTTGATCGGAAACTTGCTGCTGCAGCGTGATGCGCGGATCGAACATCACGCGCAGCAAGCCGATGATCTTCAGGTCGCGGTTCATGTTCGCGTGAACCTGCTTGATCGTGTTGACGAGATCCGACAGCCCTTCCAGCGCGAAGTACTCGCACTGCATCGGGATCACGACGCCATGTGCCGCGCACAGTCCGTTCAGCGTCAGCAGCGACAGCGTCGGCGGACAATCGATCAGCACGAAGTCGTAGTCGTCGGCCACGCGCTCGAGCGCGGCTTTCAGCCGACGCTCGCGGTTATCGATGCCGATCAGCTCGATCTCGGCACCCGACAGCTCGCGGTTAGCCGGCAGCACGTCGTACGTGACGCCCTCCGGACGTACGCGCGCGTCCGTCACCGATACGCCGTCGATCAGCACTTCGTACACGGTCGACTCGCAGGCGGCCTTGTCGATCCCGCTGCCCATCGTCGCGTTGCCCTGCGGGTCGAGATCGATCAGCAGGACTCGTTGCTCCTGCGCTGCAAGGCTTGCGGCGAGATTGACCGATGTCGTCGTCTTGCCGACGCCCCCCTTCTGGTTCGCAACGCAGAAGATCTTTGCCATCGTTGGTGTGTTCCCTTTACCTTCAAACAAACGGCGCGCTAACGCGCGCCTTCAATTCGCCTAGTCGACGATCACCTCGATCAGGTGCCGTTCGGCATCGAGCATCGGTACTGCAAGCCGCATCGTCTGCTTTACGCGGCTGCCTTCCGGCAGTCGTGCAATTTCGTCGTCCGGGTGAACGCCCTTCATTGCCCAGATCGATCCGCCGCGCGCGACGAGATGACGAGCAAGTTTAACGAAGTCGGATAGATCCGCGAAGGCGCGGGACACGATCATGTCGAATTTTTCCGGCACTTCGACACCCGGCTGCAGCAATTCGACCCGCCCGGTGACGACCGACAGGTTCGCGAGCTTCAGCTCCGCGCGCATTTGCGTCTGGAATGCAGACTTTTTCTGCACGATATCGTTCAACGTCACCTGCCAGTCCGGCTGGACGATCGCCAGCACGATGCCAGGCAGCCCACCGCCCGACCCCACGTCGAGCACGCGCGCAGATGCACGGTCGCGCAGATGCGGAACGATCGAGAGCGAATCGAGAATGTGCTGGATCAGCATCTGCTTCGGGTCGCGGATCGCAGTCAGGTTGTAGACCGCGTTCCACTTGCCGAGCAGCGCGACATAGTCGAGCAGCTGGTTGCGTTGTGCATCCGTCAATGCGATGTCGAGCGCGGCCGTGCCGTCGACGAGCATCTGTTCAAGTACGTCCCGATTAACCGCCGGCGCGCGACGCGCCGTCATTGTTGCGTCGGGACGGTGCCGTCCCCCTGCTCCGTCGCCTCGGCGGCGGTGCCGTTACGACGACCTAGGCCACGGCGCTTCAGGTGCACCATCAGCAGCGAGATCGCAGCCGGCGTGACGCCCGAGATCCGCGATGCCTGGCCGATCGTTTCCGGCCGGAACTCGTTGAGCTTCTGGCTTACTTCGAACGACAGGCCGCGAACCTCGCGGTAGTCGATGCCGTCCGGCAGGCGCGTGTTCTCGTTCGCATCGTTGCGCTCGATCTCGCTCGCCTGTCGCTCGATATAGCCCTGGTACTTGATGCCGATCTCGACCTGCTCCTTGATCTGCTCGAGCAGCACCGGATCGTCGGCCAGCGGTTCGGCCGGCGCGCATTCGCCACCCTTCAGGCTGCACACGCCGTCGTAGCTGATGCCCGGGCGGCGCAGCAGTTCGGCGAGGCTGTACTCGTGATCGATCGCCTTACCGAGCAAAGCCGTTGCCTCTTCCGGAGGCAGCGTCTTCGGCGTGACCCACGTCGACTTCAGGCGTTCGGTTTCACGTGAAACAGCGTCGCGCTTCCGGCTGAATGCGTCCCAGCGCGCGTCGTCGACGAGCCCCAGCTCGCGACCGATCTCGGTCAGACGCATGTCCGCGTTGTCTTCGCGCAGGCTCAAGCGGTATTCCGCACGGCTCGTGAACATCCGGTACGGCTCGGCCACGCCGCGCGTGACAAGGTCGTCGACCAGCACGCCAAGGTAGGCCTGGTCGCGACGCGGGCACCATGCGTCCTTCTCCTGCACGTAGCGGCCAGCGTTCAGGCCGGCCAGCAGGCCTTGCGCGGCCGCTTCTTCGTAGCCGGTCGTACCGTTGATCTGGCCCGCAAAGAACAGCCCGTTGATCGCCTTCGTCTCGAGCGACGCCTTCAGCGCGCGCGGATCGAAGTAGTCGTACTCGATCGCGTAGCCGGGGCGCAGGATGTGCGCGTTCTCGAGGCCGCGCATCGAGTGCACGAGTTCGAGTTGCACGTCGAACGGCAGGCTCGTCGAAATCCCGTTCGGATAGAACTCGTTGGTCGTCAACCCTTCCGGCTCGAGGAAGATCTGGTGCGATTCCTTCGACGCGAACCGGTGAATCTTGTCCTCGATCGACGGGCAGTAACGCGGGCCGACACCTTCGATCACGCCTGTATACATAGGCGAACGGTCGAGGCCGCCGCGAATGATGTCGTGCGTGCGCTCGTTCGTATGCGTGACCCAGCACGGCAGCTGCTGCGGATGCTGATCAGCGCGGCCCAGGAACGAGAACACGGGAATCGGATCGAGGTCGCCCGGCTGCTCGTCCAGCTTCGAAAAGTCGATCGAGCGGCCGTCGATACGCGGCGGCGTACCGGTCTTCAGGCGGCCCTGCGGTAGCTTCAGCTCCTTCAGGCGCGCTGACAACGACACGGCCGCCGGATCGCCCGCGCGACCGCCCGTATAGTTGTTCAGACCGACGTGGATCTTGCCGTCGAGGAACGTACCTGCCGTCAGCACCACCGCACGCGCACGGAAGCGGATGCCGATCTGCGTGACGGCGCCGACCACACGGTCGCCTTCGACCATCAGGTCGTCCACTGCCTGCTGGAACAGCCATAGGTTCGGCTGATTCTCGAGCCGATGGCGGATCGCGGCCTTGTAGAGGATGCGGTCGGCCTGAGCGCGCGTCGCACGCACGGCCGGGCCCTTCGACGAATTGAGGATCCGGAACTGAATACCGCTCTCGTCTGTCGCGGCAGCCATCGCGCCGCCGAGCGCATCGACTTCCTTGACCAGATGGCCCTTGCCAATGCCGCCGATCGACGGATTGCAGCTCATCTGCCCGAGCGTTTCGATGTTATGGGTCAGCAGCAGCGTCTTCGCGCCCATACGGGCCGATGCCAACGCGGCTTCCGTGCCGGCGTGCCCGCCACCGACAACGATGACGTCAAATTCTGTGGGAAAAAGCATGGTGGATTCCGTGCACAGGACTGCGCACGAACCTATCTGAGAAATGTATGGGGCGAATTATAGCGGGTTCGCTTTTCACCCGAAGGCCATCCGAATGGTAGGGCCGGTTCATTTCGTCGTTTTTTTGGCCGATTGGCCTAGCTGTGCGGTCCACCCCTGCCACGGCGACGCCGCCGCGAACTCGACGCACACCGTCAAGCTGTGCAGAACCGCGGTGGGCGGCGGCTCGCGAGACCCGACATCGCTGCCGCCTTCACAGTATTTCCGATCCGTCGCCCCATACTTATCCCCTGTGCCGTTTGTCTCACGGCAATAGCGGGTTGTCGTGCAGACAACGCTCGTTACCCTGTGCAACCCACCCGCCGGATCACAGCGCTTCGGCTGGATGCTCCGGCACTTATCCCCAAACCCGATTCGTCGGAGCATCGCCCCGCCCCCGAAAACAAAAACGGCGTGTTTCACGTGAAACACGCCGCCCGTTTCCCGCCACCCGCCCTAACCATCAAGCCATCTTCTTCGCCAACCCGAGGTACGTTTCGATCACGCGCGGATTTTGTGCCAGCTCGGCCGCCGGCCCTTCCAGCGCCAACTCACCCGTCTCCAGTACGTAACCATAGTCCGAGATCTGCAGTGCCGCCCGCGCGTTCTGCTCGATCAGCAGCGTCGCGACGCCTGTGCCGCGCAACGCGCTGATGATATGAAAAATCTCCTTCACGATCAGCGGCGCCAGCCCGAGGCTCGGCTCATCGAGCATCAGCAGGTCGGGTTTGCCCATCAGCGCGCGGCCCACCGCAAGCATCTGCCGCTCACCGCCCGACAGCGTACCGGCCGCCTGCTTGCGCCGCTCCTTGAGCCGCGGAAACAGCGCAAACACATGATCGAGCTGGTCGAGGAAGTTCGACTCGCCCGCGAGCTTGCGGCGATACGCGCCCAGCACGAGGTTGTCCTCGACCGTCATCGTGCTGAACAGCTCGCGTTTTTCCGGCACGAGGCACATCCCGCGCGCGACGCGCTGCTCGACCGGCAGCGCGCCCACGTCGTTGCCGCGGTACATGACCGCGCCCGACGCATGCCCGGTCACGGGCAACGCGCCCATGATCGCATTCAGCATCGTCGACTTGCCGGCACCGTTCGGGCCGATCACGCTGACGATCTGCCCCGCGCCCACCTTGATCGCCGCACCGTGCAGCGCCTCGACTTTCCCGTACCGGACCGCCAGTCCACGCACCTCGAGAATCGGCATCGTCGTGTCCACCGTCATCACTCCACCCCGCCCAGATACGCTTCGAGCACCGCCGGATCCTGCTGCACGTCCTGCGGCAGTCCTTCCGCGATCCGCGTGCCGAATTCCATCACCACCAGCCGGTCGGTGAGGTTCATCACGAAATCCATGTCATGTTCCACGAGCAACACGCTCATCCCTTCGGCCTTCAGGCGCCGCAGCAGATCGGCGAGTTGCTGCTTCTCCTGGTAGCGCAGCCCGGCGGCCGGCTCGTCGAGCAGCAGCAGCGTCGGGTCGCAGCACAGCGCGCGTGCGATTTCGAGAATCCGCTGCTGGCCGAGCGCGAGGCTGCCCGCTTCGTCGTACATGTGCTTTTCGAGCCCGACGCGGCGGATCTGTCGTGCCGCTTCGGCGAGCAGTTGCGCCTCCTCGTGCGCGTTGAGCCGCGCGATGCTGCGCCACACGCCCGTATGACCGCGCAGATGCGCGCCGATCGCGACATTCTCGAGCACCGTCATCGTCGGCAGCAGCTTCACGTGCTGGAACGTACGGCCGATCCCCCGCCGGACGATCTGACGCGACGTGAGCCCGTCGATCCGCTCGCCGCGGAACGTGATCGCGCCGCCGGTCGGCTGGAGCACGCCGGTCACGAGGTTGAAGGTGGTCGACTTGCCGGCGCCGTTCGGGCCGATCAGACCGATGATCTGCCCCGCCTTCACGTCGAAACTGACGTCGTTGACGGCCACCAGCCCGCCGAATTGCTTGCGCGCGTTGTCGACGACAAGCAGCGGCTCGCCGGCCACCGGTTTCGCACGCTGCGGCATCGGATCGGCCTGGTCGGGCACATGTGCGCGCGGCCCGCGCGGAAACAGCTTCGCGACGAACGGCCACACGCCCTGGCGCGCGTACTGCAGCAGCAGCACCATCAGCACGCCGAACACGATGATCTCGAAGTTGCCTTCCGAGCCGAGCAGCTTCGGCAGCAGCGTCTGCAGGTAGTCCTGCAGCACGGTGAGGATCGCCGCGCCGAGCACCGCGCCCCACACGTGCGACACGCCGCCGACCACGGCCATGAACAGAAATTCGATCCCGTGGTTCAGTCCGAACGGGGTCGGGTTCACCGCGCGCTGCAGATGCGCGTACAGGAAGCCCGATACCGCGGCGAGCACGGCCGCGTAGACGAAGATCACGACGCGCATCCATGCGGTGTTCACCCCCATCGCCTCGGCCATCACGCCTCCGCCGCGCAGCGCGCGGATCGCGCGGCCGGGGCGGCTGTTGAGCAGGTTCTGCACCGACACGATCGCCGCCAGCACGACGGCCCAGATCAGGAAGTACAGGCTGCGGCCGCTTCCGAGCTCGATGCCGAACAGGTTCAGCGCCGGAATCCCGTTGATCCCGTCGTACTTGCCGAGCAGCTCGAGGTTACCGAACAGATAGAACAGCGCGAGGCCCCACGCGATCGTGCCGAGCGGCAGGAAGTGCCCGGACAGGCGCATCGTGACCGCACCCAGCACGAGCGCGACGAGCGCCGTCAGCACGACGCCGACGATCAGCGCGAGCCACGGCGACACGCCGTATCGCGTCGTCAGGAACGCCGTCGCATACGCGCCGATGCCGACGAACGCGGCCTGCCCGAAACTCGTCATCCCGCCGACACCCGTCAGCAGCACGAGCCCGATCGCGACGATCGCGTAGAGGCCGATGTAGTTCAGCAGCGTGATCCAGTATTCGGGCACCTGCAGCGCGCCGGGCAGCACCGGCAGCGCGAACAGCACCACGAGAAACACCCAGAAGGTCTTGTTCCGTACCATCGTCTTCATCGTGTCACTCCTCTTCCTCTTCCGCATGCGGCGTCGCGAAACTGCGCCACAGCAGCACCGGGATGATCAGCGTGAACACGATCACTTCCTTGTACGCGCTCGCCCAGAACGACGAATACGATTCGAGCACGCCGACGAGCAGCGAGCCGGCCGCCGCGAGCGGATAGCTGACCAGCCCGCCGATGATCGCGCCGACGAAGCCCTTCAGGCCGATCAGGAAGCCGGAGTCGTAATAGATGGTCGTCAGCGGACCGACGAGGATGCCGGACAGCACGCCGAGCCCCGCTGCCAGCGTGAACGCCAGCCGCCCGGCTTCGGTCGTGCCGATGCCGACGAGCCGCGCGCCGAGCCGGTTCACCGACGTCGCGCGCAGTGCCTTGCCGGCGATCGTGCGACCGAAGTACACGTACAGCGCACCGATCAGCACCAGCGCGGTCACGACCACGAGAATGCTCTGCACCGACACCGTCATGCTGCCGACGGACAGCGACGCGTCCGCGAATCCGTTGGTACGCGAGCCTTCCGCGCCGAACATCACGAGCCCGAGGCCGACCATCGCGAAATGGACCGCGACCGACACGATCAGCAGCAGCAGCGTCGTGCCTTCGGCGATCGGCTGGTAGACGAGCCGGTAGACGAACGGCCCCATCGGCACGACGATCGCGAGCGTCAGTGCGATCTGCGCGAGCATCGGCAACGGCTGCGCGGCAAAGCTGCGCGTGAGCGCGAACACCGCAAGCGGCAGCAGCACGTAGCGGCTCCCCAGCGTCGCGAGCGTACGGCCGAGCTGATGGCGGCGTTCGCGATGACGGACCAGGCCGCCGACTTCCAGCATGAAGCACGCGATGCCCATCACGAACAACAGCCAGCACGTAGCGGGAAATTTCTGCGCCTGCAACGCCGCAAGCGTGAGCGCGCCGTAGGCGACGAATTCGCCCTGGGGAATGAAGATCACCCGCGTGACGGAAAACACCAGCACGAGCGCCAGCGACAGCAATGCATAAATGGCGCCGGTCGTGATGCCGTCTTGCGCGAGGATCGCCGCAATCGAGAAATCCATACGTTTCGTGTATCGAGAATGCTGCGGAGAATCGGCGACGGGGGCGGCCGCGCACGCGGACGGCAAGACCGGAAGGTCAGGCGTCGTGCGGCGGCTTCCCGGACACTCCATGCGGCGCGAACGCGGGCCGCCAGGCCCGCCGCGCTGCCGACGGCGCGCACGGCGCCGTTCGCGCCGCGCCCGCCGGTTTCACGTGATGCTTACTCGGCCTGCAGCTTCCACTTGCCCTCGACGATCTGCACCATCACGCGCGCACGCGTGTCGAAGCCGTTGTGGTCGGTCGACGTCATGTTGATCACGCCGTGCGATACAGGCAGGTTCTTCACGCTCTCGAGCGATGCGCGCAGCGCCTCGCGGAACGCCTCGGTGCCCGGCTGGCCCTTCTTCAGCGCGTCGGGAATCGCACGCTGCAGCAGCAGCCCCGCATCCCACGCATGGCCGCCGAAGGTCGACAGCGAGCCCGCGCCGTACGCCTTCTCGTACGCAGCCTTGTAGCCGAGCGCCGGCTTCTTCACCAGATTCGAATCCGGCAGCTGGTCGGTCACGAGCACCGGGCCGGCCGGCAGGATCTCGCCTTCGCAATCCTTACCGCACACGCGCAGGAAGTCGTTGTTCGCGACGCCGTGCGTCTGGTACACCTTGCCCTTGTAGCCGCGCTCCTTGAGCGTCTTGGCCGGCAGCGCGGCCGGCGTGCCGGAGCCGGCGATCAGCACCGCGTCGGGATTCGAGCCCAGCAGCTTCAGCACCTGCCCCATCACCGACGCATCGGTGCGGTTGTAGCGCTCGTTCGACACGACCTTCAGCCCGTTCTTCGTCGCGGCCGCGTTGAACGTGTTGTACCAACTGTCGCCGTACGCGTCGGCGAAGCCGATGAAGCCGATCGTCTTCACGCCGTGCTTCGCCATGTAGCCGGCGATCGCGTCGGCCATCAGCTGGTCGTTCTGCGGCACCTTGAACATCCACGCGCGCTTCGCGTCCATCGGCGCGATGATCTGCGCGCTCGCCGCGAGCGAGATCGTCGGCGTCTTGCCCTGCGACACCGGATCGAGCATCGCGAGCGAATTCGGCGTGACGGACGAACCGATGATCGCGTCGACGTGATCCTCGTCGATCAGCTTGCGCACGTTCTGCACCGCACGGCTCGTGTCGGACGCATCGTCGAGCACGATGTACTGGACACTCTGGCCCGCGATTTCCTTCGGCAGCAGCGCGATCGTGTTCTTTTCCGGAATCCCGAGCGATGCGGCCGGCCCGGTGGCCGACAGCGTCACGCCGATCTTCACCTGTGCCGACGCCGTGGCCGCCGCACACACGAGGCCCGCGGCAAGCAGAACCTCCATCCATCGATTCATCTTCATTTATGTTGTCTCCAAACGCTGCTCGAAAAATCCACGGGTCGCTCGGGCGGCTCCCGGCCCTCAAACAAGTTAATAATTTAACTATCTCGCCCTGCCGCGCCTACGCTCGTTTTCCCGTGAAACGCGCGCGTGCGCCGCCGCGTATTCCGAAGCGGTCGTTCGACCGTCACGATGCGCGGCCGCAATGTCGTCAGGATGAAGCAAGCGCGGAAATGCGGGCTTGCGGGAAAGGCGATCGATGCGCAGGCAACGATCGCCGGCGGGCCGACCGGCCGAAGCGGATTCGGCCACGCGTGTCGCCGGCGCAAGATCGGAAGAGCGGCAGTTCATGTAGATGCGAACGCAACGACCGGAGAAACACTCGTGCCGGCCAACCGCGCCGGAGCGCGCATACCGGCCTCGGAGCGGCTCGCGAAAGCGCGGGCATAACCATGCGCCGCCCACCCCGTACGAGCGGCGCCAGCCGCCCCTCGTGCCCCGATCCATCGTCCTGCGCTTCTCATCCAACCGTACTCCCTCTTCTGCATTTTGCTTGTAGGAGAACTGCCGACCGATTTTCCCGACCGTGCGGTCGGCGAAAGCTGAGTGTAACGGACGCATTTTGCGCACGCCAACCGGGTAAGCCCGGACGGCATGCACGCGGCTGCGCGCCAGCGGCGATCGACCGGCAGGCGTGACAAAAACGGGGGACGGGGTGAAGCGTGGGCAGTGCGAAGCTGAATACGGGCGCGCGGAACGCGGCGCCGCTCCCGTGCAGCATCGAGGGAAATTCGCGCGCACAAATGAAAAAGCGCTGTTGGATTCCGTCCAACAGCGCTTTGGGGTCCGGGCACTTTGTGCCTCGATTGTCTCCTCGTTCTCCACCTGCAAATTCGTTTCGCGGTGCATCAGAACTGAACGAAGATTAAAGGACCTTTCATGCTGCGACAACTTAGCATTTACCCCTATGGTGCATCGCCGCACGAAAATGGGGCACCAGCCCTGCCGCGCGGCACCGGCCGGAGGCCGCCGAAACGCCCTTCCCGGCCGTGCCGGATGGTGCTTCGCATCAGCCTTGCATCAACCGTGCATTCCACCCGCCGCACCGACGCGATGCATTCAGGATGGCCTGAGCGTCTTCACCCGCGCGACCATCTCGCCCACGATCCCGCGCCGGAATGCCAGCACGCACGCGATGAAGATCAGCCCCGTGACGATCGTCGCCGATTCGCCGAGCGAGTGGAACCAGCCGATGCCGGTGGCTGACGCGAGCCATTCGCCGATGTCGCCGAGCCGGTCCTCCAGCGCGACGATCAGCGCCGCGCCGAGCAACGGCCCGAACAGCGTGCCCATCCCGCCGACGAGCGTCATCAGCACGACGAGGCCCGACATCGTCCAGTGCGCGTCGGACAGCGTCTCGAAGCCGAGCACCAGCACCTTCAGCGAACCGGCCAGCCCCGCGAGCCCGGCCGACAGGATGAACGCGAGCAGCTTGAAGCGATCGGTGTCGTAGCCGAGCGAGATCGCACGCGCCTCGTTCTCCTTGATCGCGACGAGCACCTGGCCGAACGGCGAGTGCACGATTCGCACGATGAACGCGCACGCCGCAACGATCACCGCGAGCACGACGTAGTAGAGCGCGACGTCGTTCGACAGGTCGACGAGCCCGAACAGGTGTCCGCGCGGCACGCCCTGCAGGCCGTCCTCGCCGCGCGTGAACGGCGCCTGGAGGTAGATGAAGTAGACCATCTGCGCGAACGCGAGCGTGATCATCGCGAAGTAGATGCCCTGCCGCCGGATCGCGAACAGGCCGACGACGAGCCCGAGCAGCGTCGCGGCGAACGTGCCGACGAGCACGCCGAGCTCCGGCGTGAAGCCGAGCGTCTGGATCGCATAACCGGTGCCGTAGCCGGCGGTCGCGAGGAACATCGCATGGCCGAACGACAGCAGCCCTGTATAGCCGATCAGCAGGTTGAACGCGGCCGCGAACAGCGCGAACGTGAGCACCTTCATCACGAAGACCGGATACGCGCCGATGAACGGCGCGGCGAGCAGTGCGGCGAGCAGCACGCCGTAGAGCACTTTTCTCTGCATCATTTTTCCTTGCCGAACAGGCCCGCCGGGCGGATCAGTAGCACGATCGCCATGATCACGAACACGACCGTGGCCGACGCTTCCGGATAGAACACGCGCGTGAAGCCCTCGATCACGCCGAGCAGCAGCCCCGTGATGATCGAGCCGAGGATCGAGCCCATCCCGCCGATCACGACCACCGCGAACACGGTGATGATCATCGGCTGGCCCATCAGCGGCGACACCTGGATCACCGGCGCGGCGAGCACGCCGGCAAACGCCGCGAGCGCGACGCCGAAGCCGTAGGTGAGCGTGATCATCATCGGCACGTTCACGCCGAACGCCTCGACGAGCTTCGGGTTCTCGGTACCGGCGCGCAGATAGGCGCCCAGGCGCGTCTTCTCGATCACGAACCAGGTCGCGAGACACACCGCGAGCGACGCGACGACCACCCACGCGCGGTAGTTCGGCAGGAACATGAAGCCGAGATTGGTCGCGCCGGACAGCTGCGACGGCACGTCGTACGGCTGGCCGGACGAGCCGTAGATCGAGCGGAACACGCCTTCGACGACGAGCGTGAGGCCGAACGTGAGCAACAGCCCGTACAGGTGATCGAGCTTGTACAGCCAGCGCAGCATCGAACGCTCGACCAGGATCCCGAACGCGCCGACGATCAACGGCGCGAGCGCGAGCATTGCCCAGTACGGCAACCCGAGGTACGACAGCCCCATCCACGCGAGCATCGCGCCCAGCATGAACAGCGCGCCGTGCGCGAAGTTGATCACGTTGAGCAGCCCGAAGATCACCGCGAGCCCGAGGCTCAGGATCGCGTAGAACGAGCCGTTGACGAGCCCGAGCAGCAACTGGCTCAGCATCGCCGGCAACGGAATGCCAAAGATTTCCATCGACTTAGCCGTCAGTATGAGTTTCGTTGCGTGCGCAACCTTCAGGCCGCGGCGCACGCGAGCGGCGCAGCGAGCACATCGCCGCGGCCGCCGCAGGGCGCCGCCATGCCGCTACGTCGCGCTCACTTCCACAGCGCGCAGCGCGATTCCTTCTTGGTGCCGAACGCCTGGTCGCCCGGAATCGTCGCGAGCACCTTGTAGTAGTCCCACGGCTCCTTCGACTCCGACGGCTTCTTCACTTCCATCAGGTACATGTCGTGAATCATGCTGCCGTCCTGGCGGATGGCGCCCTTCGCGTAGAAGTCGTTGATCTTCATCTTCTTGAGCTCGGCCATCACCTTGTCGGAGTCGGTCGTGCCGGCCGCCTGCACGGCCTTCAGGTAGGTCGTCACCGACGAGTAGTCGGCCGCCTGCAGGCTCGACGGCATCTTCTTCATCTTGCCGAAGTAGCGCTGCGCCCACTGGCGCGATGCCGCATCGCGGTTCCAGTACCAGCTGTCGGTCAGCACGAGGCCCTGCGTCGTTTCGAGGCCGAGGCTGTGCACGTCGTTGATGAACATCAGCAGCCCGGCGAGCTTCATCGTCTTCGTGATGCCGAATTCCTTCGCGGCCTTGATCGCGTTGATCGTGTCGCCGCCCGCATTCGCGAGGCCGAGGATCTGCGCCTTCGACGATTGCGCCTGCAGCAGGAACGACGAGAAATCCGACGCGGACAGCGGATGCCGTACCGCACCCAGCACCTGTCCGCCGTTCGCCTTCACGACGTCCGACGTGTTCTTCTCGAGCGCCTTGCCGAACGCGTAGTCGGCGGTCAGGAAGAACCACGTCTTGCCGCCCTGCTTCACCACCGCCGAGCCGGTGCCTTTCGCGAGCGCCATCGTGTCGTACGCATAGTGCACCGTGTACGGCGTGCACTCCTCGTTCGTCAGCGTGTCCGCGCCCGCACCGATGTTGATGTAGACCTTCTTCTTCTCCGCGGCGAGCTTGGCCATCGCCAGCGCCGTCCCCGAATTCGTGCCGCCGACGAGCAGGTCGAGACCGCCTCGATCCATCCATTCGCGCGCCTTCGACGCGGCGATGTCCGCCTTGTTCTGGTGGTCGGCATAGACGACCTCGATCGGCTTGCCGAGCACCTTGCCGCCGAAATCGGCGACGGCCATGCGGATCGCCTCGAGGCCGCCCTGGCCGTCAATGTCCGAATACAGTCCCGACATGTCGGTGACGAAACCGATCTTCACGGTATCCGCGGCATGCGCGGCGCCGGCGGTGAACGCGGCGGTCGCGAGCGCGAGACAGGCTTGTGCGAGGGTCTTCATTTTCATTGACGTCTCCTGTTCTTCTGATGCGTTGTGGTTATTCGAGAGCCGCCACGGCTAGCGGCAAGGGAAACAGGGCGGCGTCACACCCCGAGCAGGTCGTGAAGGATCGGCATCTTGCCTTCCAGTTCGGATGCACGGAAATGCTCGACGATGCGGCCATGCTCCATCACGTAGAAGCGGTCGGCGAGCGGCGCGGCAAAGCGGAAATTCTGTTCGACCATCACGACCGTGTAGCCGCGCGCCTTCAGCGCGACGATCATCCGCGCGAGCGCCTGCACGATCACCGGCGCGAGGCCTTCGGAGATTTCGTCGAGCAGCAGCAGGTTCGCGCCGGTGCGCAGGATCCGCGCCACCGCGAGCATCTGCTGCTCGCCGCCGGACAGCCGCGTGCCCTGGCTCTGCCGGCGCGACGCGAGATTCGGGAACATCGCGTAGATCTCGTCGAGCGGCATCGCATGCTCGCGCGGCCCGATCAGCGGCGGCAGCATCAGGTTCTCCTCGCACGACAGGCTCGAGAAGATCCCGCGCTCCTCCGGGCAATAGCCGACGCCGAAATGCGCGATGCGGTGCGTCGCGAGGCCGATCGTTTCGTTTCCCGCAACCTTGATCGACCCGCTGCGGCGGCCGGTGAGGCCCATGATCGCGCGCAGCGTCGTGGTGCGGCCCGCGCCGTTGCGGCCGAGCAGCGTCACGACCTCGCCGCGATGAACGCTCAGGTCGACACCGTGCAGTATGTGGGATTCCCCGTACCAGGCCTCGAGGCCCGTGATCTCCAGCGCGGGCGTGCCGCTCTCGACGCCGCTCAATTCGCGTTCCTCCCGTTCGCTGCGCTTCATGCGTGCGCCCCCGCGAGCGCCGCGTCGGCGCTGCCCATATAGGCTTCGATCACGAGCGGATTCTTCGACACCTCCGCATACGAGCCTTCGGCCAGCACCTCGCCGCGCTGCAGGACGGTAATCGTGTCGGAGATGCCGGCGATCACGTTCATGTTGTGCTCGACCATCAGGATCGTGCGGCCGCTCGCGACCTTCTTGATCAGCGCGGTCACGCGGTCGACGTCCTCATGGCCCATCCCTTGCGTGGGCTCGTCGAGCAGCATCAGTTCGGGTTCCATCGCGAGCGTCGTCGCGATCTCGAGCGCGCGCTTGCGGCCATATGCGAGCTCGACGGTCGGCACGTGTGCGAAATCGGTGAGGCCGACCTGCGTGAGCAGGTCCATCGCGCGATCGTCGAGCCGCTTCAGCGTGCGCTCGCTGCGCCAGAAATGGAATTCGGTGCCGAGCGAGCGCTGCAGGCCGATGCGCACGTTCTGCAGCGGGCTCAGGTGCGGGAATACCGCCGAGATCTGGAATGAACGGATGATGCCGCGGCGGGCGACCTGCGCGGGGCGCTCGTCGGTGATGTCGATGCCGTTGAAGACGATCTGACCGGCCGTCGGTGTCAGGAACTTGGTCAGCAGGTTGAAGCAGGTGGTCTTGCCCGCGCCGTTCGGTCCGATCAACGCATGGATCGCACCGCGGCGCACACGCAAGTTGACACCGTTCACGGCGGTGAAGCCCCTGAATTCCTTCGTCAGTCCGCGTGTTTCGAGAATCGTGTCGCCGAGAATCATGTTCCCTTCCGTACGAAGTCAGGCGAACCACCGGGAAGATTCGCGCAAGCGACCGCGAACTGGCTGCGGATGAGCGGGCTGTCCCCGGACGCCGTATCACGCATCGAGGGTGGTCTCCCGCGCCGACGCGTATGCACATTGCGCAACATTGTCGCCCCGTTGGTGCAGTGCAATCATCGGGATTTGCACTTATAGGGCTGACGCCCTATCCGATGCGGCGCTTCGCGAATTTTCGACGGGTTTTTTTGACACGCGCATCATCGGCACTCGCATGCGCATCGCGCGTGCCTGCGCGAACGCACGCACGCGATGCACGCTTATCTCACCAATCCGGTGCGATCCGCTCGCTTCGGCGTGCTTCGCATCGCGAATCAGCAGGCGGCTGAATGGCAGCCCGCTGTCGTGGATGTCAGCGTGGTGTCACGCAGCCGTCACCGACGCTTCCGTTCGCACGTGCGTCGCTTCCTGCGCCGCGCGTCGATCGGCGCGGATCATGTCGCTCGCGCGCTCGGCGATCATCAGCGTCGGCGAATTCGTGTTGCCCGACGTAATGAACGGCATCACCGATGCATCGACGATCCGCAGCCCCGCGATGCCGCGCACGCGCAACCGGCTGTCGACGACGGCCCGCTCGTCGTCCACGCGCCCCATCCGGCACGTGCCGACCGGATGGAAGATCGTGGTGCCGACCGCGCCCGCCGCATCGATCAGTTCGGCTTCGGTCCGATACTGCGTGCCCGGCAGGATCTCCTCCGGACGATAGCGTGCGAGCGCCGGCGCGGACGCGATCCGGCGCGTGAGACGCAGCGCGTTCGCGGCGACATGACGATCGTGGTCGGTCGACAGATAGTTCGGCGCGATCGACGGCGCCACGCCCGCATCGGCGCTCGCGATGTGCACGCTGCCGCGCGAGCTCGGCCGCAGATGGCAGACCGACGCCGTAAAGGCGTTGAACCCGTGCAGCGGCTCGCCGAAGCGCTCGAGCGACAGCGGCTGCACGTGATATTCGAGATCGGGGCGCGTGAGCGCGGGATCGTCCGGATCGGACTTCGCGAACGCGCCGAGCTGCGACGGCGCCATCGACATCGGCCCGCGCTGCAGCAGCGCATATTCGGCGCCGATCATCAGCTTGCCCCACCAGTGCGCGGATAGCGTGTTGAGCGTGCGCACGCCATCGACGCGAAACGCCATCCGCAACTGCAGGTGATCCTGCAGGTTCTCGCCGACGCCGGGCAGATCCTGCACGACGTCGATGCCGAGCGCCTGCAGTCGTGCGCCCGCACCGATGCCCGACAGTTCGAGCAACTGCGGCGAATTCACCGCGCCGGCGGTCAGCAGCACTTCGGCGCTCGCGTGCGCGACGTAGTCGGTGCCGCCGCCGCGATACTCGACGCCGACCGCGCGCCGCCCGTCGAAGATCACGCGCTGCGCGTGCGCGCCGGTGATGACGGTCAGGTTCGGGCGCGTCATCGCGGGCCGCAGGAACGCCTTCGACGTATTCCAGCGCACGCCGCGCTTCTGGTTCACCTCGAAATAGCCGACCCCGGTGTTGTCGCCGTGGTTGAAATCGTCGGTCGCGGGGATGCCCGTCTGCTGCGCGGCCTGCGCGAACGATTCGAGGATCTCCCAGCGCAGCCGCTGCTTCTCGACGCGCCAGTAGCCGCCCGCGCCGTGCGCATCGCTCGCGCCCGCGTGGTGGTCTTCGCTGCGCTTGAAGATCGGCAGCACGCTGTCCCACGACCAGCCGGCGTCGCCGGTTTCCTGCGCCCAGCTGTCGTAATCCTCGCGCTGGCCGCGCATGTAGATCATCCCGTTGATCGACGAGCAGCCGCCGAGCACGCGGCCGCGCGGATACGACAGCGCGCGGCCGTTGAGCGCCGCCTCGGGCTGCGTCTTGTACAGCCAGTCGGTGCGCGGATTGCCGATGCAGTATAGATAGCCGACCGGGATGTGGATCCAGTGATAGTCGTCCTTGCCGCCCGCCTCGAGCAACAGCACGCGGATGTCGGGATTCTCGGTCAGGCGGTTCGCGAGCACGCAGCCCGCGGTGCCCGCGCCGACGATCACGTAATCGAATTCGCCCTCGAGCGTACGTTGAGTACTCACGACATGTCTCCTTGCGTCTTCTTCCTTGTTGTACGCCGCGCAGCGCGCTCGCGCACGGCGTTTTCAGCAGGGTGCGCCGCGGGCGACGCGATCGATGAAGCGTACTCCGCGGCCCGGCCGTCGATCCAATGAGTTATGCTGAACTGCGTTATAAGCTGCGCTCATATCACGACGATGGATCTCACCCTGCTCCGTGCGTTCGCGACGGTGGCCCGCGAAGGCAACCTGACGCGCGCGGCCGTGCAGCTGCACCTGACGCAGCCGGCCGTCAGCCTGCAGATCAAGCATCTGCAGGAAACGCTCGGCATCACGCTGTTCACGCGCACGTCGCGCGGGCTCGCGCTCACGCGCGACGGCCAGACGCTGCTGCCGCACGCGGAGCGCGCGCTCGCCGCGGCCGCCGACGTGCAGCGCGCCGCGGCCGCGCTGCGCCATGAAGTGCGCGGCCGGCTGCGGATCGGCACGATCCTCGATCCCGGTTTCCTGCGGCTCGGCGGCTTCCTGCGCGCGCTGGTCGAAACCCATCCGCAGATCGAGACGGCGCTGCGGCACGGGATGTCAGGGTGGGTACTCGAGCAGATACATGCGCAGGCGCTCGACGTCGGCTACTACATCGGCCGGCCGGGCGAGGACGATCCGCGCGACGAGATGCTGTTCCACACGGTCACGCTCACGCATTTCCAGTATCGCGTGCTGGCGCCGGCCGGCTGGAAGGAGCGTGTGCAGCGCGCGCACGACTGGCGCGCGCTCGCCGCGCTGCCGTGGATCTGGACGCCGCCCGCGTCCGCGCATCACCGGCTGCTGTCGCGGCGCTTCGCGGCGGCCGGCGCGCAGCCGGTCAAGGTTGCCGAGGTCGACCAGGAGCAGTCGATGCTCGACCTCGTGAAATCCGGAATCGGCTTGACGCTCGCACGCGACTCGACCGCGCTGGCCGAAGCGCATGCGCATGCGCTGACGATCGTCGAAGGCGTGACGGTGCCGACCGAACTGACGTTCGTGACGCTCGCCGAGCGGCGCGACGAGCCGGCGATCGCGGCCGCGCTGCGGCTGATCGAGTCCCAATGGGCGATATGAGGGCGGCTGATGTCGATGCGGCCGCTCACGTGCCGGGATTCGGCGCCAGATTCGGTGCCAGATCCGCCGCCTGATCGCCTGATCGCCTGATCGCCTGATCGCCTGATCGCCTGATCGCCTGATCGCCTGATCGCCTGATCGCCTGATCGCCGCATCATCCGCATCACCCGCATCATCCGCATCACCCGCATCACCCGCATCACCCGCATCGCCCGCATCACCCACATCACCCACATCACCCACATCACCCGCATCACCCGCATCGCCCACATCACCCGCATCGCCCACATCACCCGCATCACCCGCATCACCCGCCCCGCGTCGCGTCGCCGCGTCCCGGTGGCTCGTCACGCCAGCATCGCGGGCTTTTTGCTAGATTGTGCGTTCGCACACCGCGAGATCCCTGATTGAAGGAGACCCGCATGGCCCGCAACATCGAGATCAAAGCCCGCGCCCGTGAATTCGACCGGCTGCGCGAACAGGCGGCTACGCTCGCCACCGAAGCACCGCTTTTCTACCGCCAGCAGGATTTCTTCTACGACGTGCCGCGCGGCCGGCTGAAGCTGCGCCGCTTCGAGGACGGCACGCCGGCCGAACTGATCTTCTATCAGCGCGACGACCGCGACGGCCCGAAGGCGTCGTACTACACGCGCAGCCCGGTGACGAACGCCGACGCGATGCATTCGCTGCTCGCGACCGCGCTGACCACGCGCGGGATCGTGACGAAGGAACGGCACGTGTACCTCGTCGGCCGCACGCGGATTCACCTCGACCGCGTCGACGGCCTCGGCGATTTCATCGAACTGGAAGTGGTGCTCGGCCCCGACGACGACGAAGCCGGCGGCGAAGCCGAAGCGCATGACGTGTTCGCGAAGCTCGGCGTGGCGCAGGACGATCTCGTCGCGGTCGCGTACGTCGACCTGCTGAACGCCGACGCGCAATCCGAAGCGGTCTGATCCGGCCCTATCTGCGGCGGGATTCGGCGCTCCACCGCCGGCCGGGCCGCCGCATCACGCGGCGCCGGGCGCCAGATGCGCGAGCGGCAGCGCGCCGTTGCGCTTGAAGGTCGTCAGCACGATGTTCGAGCGCACACTGTCGACGCCCGGCACGCGCATCAGCTTCTTCATCACGAACTGCGACAGCGCGTTGAGATCTGGCGCGACGATGCGCAGCAGGTAATCCGCATCGCCGACCACCGCATGGCATTCGAGCACCTCGGGCAGCACGTCGATCTGCTGCTGGAACTGCTCGATGATCGAATCGCCGTGGTGCTTGAGCTTCAGGCTCGTGAACGCGGTGACGCCGAGCCCGAGCTTCTCGGGGCGCAACATCACGCGGTAGCCTTCGATCACGCCGGCCGCCTCGAGCCGCTGCAGCCGCCGGCCGATCTGCGACGGCGACAGCGGCACCTCCTCGCCGAGCTGCTGGTGCGTCGCGCGGCCGAAGCGCTGCAGCACGTCGAGAAGCGCGAGATCGAAGTGATCGAGTTCCAGCATGAGCAGACTCCGCATTGATTCGTGTTTTAATGCGCGATTATCGCATCAATCTTCGAATTCACGCCAACTTTGCGCCCATTCCGCACGTCGCCCGCTCTACACTTGCATGGTTCCCAACCACAGCGTGCAGAGCCTGATCATGTCCACCGTCGTCACCGCGAAGCTGCAGGAGCAGTTCGACGCGGGCCTCGAAACTCGCGCCGATTTCACCATCGACCAGCCGCTCGAACGCTACGGCCAGGTCGACCACGCGGTGTGGCAGCAGCTCTATGCGCGCCAGTCGGCGCTGCTGCGCGGACGCGCATGCGATGCGTTCATTACCGGGCTCGGGAAGATCGACCTGCCGGCCGACCGCGTGCCGTCGTTCGCCGACGTGAACCGTCAGCTGACGCGGGCAACCGGCTGGGAGATCGTCGCGGTGCCGGGCCTCGTGCCCGATCGCGTGTTCTTCGAGCACCTCGCGAACCGGCGGTTTCCGGTCACCTGGTGGATGCGCCGCCCGGATCAGCTCGACTACCTGCAGGAACCCGACTGCTTCCACGACCTGTTCGGCCACGTGCCGCTCCTGATCGAGCCGGTGTTCGCCGACTACATGCAGGCCTACGGCCGCACCGCGCTCGCGGTCGCCGACGACGAAGCGGCGCTCGCGCGGCTTGCGCGCCTCTACTGGTACACGGTGGAATTCGGGCTGATCCGCGACCCGAACGGCACGAACGGGTTGTCGATCTACGGTGCCGGGATCGTGTCGAGCAAGGGCGAGAGCCTCTACAGCCTCGAAAGCGCGGCGCCGAACCGGCTCGGCTTTGACCTGGAGCGCGTGATGCGCACGCAGTACCGGATCGACACGTTCCAGAGGACCTACTTCGTGATCGACGATTTCGCGCAGCTGTTCGCGCTCGCCGACGTCGACGGCCGTGCGCTGGCCGACCGGCTGGCCGCGCTGCCGGAGTTCCCGGCCGGCGCGGTGCTCGAGCACGATCTCGTGCTGCATCGCGGCACGGGCGAAGTTTGGCCGGACGGGGCGCGGGCGTAACGCGGCAGGCCATGCCGGCATGATTCGGGCTCCGGCGCCCGCCTCTCACCGGATGGCCGCCTCCGGATGCCCGTCGCCGGATGCCCGTCGCTCAACTATGAAACAATGACCGGTACCGGCTTTGCCGCGTGGCTTTTGCCCGCGCGCGAGCGCCGTTAGTTACCGAACGAGGTGCACCATGATTCACAAGCTCACATCAGAAGAACGCAAGACCCGGCTCGAAGGCCTGTCGCACTGGACGGCCGTGCCGGGCCGCGACGCGATCCAGCGCAGCCTGCGCTTCGCCGATTTCAACGAGGCCTTCGGCTTCATGACGCGTATCGCGATCAAGGCGCAGGAAATGAACCATCATCCGGAATGGTTCAACGTGTACAACCGTGTCGACATAACGCTGTCGACCCACGACGCGCACGGCCTGACCGAGCGCGACATCATGCTCGCGCAGTTCATCGACCACGTGTGCGCGCACACCCAGCCGGCCGCCTGAGTCTTCCGCTGCCGCCGCGCATCCTGCGACGCGCGGCGCGCCAACTTTTCATTTCGCTGAACGTTTTCTAGGATGTACTCAGCGAAAGCCTTCAGCTTTCCAAGCCATCCTTAAGGCGCACGTAAGTCTCATACGCTTTCCGCGCCTTGGGGTCCAAACCTTCCAGTTGCAGCGCGCCTTCGCGCTGTACAATCAGCAGCGCATACGGCTTGGAGAGCGCGCTGGCCTCTTCGCAGAGTTTGAGTTCGTCGCCGCTCGATGGCGAGCGGGCGCGCCAGAAATTGATCGCGGCTTCGAGGTCGTGGATCGAAATATCGGACATGATTGGATTTAATCGTTCGCTGGCCGCCATGCTTGATGTCAGGCGATGCGGCGCCCCTGTGGAAACGGCGTCGTGCTGTCCGCGTGCCTGAACCGCCAACCCATTGTACTTGAGCGAACTTCATGCGACTCCTTCTGATCGAAGACGACCGCCCCATCGCACGCGGAATCCAGAGCAGCCTCGAGCAGGCTGGCTTCACCGTCGACATGGTGCATGACGGCATCTTTGCCGAACAGGCGCTGGCACAAAATCGCCACGAACTCGTGATCCTCGACCTCGGCCTGCCGGGCATCGACGGCATGACGCTGCTCACGCGTTTCCGCCAGACCAACCGCCACACGCCCGTGATCGTGCTGACCGCGCGTGACGAACTGAACGACCGGATCCAGGGCCTGAACTCCGGCGCCGACGACTACATGCTCAAGCCGTTCGAGCCGGCCGAGCTCGAAGCGCGCATCCGCGCGGTGATGCGTCGCAGCGGCCCGCACAGCGACATGCCGCGCCCGGAAGTGTCACTCGGCGGCGTCCGCCTGTCGGGCGTCGATCGCCGCATCTTCAACGACGACAAGCCGCTCGAACTGTCGCCGCGCGAGTTCGCCGTGCTCGAAATGCTGCTGCTGCGCCACGGCCGCGTCGTCAGCAAAGCCCAGCTGCAGGATCACCTCACGCATTTCGGCGGCGATCTCGGCGACACCGCGATCGAAGTCTACGTGCACCGCGTGCGCAAGAAACTCGAGCAGTGCCGTGTCGAGATCGTCACGGTGCGCGGCTTCGGCTACCTGCTGCAGGAAATCCGCCAGACCGCGAGCGTCTGAGCGGCGCCGCATGCCGGCCGGCCACGTGCCGCCGGCGCGCCGCCCTGCCCGCGTCGCCGTCCGGCGCACGACCGCGCCGCTCCCCGTGAGCGGCGCTTATCCATTTGCCCGTCGAAATGTCTTCTGATCCGGCTGTCACCACCAGCCTGCGCCGCTCGCTGCTCAGACGCCTCGCCGCGCCGCTGTCGATGCTCGCGCTGATGAGCGGCCTGATTGCCTACTGGCTCGCGTGGCAATACACGCAACACGTGATCGACCGTTCGCTCGCCGATCTCGCGACCGCCATCTCCAAACAGATCCAGATCGCCGGCCCCGACGCGCCGTTCACGGTGCCGCCGCTCGCGCAGGCAATGTTCTCCGATCCGGCCGAGGCGCTGATCTACCGGATCAGCGATGGCGAGGAGGAGCTCGCCGGCGATCCGAAGCTGCCGCTGCGCGGCATCAACGTGCGCCGCATGCATCACGCATACGTATTCGAGGCCGAGTACGACAATCGCGCGGTGCGGGTCGCGCAGGTGCGCGTCGAGGAAGTCGACGGCGGCCGGCCGATGGTGGTCGAGGTCGCGCAGCCGGTGCGGCACCGCTACCGGATCGCCGCCGAATTCCTCGTCGCGATCATGATGCCGCTGCTGCTGTTGCTGCTGGCGGGCTGGGGCATCGTGTGGCGCGTCGTGAACCAGCAGCTCGGCCCGCTCACGCATCTCGCCGATTCGCTGAACCGGCAGACCCACACGTCGCTGGAGCCGGTCGACGAAACCGACGTGCCGCTCGAGATCCGGCCGCTGACGAGCGCGATGAACGCGCTGCTCGGCCGCCTGAAGACCGCGCTCGACGCGCAGCGCAAGTTCATCGCCGATGCCGCGCACCAGTTGCGCACGCCGCTCACCGCCGTGAAGCTGCATGCCGAGCAGGCCGCCGTCGCGCGCGACCCGCAGCAGACCTACGCCGCGGTGCGCGAGCTGCGCGCGGCCGCCGACCGCGCGGTGCGGCTGTCGAACCAGTTGCTGTCGCTCGCGCGGGCGGAGCCGGGTGAACAAGCCGCGCGTTTCGTCGACGTCGACCTCGCCGCGATGGCATTCGAGACGGGTGCCGAGTGGGTGCCGCGCGCGCTCGCGTCGCATGTCGACCTCGGCTTCCAGCGCAGCGACGAACCCGGCGAAGACGAAACGCTGAACGTGCGCGGCAACCCCGTGCTGCTGCGCGAAGTGATCGCGAACCTGCTCGACAATGCGTTGAAATACGTGCCGCTCGCACGGCCGGACGGGGCGCGAATCACGGTGAACGTCGCGCGCGGCGCGCTCGGGGACGGCCAGCCGGCCGCCGAGATCGTCGTCGAGGACAACGGCCCGGGCGTGCCGGCCAATCAGCAGGCCGACCTGTTCAAGCGCTTTTTCCGCGGCGATGCGCAAAGCGGCAACGGCGTCGAGACGGGCGCCGGGCTCGGGCTCGCGATCGTGCACGACATCATCGCGATGCACGGCGGCACGGTGTCGTACGAGGATGCCTCGGAAGGCGGTTCGCGCTTCGTCGTGCGCGTGCCGCTCGCCCAGCGTACCGAGAAGCCGGCGAGCGAAGCGCCGGCCGCCGCGCCGACGCACTGAGTCGCGCGCGGTGCGCGCATCGGCACGGAGGTAGAACCGCCGCGCGGCACGTCGGCGTGCGGCGGCCGTCCGACGAAGCCGCCGCGCTCGATGCGCGGCCGCCCGGTCACTTCTTCTTTTTCTTGTCCTTCGCGGCGGACTCGGACTTGCCGTCCTTGCCCTTCTTGTCCTTCTTCTTTCCTTTCTTGCCGTCGTCGTCCGGTGTGGCGAGCAGCGTGCCGCGGCACGAGTCCGCGCCGCAATGGCACGCGTATTCGCGCTTGAGCTTCTTCGTCAGCTTCTCGTCGATCACGAGGCCATAGTCGTAGAACAGCTCTTCTTCCGGCCCGATGTCGCGCAGCGCGTGGATGAACACGCGGCCCTTCGCCTCCTCGGCCTCGCAGTTCGGCGCGCACGAATGGTTGATCCAGCGCGCGCTGTTGCCGTCGACCTTGCCGTCGATCACGCCGCCTTCTTCCAGTGCGAAGTAGAACGTATGGTTCGGCTCACTCGGGTCGTGCGGATGCCGACGCAGCGCTTCCTTCCACGAAATCCGCTCGCCCTTGTATTCCACTACGCGCTCGCCGGCCTTGATCGGCGCCACCGCGAACACGCCCTTGCCGTGTACTCCCGAGCGGCGCACCGCGATCCTGCGTGAACTCATCGAACGAATCCTTGTGAAGACGAATTGAATGGAAGACGGCCGCGGTCACGGCCCGGCGTCGCGCAAAACGAAAACGCGGCACCGGTGGGTGCCGCGTCGGGCCATGCGGCGAATCACCCGCATCCTACACGTTCAAGATTGCTTCGTTCAACATCGTGCGCAATATCGCGCGCATGACGCTCAACGCTGGCCGAATGCGATGTCGCCGAACAACGCCTTGTGCTCGCGCGGCTGCGAACGCCAGTACTGCGGCGGCGCCGACACCTGCGCGCCGAGCTCGGCGGCCGCATGCCACGGCCAGCGCGGGTCGTACAGCATCGCACGCGCCATCGCGACCAAATCGGCGTCGCCCGCCTCGATCAGCCGGTTCGCATGCGCGGGATCGTTGATGAGGCCGACCGCGATCGTCGGCATCCCGACCGCGCGCTTCACGGCCTGCGCGAACGGCACCTGGTAACCGGGCGACAGCGGAATCTTCTGCAGCGGCGACACGCCGCCGGACGACACGTCGATCCAGTCGCAGCCGCGCTGCTTCAGTTCGTGCGCGAACGCGATCGTGTCGTCGAGTTCCCAGCCGCCCTCGACCCAGTCGGTGGCCGACACGCGCACGCCGACCGGCCGGTCCTCCGGAAACGCCGCGCGCACGATCTCGAAGATCTCGAGCGGAAAGCGCATCCGGTTCTCGCGCGAGCCGCCGTATTCGTCGGTGCGCTGGTTCGAGATCGGCGACAGGAACTGATGCAGCAGGTAGCCGTGCGCCGCATGCACTTCGATCGCGTCGATGCCGAGGCGCGCGGCACGCTTCGCGGCGGCCGCGAACGCGTCGCGGATCCGGTTGAGGCCGGCCGTGTCGAGTGCGAGCGGCGGCGTCTCGCCGTCCTTGTGCGGCAGCGCCGACGGCGCGTGCGGCAACCAGCCGCCATCGGCGACCGACACGAGCTGGCCACCCTTCCACGGCACGTCGCTCGATGCCTTGCGCCCTGCATGCGACAGCTGCATCGCGACGCGGACCGGCGAATGCTTGCGGATCGACGCCAGCACGGGCTCGAGCGCTGCTTCGGTCACGTCGTCCCACAGCCCGAGGTCGCCGGCCGTGATACGCCCGTCGGGTTCGACGGCGGTCGCTTCGATGCAGAGCAGGCCCGCACCGGACAGCGCGAGATGGCCGAGATGAATCATGTGCCAGTCGGTCGCCTCGCCGCGCTCGGCGGAGTACTGGCACATCGGGGAGATCACGATCCGGTTCGGAAGGGTCACGCCGCGCAGCGTGAACGGAGAAAACAGCGCAGTCATGGGTGCCGCTCGCCAGGAAAGGGAAAGAGCACAGGAGCGTAGCATGCAGGCTCGAAGCCTGCTGGCGGCCGGTTCGGCAGTAAGCCGATGGTCAGGGACAGCCGGCGTGAAGCCGGCGGTGATGGTGAGGCAATGCGCACGCGCAATGCGGCAGTGCGCCGGCCGGTTTTGCCGGCGGGCCGCTCACGCGCGATGCCGCACGCGCGGCATCAAAGCCCGACGCTGTCGAGCCACTCCGCGAACATGCGTCGCGCGGCCGTCTCCAGCGCGGGACCGTGCTGCACGGTATCGGCGCGCAACTGGCGCGCGTCGATGCCGGGCGTCGACGCGATTTCGCCGGCGTTACCGATCAGCCAGGGTTCGAAGCGGTCGGCGCGGATTTCAGGATGGCATTGCAGCGCCAGCACGTGCTGTCCCCACGCGAATGCCTGGTGGCGGCATGCCGGTGTCGACGCGAGATGGATTGCGCCGCCCGGCAGGTCGAACGTATCGCCATGCCAGTGCAGCATCGAAGTCGCCGCGCCGTCGAGATGGCGCATCGGCGATGCACGGCCCGCGTCGGTGAGCGTCAGCGGCGCCCAGCCGAGTTCCTTCTGCGCCGCCGGATAGACGCGCGCGCCGAGCGCACGGGCGATGAACTGCGCACCCAGGCAGATGCCGAGGATCGGCAGCCCAGCGTCGATGCGCTGGCGCACGAGAGCGGCGAGCGGCGCGATCGACGGATACTGGGCATCGTCGTACACGCTGAGCGGGCCGCCGAGCATCACGAGCAGCGACGGCTGCAGCGCGTCGAGCACCTCGACGCGCGACGATCCGACGTCGACATAGCGCACGCGCCGCCCGCGCTCGCCGAGCACCTGCTCGAAGCTGCCGAGGTCCTCGAAATGCACGTGGCGGATCGCCACCACTTCAGCGTTCATCATCGGCCTCCCGGTCGATCGACGGACGTCAGCCGGCGAACACCTTCCAGGTCTTCTTTTGCGTGGCCGCGTCGGCTTCTTCGTGCACCGAACAATCCAGACGCAGATCGCTGTCGGCCATCGACAGGTCGAGCGCCGCGCAGTGATGCACGGTCTTCTTCGACCGCTTGCCCGGCTGCAAATGCGTGCACGTGAGGCACATGCGCTGCGGCGGCGTCGCGCCGGCCACCTGCAGTTCGCGCAGCGTCATCAGCAGCGCGCGGTACAGCGCGCTCTGCTCGTCCGTGCCGAGCTTGCCGACCGCTTTCGTCAGGAATTCCGGCCATTGCAGCGCCTTCTTCGCCGCGGTACGGCCGCGGGCCGACAGGCGCACGGCGAGCGCGCGGCCGTCGTCCAGTGCGCGACGCTTCTCGACGAGCCCCTTCGTCTCGAGCGTGCTGACCGCATCGCTGGTGGTCGCCGCGGTGAGCTGCGTCTCGCGTGCGATCTCGCCGAGCCGCATCGGGCCCTTGCGTTGCAGCAGCAGCACGAGGATCTCGCCCTGCGTCGGCGTGAGACCCGCGCCTTCCGCCCAATCCCATGCCTGGCTTCGCATGGCTGTACTCAATCGCAGCAAGCTGTGGGTCACACGTCCCGAAGCCTGATTCCCGTAAACGCCTTCGCTCATAGTCTTTTCGCTTTGCCGCCGCCCGGATTGCCGAGCAGCCGTAGTGTGGAGATCGAATGTCTATCTCAAAACAGACGCTCATCAAGGAGCGTCAACACGGCCGTCGCGAGGCACACGCGGCGGTCGCGTTCGCGGCGACCGGTGAGACACAGGTCGTTCCGGTGTCCGCAAAGCCGACATTCTAAGCGAGAGCGGAAAATCGCACAGCTAAGTTATCCCCTTCACGCAGTGGAAAAACACTGGATAACCGGACTTTTTCGTTGTGCAGGCGATCTCCGCCGGCCCCACGACGCCACGCGCAAACATTTTCCTGTCCGGATCGGACATCGTGTAGACGGCACCGGTCCACCGGGTTATCCATCCCGCAGAGCGTTGACTTTGAAGCGGAATATCGGGTTATCCACAGATTTTCAGGACGACTGGCGACGCGCCGCGCGTGAATCGGCACTGAACGACGTTCAGTGAATCGCCGCGCGGTCGAGCCCGTAATCTGCAATACATTTTTTCATTCACGCCAGCGCAGGCACTGCTGGCGAACCGTCTCGTTCAGCGATTTTTCCTGTTTGAAAACGGTTCTCAACCACGATGCGTCATTCACGCGCGCCTTCGCGAGCGCGCCGATCTCGTCGAGCGCCGCGCGCGAGCCGAGCGCGGCCGCATGCGGCGCGATCCGGTCGAGCGTGTCGAGGATGTCTTCCGCGATCGTGCGGCGCTCACCGGTCTGAGGATTGACGCAGGTGCCCTCGAGCCCGAAGCGGCACGCTTCGAAACGGTTGAACGTGTAGACGAGATAGTCGTCCTCCGACAGCTTCAGCGGCCGGTCGGTCAGCAGGTAGCGCGCGAGCGTCTGGATGTAGCACGCGATCGCGGCCGCGCGATCGACCGACAGCGGCGTGTCCATCACGCGCACCTCGATCGTCCCGTAGCCGGGCTTCGGCCGGATGTCCCAGTAGAAGTCCTTCATCGAGTTGACGACGCCCGTGTTGACCATCTTCGTGAAGTACTCCTCGAAGCTGTCCCAGGTCAGCACGAACGGTGCGCGGCCCGACAGCGGGAACGCGAACACCGAATTCAGGCGCGCCGAATGGAAGCCGGTGTCGACGTTCTGCACGAACGGCGACGACGCGGACAGCGCGATGAAGTGCGGAATGAAGCGTGACATCGAGTGCAGCAGGAACAGCGCGCTGTCTGGATCGGGACAGCCGATGTGCACGTGCTGGCCGAACACGGTGAACTGCTTCGCGAGGTAGCCGTACAGCTCGGAGATGTACTGGAAACGCGGCGCGTCGTAGATCTGCCGGTCGCTCCACTGCTGGAACGCGTGCGTGCCGCCGCCGCACAGCCCGACGTTAAGCTGGTCGGCCGCCTTCACGAGCACGTCGCGGATCGCATGCAGCTCGGACACTGCCTGCTCGTGCGAGTGACAGATGCCGGTCGACAGCTCGATCATGCTCTCGGTGATTTCAGGCGTGATGTTGCCGGGGAAGGTCTCGCCCTGGATCAGGCGCATCAGGTCGGATGCAGCCTTGGTCAGGTCGTAGTTGTGCGTGTTGACGACCTGGATCTCCAGTTCGACGCCGAACGTGAACGGCTCGGAATTGACGAAGGTTTCGAGTGCCATGGCAGGTTCCGGAATCAGTTTCTGTCGCTGCGTTCGCTGACCGCCGACAGGCAGCGGTACACGACGAACGGGCTGACGAGCTGCAGGATCACGATCGTGCACATCACGATCGCGCGCAGATGCGGGTCGAAATTCGGATAGAGCTGGTAGGTGTCGTCGACGAGCAGGTACGACAGCGCGGACATCGGTGTCAGCGCGATGCCGAGCGCGACGCCCTGCTTCATCCCGAGCCCGCTCGGCTTCGCGAACACGACGACGCCGGCCAGCTTGGCGACGAGTCGCGTGACGATCAGCACGATCGCAAGCAGGCCGCCGAGCGCGATGTCGCCCCACGTGAACGACGTGAGCGTCAGCACGAACAGGATCACCGTCAGCAGCCAGCCGGCCGTGCCGAAATGCTCGGGCCACAGCTGCGGACGCGCTTCGAGGTTCTTCACGATGATGCCGGCGAGCAGCAGCGTGAGCAGCGTCGACAGCTTCAGCGCCTGCGCGACCGCGATCGCGAGCATCACGAGGCCGAACAGCGCGACGAACGAATGCTCGTCGCGCATCGTCGAGGTCATGTGGCGGAACAGGTAATTGCACGCGCGCGCGACCAGATACGCGACGATGAACGAACCGGCGATCAGGTAGACGGGTTGCAGGACCGTCGCGAAAACGTTCCCGTACGCTTCCTGGTGCAGCCAGCTCGTCACGAGCTTGGTCAGCACGATCGCGTAGACGCTGTTCAGCGCGGTCAGCGTGATGAGGCGCTGCGACACCTGCCCTTCCGCGCGCAGTTCGGTCTTCAGCTGGATCACCATCGACGGCGACGTCGCGATGGCGATCGCCGACAGCACGAGCGCGACCATGCCCGATACGCCGAGCGCGAGCATCACGAACAGCACGAGCACGAACGTCAGCGTCGCCTCCGCGAGGCTCGATGCGATGAGCCACGGATTGCGGCGGATCCATTTCAGGTCGAGACGGCTGCCGAGCTCGAACAGCAACAGGCCGAGCGCGACGTTGATCAGCAGCCGCGAGGTTTCGTCGGTGCTCGCGTCGATCACGCCGAATCCGAACGACCCGGCAATGAGACCGATCACCGCATAACCGGTGATGCGCGGCAGCCGCCATGCGCGATAGCACAGCTCGCCGCACAGGCCGGCCGCAAACAACGCAAGCCCGGCCCAGAACACGGCATCCGGCGCGAGCGGCCAGTTGGGCAGGAATGAGAACGCCGACTTCATCGTGGTGACTTCTCCTTTGGAAGCGACCGCCAGCGACGCGGGGTCAAGCGTCGGAAATGAGATGCGCGCCGGCTGGGTGTCGCCCCGAATGTGATTGTTGTGGTCGACGACGGCAGGACATGGGGTCCGCCTCTTCCGCCCTCAGGCGGAACTGTCGTTCAGGCTGCCGATCTGGATTGTCGGCCTGGTGTGTGAACGGACTGCGCGGTCTCGAAGACTCAGATTCGAAACCGGGCCGACCGTTCCATTGAAGCATGTCCGGCGCCAGGGCCGAACAAACGCGAAGGAAACCGATTGTGCCACAGCTTTTTCGCTCGGGAACCGATCGAATCGACTCGCGGCGCTGTGAGGCACCGCAGGTCTTTGGTTTCAAAGGTTTACCTGTATATATACATAGTAGAAGTTAACAAGGCCCCCACAGTTCTGTGGATAACTTCGGTTTACGCAACAAGATCAAGAGGTTGGCGCTGCCACAACCCGTTGCACAGGCTGTTCGCTCACAGAAGTTTGAGTTGAGCAACTTTGGGGCCGTTTCACAGCTGTGCCGAGTTACCCAGTTTACGTCCACTGTGATTACACACGAAGCGCGCGCGGATTCCTCGCGGTTATCCACAGCTTCGCGTGGATAACTTTGCACAGAAAAATCGAAGCACTGTGAGGATTCGGCTGACGGAATCAGCCGATCTGGCGGCCGCGCAGCGCGCGGATCAGGAACCGGGCCGGGTCGACGGCGTCGACGAGTTCGCGCTCGAGCGGCAGCGGCTCGCCTTCGAGTTGCGACGCGATCAGCTCGGCGCCGAGCGCCGCCCACACGAGGCCGCGGGAGCCGTAGCCGAATGCGCCGTAGAGGCCCGCGGCGCGCGGCAGGTCGCGCGCCTTCGCGCCGCTCAGCGCGCGCGCGTTCGCGACGGCCTGCGCTTCGTCGGCGAGCGGGCCGATCACCGGCACGCGGTCGGCGACGACCCAGCGAAACGCGACGCGCCCGCGCAGCGTAGCGACGTCCGGCAGCTCGCCGATCAGGCCGGGGAGCAGATGCCGGACGCGCTCGAGGTTTTCGATATGTCCGGCGGTGCGCATCGTCCGGTCGACGTCGTCGGGTTCGAACGTTGCGCCGATCAGCAGCGTGCCGTCGTCGAGCGGCACCGCGTAGCCGTCGCCGATCGTGGGGCACGGCAGCGGCGCCGTGCTGCCGGGCGGCAGCAGCGTGAGCTGGCCGCGCACCGGTTGCAGTGCGACGTGCCGCAGGCCCGCGAGACGCACCGCGTCGCCCGCGTTCGCGAGCACGACGACCGGCGCTTCGGCGAGCGTCGTGCCTGCCGCATCGACGGCGCGCCACATGTCGCGATCACGCTCGAGTCGCGCGACTTCGGTGCCGGCCAGCAGTGTTACGCGTTCGCCGGCCGCCGCGAATTGTGCCGCGCACACCCCGGCCGGCCAGACGGCGCCGCCGTGCGGAAACAGCAGGCCGCCGTGTGCAACCGGCAGGTTCAGATGCGCGCGGGCGGCGTCCGTATCGAGCAGCGACACATAGTCGGACGGTGCGCCGAGCGCGTCGAACGCATCGCGCATCCGCGCGAAATCGTCGGCCGATTCCGCGAGATGGATCATCCCGAGCGTGCTGCGTGCGAACGCATGGCCCGCATCCTCGAGCGCGCGCCAGCGTGCGAGCGCATGCAGGAACCCGCTGCGCGTGAGGCGGCTCGCGACGTTGTCGTCGCGCGTCATCAGTGGATGGAATACACCGGCCGGGTTGCCCGATGCCTCGCTCGCGATCCGCTCGTGCCGCTCGATCAGCGTGATGTTCCAGCCGCGCGCGGCGAGCCGTTCGACGACCGCGCAGCCTGCCAGGCCCGCACCGATCACGATCGCTTCGCGCGTGACAACCGGCGATGCACGCGGCGGTTCGTGCCTGCGCATCCGCCAGCGCGGCGCGTATTCGCCGACGCGCAACGCGGGTTCGCGTGCGCAATCCTCGACGTCGCGACTCGTGAAACCCGTTTGCTCGAGCGCATGTTTCACGGTGTCGTCGTGCGAATGCGTCGCATAGGTCGCACCCTCGGCGGCGATGCGTGCGAGTGCGCGGATCACGTCGGGCGACAGCACATCGCCGTGCGCGGCCGACGCGACATTGCCGAGATAGAACGCGTCGGCGCGCGCGACGAGCCGTTGCAGCATGTCGTGCGCATCGCCGAATGCAAGCGTGAGCACCACGCGTCCCGCGTCGAATTCGAGCCGGTGCAGGCCGGGCACATGCATCGGCCACGCGTCGATCAAAGCCTCGGCATTTTCCGAAATGGTTGTGTCTGCAACCAAATTGGAAACGGCACGGCGCAGGTCCTCGCGCGCGAACGGATGCGGTTCGATCGCGACGAAGTGCAACCGCTCGCAGCGTGCGGGGTCGTCGCGCCATGCGGCCCACGTCGTGAGAAAACGGCTGCCCGTGCCGAATCCCGTTTCGACGATCGTGAACGTGCGGCGGCCCTGCCAGCGGGCCGGCAGGCCGGTGCCGGCGAGCATCCGGTTCGCGTGCGCGCGAGTGCGCGACGCGTCGCGTGGGAGCTCACCGTACTCGGGCGAGACGAGAATGCCGTCGTCGCGGCGGGCGAGCGTGGCGGGAACGAGTCGGTCGGGCATGCGAAACAAAAAACGTGGCAGCCAAGCCTGGCAAGGGTTTGCGCGGAGGCGTCCGGCGCGCCGTTGGCAAGATCCAACGGCGTTGCGCGCGGGCGGACGCGGCTGCGAGCCCTGTCCGGTTGGCGCAGGTCAAAAAACGGGCAATCGACGATTCATTCGGCGAAATACTGATGAAAATCTTTGAAACCCTTGTCGTTATTGGGTTTGCGCTGCGCTATCATAGCAACGCCGTACCGCGGGGTGGCCGCCGGCAAGCCGGCCGGCACGTCGCGCGGGCCAGGATTCGGCGCTGTGTCGTCGGAGTCTGACTCTCGACGGCACGGTTCGCGCACGTATAATCGGCGCGTTCGCGCTGTTCGTGTCAAACCTAACCTGAAAAAGGAACCTTAATGAACAAACAGGAACTGATCGACGCCGTCGCCGCCCAAACGGGCGCCAGCAAGGCTCAAACCGGCGAAACGCTGGACACGCTGCTCGAAGTCATCAAGAAGGCCGTGTCGAAGGGTGATGCGGTTCAGCTGATCGGCTTCGGCAGCTTCGGTTCGGGCAAGCGCGCAGCACGTACGGGCCGCAACCCGAAGACCGGCGAAACCATCAAGATTCCGGCAGCCAAGACGGTCAAGTTCACGGCTGGCAAGGCGTTCAAGGACGCCGTCAACAAGCGTTGATTCAGCGCCTGCGCCAGGAAAAAAACCCGCCTTTCGGCGGGTTTTTTGTTGGTCGCGCGCGGCATTTACGCCACAGTCCGCCCCTCTCTTGCAAGATTTAACGGTTACCTTTCGCGCGCCGTTTTTTACCGCGCGTTACGCGTGCACGATCTGCGCGTCGGGATCCTCGTCGTCATGCGCGTCGACATCCCATGCCGGGAACGGATCGTCGAACGCGGTCCATTGCGCCGCACCGAGTGCGAATTCCGCATCGGTGAGCAGGCATGCATCGAGCTTCGCGCGCCATGCGTCGGCATCGAGCCCGATGCCGATCAGCACGAGCTCCTGACGGCGATCGCCAACCGAGCGGTCGTCGAGGTCACCCTGCCACTCCGTGCGAATTTCCGCGAGCAGTTCGTCGTCATCCGGCCATTCCGCGCGATCCTGCGCGGCCCACCAGAGGCCTGCCGGGCCATGCCGGCACACGCCGCCCGCCTGCGACAGCGAACCCGCGATGTCGTTGCGCGTCGCGAGCCAGAAGAAGCCCTTGCTGCGCAGCACGCCCGGCCACTCCTGATGCAGCAGCGCCCAGAGTCGTGCCGGATGAAACGGCCGGCGCGCGCGGTAAACAAAATTGCCGATGCCGAATTCGTCAGCTTCGCCGTGTACGTGCGCATGATGCGGATCATGGCACTCGGGATCGTCGCAATGCGTGTGATCGTCATCCAGCGACGCAAGCCAGCCCGGCGCGTTCGCGGCTTCGTCGAAATCGAAGCGGCCGGTGTTCAGCACTTCATCGAGCGGCACGTTGCCGAACGTCGACACGACCTGGTGCGCGCGCGGGTTGAGCCGCGCAAGGATATGCCGCAGGCGCGCGAGTTCGTCCGCGCCGACGAGGTCGGCCTTGTTGATCACCAGCACGTCGCAGAATTCGATCTGCTCGATCAGCAACTCGACGAGCGTGCGATCGTCTTCGTCCGATGCGGCGATGCCGCGCGTCGCGAGCGCGTCGTCGGAACCGTAGTCGCGCAGGAAATTGTAGGCGTCGACCACGGTGACGAGCGTGTCGAGCCGCGCGACGTTCGACAGCGACGTGCCGTCGTCGTCGACGAACGTGAAGGTTTCGGCGATCGGCATCGGCTCCGCGATGCCGGTCGATTCGATCACGATCGCATCGAAGCGGCCGTCGGCCGCGAGATTGCGAATCTCGACGAGCAGATCGTCGCGCAGCGTGCAGCAGATGCAGCCGTTCGACATCTCGACGAGGCGTTCCTCGACGTGCGATAGCGCCTGCGCATCGCGCACGAGCGACGCGTCGATGTTGACCGCCGCGAGATCGTTGACGATCACCGCGACTTTCAGGCCCGCGCGGTTCGCGAGAATGTGATTGAGCAGCGTGGTCTTGCCGGCGCCGAGGAAACCGGACAGCACGGTGACGGGCAACGGCTGGTTCATTGCCGGATTCATAACGATTTGCACCAACGGAAAAGATGAAAAAGCAGCCGTGGGGCCCCGGCGGGGCGCGATCGGCCCGCTGCCGGTCGCCCGCAGCCAGTCGCCCGACGCCGGTCGCCCGACGCCGGTCGAAACCGCGGCGTGAGCCCGCATTGTGCATCAAACGCGCACCGGCCGAGCGGCCCGGCGTCAGCCCGCGGCGCGGCGCGACGTCACTGCTCGGGCGGCAGCAGCTTCCACTGCGCCAGGATTGCGGCGATCTGCCGCGCATACTTGTCGCGCAGCGACGGCGTTTCCGAATGATAGGCGCCGACGGCCTGCCATGTATTGCCGTAGCGATTCATTTTCTGACGGAGGTGCCACGCGGCGATATAGACGTTCTTGCACGGCTCCATCAGCGTGTCGCGGCCAATGCCGTAGCGCGACAGCGTCGGCAGGTGAATCGAATTGATCTGCATCAGGCCGTAGTCGACCGAGCCGTTCGTATTCTTGTTCAGCGCGGCGGGTCGGTTACGCGACTCCTGCCACGCGATCGCGCGCAGGATCAGCGGATTGACATTCTGGTACCGGGCGGCCTCGTCGAAACAATCCGCGCGAGCGTTTCCGCAGGCGAACCACACGCCGGCGGCGATCAATACGATCGAAGCAAACCGTCTGTTCATGGTGCGGAAAACGAAAAGGGAATGACGCAAAGATCGGGAAAACCCGTGCCTGTAATTCGTACGGATGGAAACGCGCGGCCCGTATCATACCGGCAGTCCGTCGCATATTGACACCCGAAAAGACAGCAGCCCTGTTTATACCGCATTTCGGTGTCGATTCATCGCAAAACGGCGGCGATGGCCGGAATGCCTACGCGGGGCCGAAATCTTACATATTGCATACGGTATGCCGGATACATGTCGTATGTGAGACAGTTCTCAGATCAATGTGATATTTCGGACATGAAAAACTGCTAATGTCGCCTCTTTAGGACTTGGATCCCAGCACTACCGCCGGAAGTGGCCTGAGCCGGCATCGACCCATTCATCCATGACAAGAAATCGCTTCGTTATGCGGCGCGTCGCCACGACCCTGATCGTCGCCGGCATCATCGTCTCGCAAGCCGCCTACGCTCAGGTCACGCTCAATTTCGTGAATGCGGATATCGACCAGGTCGCGAAGGCGATCGGCGCCGCAACCGGCAAGACCATCATCGTCGACCCCCGCGTGAAGGGGCAGCTCAACCTCGTGTCCGAACGGTCCGTGCCCGAAGACCAGGCGCTGAAGACGCTTCAGTCGGCGCTGCGCATGCAGGGCTTCGCGCTCGTGCAGGATCACGGGGTGCTGAAGGTCGTGCCCGAGGCCGACGCGAAGCTGCAGGGCGTGCCGACCTATGTCGGCAATGCGCCGCGCGCGCGCGGCGACCAGGTCATCACGCAGGTGTTCGAGCTGCACAACGAATCGGCGAACAACCTGCTGCCGGTGCTGCGGCCGCTGATCTCGCCGAACAACACGGTCACCGCCTACCCGGCGAACAACACGATCATCGTCACCGATTACGCGGACAACGTGCGCCGCATCGCGCAGATCATCGCAGGCGTCGACAGCGCCGCGGGTGCGCAGGTGCAGGTCATACCGCTGCGTAACGCGAACGCGATCGACCTCGCCGCGCAACTGCAGAAGATGCTCGACCCCGGCGCGATCGGCAACAGCGACGCGACGCTGAAGGTGTCGGTCACGGCCGACCCGCGCACCAACTCGCTGATGCTGCGCGCATCGAGCGCGGCGCGCCTCGCGGCGGCGAAACGCATCGTGCAGCAGCTCGACGCACCGAGCGGCGTGCCCGGCAACATGCACGTCGTGCCGTTGCGCAACGCCGATGCGGTCAAGCTCGCGAAGACGCTGCGCGGGATGCTCGGCAAGGGCGGCAACGACAGCGGCTCGTCGGCGTCGTCCAACGATGCCAACAGCTTCAACCAGAGCGGCGGCTCGTCGGCGAGCGGCAACTTCTCGACCGGCACGTCCGGCACCCCGCCGCTGCCGTCCGGCGGCCTCGGCGGCTCGTCTTCGTCGTCGGCTTACGGCAGCGGTGCGTCGGGCAGCGGCGGCGTCGGCAGCGCCGGCCTGCTCGGCGGCGACAAGGACAAGAGCGACGACAACCAGCCGGGCGGGATGATCCAGGCCGATGCGGCCACCAACTCGCTGATCATCACCGCGTCCGATCCGGTCTACCGGAACCTGCGCTCGGTGATCGACCAGCTCGACGCGCGGCGTGCGCAGGTCTATATCGAGGCGCTGATCGTCGAGCTGAACTCGACGACGCAGGGCAACCTCGGGATCCAGTGGCAGGTGGCGAGCGGTCAGTTCCTCGGCGGCACGAACCTGGCACCCACGGCCGGAACCGGCCTGGGCAACAGCATCGTCAACCTGACGAGCGGCGGCACGGCCGCCACCACCGGGCTGGCCGCCAACCTCGCGGGCCTGAGCCAGGGCCTCAACATCGGCTGGCTGCACAACATGTTCGGCGTGCAGGGGCTCGGCGCGCTGCTCCAGTATTTCGCGGGCGTGAGCGACGCCAACGTGCTGTCGACGCCGAACCTGATCACGCTCGACAACGAGGAAGCGAAGATCGTCGTCGGCCAGAACGTGCCGATCGCGACCGGTTCGTACTCGAACCTGACGAGCGGCACGACGAGCAACGCGTTCAATACCTACGACCGGCGCGACGTCGGCCTGACGCTGCACGTGAAGCCGCAGATCACCGACGGCGGGATCCTGAAGCTGCAGCTCTACACGGAGGATTCGGCGGTCGTCAGCGGCACCACCAACGCGCAGACCGGCCCGACCTTCACGAAGCGCTCGATCCAGTCGACGATCCTCGCGGACAACGGCGAGATCATCGTGCTCGGCGGCTTGATGCAGGACAACTACCAGGTGTCGAACAGCAAGGTGCCGCTGCTCGGCGACATCCCGTGGATCGGCCAGCTGTTCCGTTCGGAATCGAAGCAGCGCCAGAAGACCAACCTGATGGTGTTCCTGCGCCCGGTGATCATCTCCGATCGCAGCACCGCGCAGGAAGTCACGGCCAACCGCTATGACTACATCCAGGGCGTGACGGGCGCATACAAGTCGGACAACAACGTGATCCGCGACAAGGACGACCCGGTCGTCCCGCCGATGCCGCTGGGTCCGAGCCAGGGTGGCACGCCGGCCGGCAACCTGTTCGATCTCGACAAGATGCGTCGCCAGCAGTTGCAGCGCCAGGTCGCGCCGGTGCCGGCCCAGCCGCTGCCCGAAGCGACGCCCGCGCAGCCGCAAGGCGTGCCGCAGCAGTCGGTGCCGCAACAGCCGCTGACCGCCACGCCGGGAGCCTCGCAGTGAGCAACGTGCTCGCGTCCTCGACCCACGACGGCGCGCCGGGCGAACGGCAACCGCCGTCGCCGCTTGCTGCGCGCCTGTTGCCGTACGGCTTCGCGAAGAACGGCCAGGTGCTGATCGCGCACCAGCTCGACGACACGCTCGAGGTGTGGATCAGCGAGCGCACGAACGATGCGGCGCTCGCCGAAATCGCGCGCAACTTCGGCTCGATTTCCGTGCACCGCGTGCCGGCCGACGAGCTCGCGCAGGCGATCAACCAGGCGTACGCGCGCCAGGACGGCAGCGCCGCGCAGGTCGTCGGCGAGGTCGAAGGCGAAGTCGATCTGTCGCGACTGATGCAGGACATCCCCGAAGTCGAGGATCTGCTCGAATCGGAAGACGACGCGCCGATCATCCGGATGATCAACGCGCTGCTCACGCAAGCGGCGCGCGAACAGGCATCGGACATTCACATCGAGCCGTTCGAGAATGCGTCGGTCGTGCGGTTTCGCGTCGACGGCACGCTGCGCGACGTCGTGCGTCCGAAGAAGGCGCTGCACGGCGCGCTGATCTCGCGGATCAAGATCATGGCGCAGCTCGACATCGCCGAGAAACGCCTGCCGCAGGACGGCCGCATCACGCTGCGTGTCGGCGGCCGGCCGGTCGACGTGCGGGTGTCGACGCTGCCGACCGGGCACGGCGAGCGCGCGGTGCTCCGTCTGCTGGAAAAGGATGCGCAGCGCCTGAACCTCGAAGCGCTCGGGATGGGCCGCGACACGCTCGTCCAGTTCGACAAGCTGATCGGCCGCCCGCACGGGATCGTGCTGGTGACGGGCCCGACCGGCTCGGGCAAGACGACCACGCTCTATGCGTCGATGTCGCGGCTCGAAACGGCGACGACCAACATCATGACCGTCGAGGATCCGATCGAATACGACCTGTCCGGCATCGGCCAGACGCAGGTGAACGAGCGGATCGGGATGACCTTTGCCCGTGCGCTGCGTTCGATCCTGCGTCAGGATCCGGACGTGATCATGATCGGCGAAATCCGTGACCTCGAAACCGCGCAGATCGCGGTGCAGGCATCGCTCACGGGCCACCTCGTGCTCGCGACGCTGCACACCAACGACGCGGCCTCGGCCGTCACGCGCCTGACCGACATGGGCGTCGAGCCGTACCTGCTCGCGTCGTCGCTGCTCGGCGTGCTCGCGCAGCGTCTGGTGCGCCAGCTCTGCCCAGCCTGCAAGGAAGAGCGGCACGAGGACGGCCGCACCGTATGGCACCCGGTCGGCTGCGACCGGTGCGGGCATTCGGGTTATGCGGGCCGGCGCGGGGTATACGAACTGCTGCTGATCGACGATTCGATCCGCGCGCTGATTCACCGCAACGCGGCCGATGCGGAGATTCTCGCCACGGGCCGCGCACAAGGGATGCGCACGCTGCGCGACGACGCCGAGCGCTGGCTCGCGGCCGGCGCCACGTCGCTCGAGGAAGTGCTGCGCGTGACGGGAGGCGCATAGCGCGATGCCGGCATTCCGTTTCGAAGCCATCGATTCGGCGGGGCGACCGCAGAAAGGCGTGATCGATGCCGACAGTGCGCGCGGCGCGCGCGGCCAGCTGCGCACGCAGGGGCTCACGCCGCTCGTCGTCGAGCCGGCCGCCAGTGCGACCCGCGGCGCGCGTTCGCAGCGCCTCGCGTTCGGCCGCAAGCTGTCGCAGCGCGAACAGGCGATCCTCACGCGCCAGCTCGCGAGCCTGCTGATCGCCGGGCTGCCGCTCGACGAGGCGCTCGGCGTGCTGACCGAGCAGGCCGAACGCGACTACATCCGCGAGCTGATGGCCGCGATTCGCGCCGAGGTGCTCGGCGGCCATTCGCTCGCGAATGCGCTGGGCCAGCATCCGCGCGACTTCCCGGAAATCTACCGCGCGCTCGTCGCGGCGGGCGAGCACACCGGCAAGCTCGGCATCGTGCTGTCGCGCCTCGCCGACTACATCGAACAGAGCAACGCGCTGAAGCAGAAGATCCTGCTGGCGTTCACGTATCCGGGGATCGTCACGCTGATTGCGTTCGGCATCGTCACGTTCCTGCTGAGCTATGTCGTGCCGCAGGTGGTCAACGTGTTCGCGAGCACGAAGCAGCAGCTGCCGATCCTCACGGTCGTGATGATGGCGCTGTCGGAGTTCGTGCGGCACTGGTGGTGGGCGATCCTGATCGCGGTCGCGCTCGTCGTGTGGTTCGTGAAGGCGACGCTGTCGCGCGACGGGCCGCGGCTCGCGTTCGACCGCTGGGTGCTGACCGCGCCGCTCGCGGGCAAGCTCGTGCGCGGCTACAACACGGTGCGCTTCGCGAGCACGCTCGGCATCCTGACCGCGGCCGGCGTGCCGATCCTGCGCGCGTTGCAGGCGGCCGGCGAGACGCTGTCGAACCGCGCGATGCGCGCGAACATCGACGATGCGATCGTGCGCGTGCGCGAAGGCTCCGCGCTGTCGCGCGCGCTGAACAACGTGAAGACGTTCCCGCCGGTGCTCGTGCACCTGATCCGTTCCGGCGAAGCGACGGGCGACGTGACGACGATGCTCGACCGCGCGGCGGAAGGCGAGGCGCGCGAGCTCGAGCGGCGCACGATGTTCCTGACGAGCCTGCTCGAGCCGCTGCTGATCCTTGCAATGGGCGGCATCGTGCTCGTGATCGTGCTGGCCGTGATGCTGCCGATCATCGAGCTGAACAACATGGTGCAGTGACGGCCTGACCGCCGGTCAGGCCGCCGCCGTTCAACGCATGTAGATCGCCGGGGACGGCGTGTTCGCGGGGAGCTGGACTTCGGCGCGGGCGCCGTTGCGGTCGATGATGATCGAGCGGCTGCGGACTTCGGCGAGCTTCGCGCCGGACGTGAGCTCCGCGCCGAGCGACACGGCACGCGGCGGCTCGCCACCGATACCGACGATCGCGGCGCCGCCACGACCGAGCGACAGAATGCCGAACAGGTGGATGTCCTGGACGGGATTCTTGTCGAGCTGTCCGCCGAAGAGCGCGGCGGCGTCCTCGGTGCGGATCGGCAACCGCGCGGCGGCGGCGGGCAGCGGCGCTTCGCGGGCCGATAGCGTGACGACCCAGTAGGTGGCCGTCGCGCACAAACCCGCGAAGAGGGCGAGGGAGAGGATCCGGATCGAGAGCGCGTTCATGCGCGCTATTGTACGGATGTATATGAAATTTGCGTTGGGTGAAAGCCCTCGGCAATGCGCGCCTTACAATGCGTGCTCCGCGCCCGGGGAATCGGAAGCTTGCCGTCAGGCAAATGTTCGCGATGCGCCGGGTGCGTCACTCAATCGACGACATTTTTTGGAAAGAGGTAGTCAGTCATGCAAACGTGGATCACTCGCCGTAATGCGGCCGTGCGCCGTCAGCGCGGTTTCACGCTGATCGAGATCATGGTGGTGGTCGCGATCCTCGGGATCCTGGCGGCACTGATCGTGCCGAAGATCATGAGCCGTCCCGATGAGGCGCGCCGTATCGCCGCGAAACAGGACATCGGCACGATCATGCAGGCGCTGAAGCTGTACCGTCTCGACAACGGCCGCTATCCGAGCCAGGAACAGGGCCTGAACGCGCTGATCCAGAAGCCGTCCACCGATCCGATCCCGAACAACTGGAAGGACGGCGGCTATCTCGAGCGCTTGCCGAACGATCCGTGGGGCAACGGGTACAAGTACCTGAACCCGGGCGTGCACGGCGAGATCGACGTGTTCAGCTACGGCGCCGACGGCAAGGAAGGCGGCGAAAGCAACGATTCCGACATCGGTTCGTGGCAGTAAGCCTGCGTCGACCGATCCGACGATCGTCCCCGTTCTTCATTTCATGCCCGCCCTTCGCACGCCCTGGCGCTCCGCTCGCGCTCGCCGCGATGCCCGCGACCGCCGCGTGCGGCGCGGCGCGGCCGTGACCGCGGCACGCGCGCGTGCACGCGGCTTCACGCTGCTCGAGATGCTGGTCGTGCTCGTGATCGCGGGCCTGCTGGTGTCGCTCGCGTCGCTGTCGCTGACGCGCAATCCGCGCACCGACCTGCGCGAGGAAGCGCAGCGCATCGCGCTGCTGTTCGAGACGGCCGGCGACGAAGCGCAGGTGCGCGCGCGCCCGATCGCGTGGCAGCCGACCGCGCACGGCTTTCGTTTCGACGTGAGTTCGCCCGACGGCTGGCGCACGCTGCGCGACGACCTGCTGCGCCCGCGCGACTGGGACGGTGGCGTCACGGGCGCCGATATCGCCTATCCGGGGGCCGACCAGGGGTCGGACACGCACGCGAGCCGCGTCGTGTTCGGCACCGAAAGCGTCGACACGCCGGTGCGCGTGACGCTGCATTCGGCGGTCGGCAGCGCGACGATCGTCGGCACCGGCAACGGCCGCTACGAGGTGCAATGACGATGCGTCGTCGCCTGCCCTTCCCGGCTTCCGCTTCCCGAGGCTTCACGATGATCGAGGTGCTGGTCGCGCTCGCGATCGTCGCCGTCGCGCTCGCCGCGTCGATCCGCGCGGTCGGCACGATGGCGACCAATGCATCCGATCTTCACCACCGGCTGCTGGCCGGCTGGAGCGCCGACAACGCGCTCGCGCAACTGCGGCTCACGCATGCGTGGCCGGAGGTCGGCGAGCAGAGTTTCGATTGTTCGCAAGGCAACGTGCAGATGGTCTGCACGCAGCGCGTGAGCACCACGCCGAACCCGGTGTTCCGGCGCGTGCAGGTTTCGGTGAGCATGCCGGGACACCCCGGCGTGCTCGCGCAAATGGTGACGGTGGTCGCGAATGAAACCAGCCGTCCGCTCTGACGCGCCGATCCGGCGCAGGCCCGTGCGTTCCGTCGGCTCGCGCCGCGTGCGCGGCTTCACGCTGATCGAACTGATGATCGCGATCGCGATCCTCGCGGTGGTCGCGATCCTCGCGTGGCGCGGGCTCGACCAGATCATGCGCGGCCGCGACAAGGTCGCGTCCGCGATGGAGGACGAGCGCGTGTTCGCGCAGATGTTCGACCAGATGCGCATCGACGCGCGGCTCGCCGCGACCGACGACGAAGCCGGCCAGCCGGCGATCGGCGTCGCCGGCAATACGCTGCAGATCGTCCGCACGCTCGACTTGGCCGGCGCCGCGCCGCGGCTGCAGGTGGTCCGCTACCGGATCGCCGGCGGGCGCGTCGTGCGCTATGCGTCGCCGCCGCTCGCCGATGCGAACCGCTTGCGCGACGTGCTGAAGGACAGCGGCGTCGACGGCTGGAGCTGGGTCGCGCTGATGGGCGGCGTCGGTGCGATCGACGCGAAGCTGTACGTGCCGCGCGTCGGCTGGACCACCAACCTGCAGACGGCCAACGACGCGCTGGCGCAGAACAACGATGCGCTGAAGGTGCCGCAGATCGGCAACGCGCCGCCGACACGCGCGGTGACGGGGCTGCAGGTCAGCATCGGCGCGACGTCGCTGCGCGTGCCCGTCACGCGCATCTTCCTCGTCGGGGAATGACGATGCGCGCGCGCCCTCACCGTTCCCGCTTCGCCGCCCGCCCGCCCGCAAGCACGCCCGCAAGCACACAAGCCCGCCGCGAGCGCGGCGCGGCGATCATCACCGCGCTGCTCGTCGTCGCGCTGTCGGCGATCCTCGTGTCGGGGATGCTGTGGCGCCAGCAGGTGCAGATTCGCCGGATCGAGAACCAGCGCGTGATCGCGCAGGCGCAGTGGGTCGCGCGCGGTGCGCTCGACTGGACCCGCATGATTCTGCGCTCCGAGGGCGACACGGCGCCCGGCATCACCTATCTCGGCGGAATCTGGGCCGTGCCGATCGCGAAGACCAAGCTGTCGGACTTCCTCGGCCGGATCGGCGCGCCGAACGACAACGGCGGCGAAGACACCTACCTGTCCGGATCGATCGAGGACGCGCAGGCGAAGTACAACCTGCGCAATCTCGTGTCGTCGCCGGCGCCCGGCGTGCTGCAGCTCAACGTGATGCAGCTGCAGGCGTTCCAGCGGCTGCTGACGACGCTCGGCTACGACGGCGCGTTCGCGAAGCGGATCGCGCTGCAGATGCGCGCGGGCCTCATGCATTCGGCGACGCGCTTCCAGACGCCGACGCTGCCCGGCGCCGGTACGGCCGCGACCGCGCCGGTGGCCGGCGGCGACATGCAGGCCGGCAACTTCACCGACGAGCCGGGGATGTCCGACGGCGAGCGCGGGCCCGCGCCGCTCGTGATGACGGGCGTCGACAACCTGCTCGACGTCGACGGCGTGACGCCGGAGATGGTCGCGCGGCTGCGCCCGTTCGTCACCGTGCTGCCGACCACGACGCCGGTGAACATGAACACCGCGCCGGCCGAGGTGATCGCGGCGCTGGTGCCGGGGATGAGCGTGTCGTCCGCGCAGGCGCTCGTGTCGCGCCGCGAGACCGTGTTTTTCCGCAACGTCGGCGACGTGCAGCTCGCGCTGCGCGGCGCCGGCGCGCCGAACGTGACGATCGACTCGAGCCTCGTCGACGTCAATTCCAGCTATTTCATCGTGCATGGCCGGATCCAGCACGATCGCGCGGAGGTGGATCGCACTTCGCTCGTGTATCGTGATCCGACCACGCACTCGACGCGGGTCGTGCGCATCCGCGACCAGCTATAACAACGCCATTCGGGAGAGAAGCTCTTGAGCACGCTGATTGTTTCTTTGCCGCCGCGCGAGCCGGCCGTGCCGTTGCAGGAATGGCAGTGGCCCGAGCTGCCGTTCACGCTCGTGGACAAGGCCGGCCAGGTGCAGCGCGCGGGCCGCGCCGCGCTCGCGCTGCTGCCGCGCGCGAACGAGACACGGCTGATCGTCGCTGCGCGCGACGTGCTGCTGCTGGCCGCGACCGTGCCGCCGCTCAAGGGGCCGAAGCTGCGCCAGGCGCTGCCCAACATCGTCGAGGATCAGCTGATTCAGGATCCGCTCGGCTGCCATGTCGCGCTCGATCCGGTCGCGCTGCCCGATGGCCGTCGCGTGCTGGCCGTCGTCGACCGCGCGTGGTTCCGTACGATCTGCGACGCGTTCGCCGCGGCCGGCCACCGGCGCCTGAGCGCGGTACCCGCGACGCGCTGCCTGCCGGCGCCGCGCGAGCCGGCGCAAGCGCCGCTCGATGCGCCTGTCGACGGTGAGGCCGTCAAGGCCGGCGCAATCACGATCGCGACCGCACCGGCCGCCCGCCCCACGGCCGTGGCCGCGGTGCTCGGGCTGGCGACCACGGTCGAACCGGCGCTCGTCGAAGCCGGCGCGCTGCCGGTCGCGGCCGGTGCGCCGCGTCTCGAACTCGCGATCGCGCGCGGCGCGCTCGGCGAGGGCTTCGCGGCGCCCGCGTCGCGGGCCGCCGGCACGCTGGCCGCGCTCGCGGGCGGCGGCGACGTCGAACTGTACGAGCTCGGCGAGCCGGGCGCGGAGCCACGGCTCGCCTCGGTCGGCCGCGCCGACGGCCCGCTGCTGCCGGGTGCGCAGCCGCTGCCGTTCGACACGTTCGCGCGGCGTGCGCTCGCCGAGCGCTTCGATCTGTGCCAGTTCGAATTCGAGTCGCAGCCGTGGCGCTTCGACCGCGCGACGATGAAGCGCCTGCGCGTGCCGATCGCCCTCGTCGCGGCAACGCTCGGCGTCGCGGTGATCGGGATGAACCTGCACTGGTGGAAGCTGTCGCGCGAGCGCGATGCGCTGTCCGCGCAGATCACCGAGACGCTCCTGTCCGCCTTCCCGAAAACCACGACGGTGCTCGATCCGCCCGCGCAGATGCAGCGCCAGCTCGACCAGCTGCGCCTCGCGGCGGGCGAGCTGTCGCCGAACGACTTCCTCGCGCTGTCGAGCGGGCTGTCGCGTTCGATGGGCGCGCTGCCGCTGAACGGAATCGCGTCGCTCGATTATCACGACCGGCGGCTCGACGTCGGCTTCAAGCCGGAGGTCAAGGTCGACCCCGATTTCCCGCAGCGTCTCGCGCGCAACGGGCTGGCTGGCGAAGTCGACAGCAGCACCGGCAAATGGACCATCCGGAGCCGCCCATGAAGATGGAACAACTGAACCAGACGCTGGCCCAGTTCTGGGGCGAGCGCTCGCCGCGCGAGCGGACGCTGCTCGGCTGGGGCGGTGCCGTGCTGGCCGTCGCGATCGCGTATTCGGTGCTGTGGTCGCCCGCGCAGGAAGGCCGCGCGCGCATCCGGCGCGAGCTGCCGACGATGCGCAGCGAGCTTGCGCAGATGACCGCGCAGGCCAACGAGGCGAAGTCGCTGACGGCCGCCGCGCAAGGCGTCGCGCCGACCGGCCTCGCGCTGAAGGACGCGCTCACCGCGTCGCTGTCCGATCACGGGCTGCAGGGCGCGCAGGTGCAGGTGGTCGGCAACGGCGTGCAGATCCAGATGAAGAACGTGCCGTTCCCGGTGTGGACGCAGTGGCTCGACGACGCGCGCCGGCAGTTCAAGGTGCAGGTCGGCGAAGCGCACGTGACCGGGCTGAAGGAAGACGGCCAGGTCGACCTGACGGCCGTGATGCAACCCTCGACGCAGAAATGACGCAGTGGATGAAACCAGCGACGGTCGGCCGATGAGGCCAGGGATCAGGCGGCTTGCCGCCGCGGTGCCGTGGGTGGCGGCAGGCGGGCTCGCGACGGCGTTGACGCTCGTCGCGCTCGCGCCGGCCGCGTGGATCGCGCCGCAAGTCGCGCGCGCGACCGGCGCTCACGTGAACCTCGTCGATCCGGAAGGCTCGCTGTGGCACGGTTCCGGCACGCTGATGCTCGCGCCGGGTGCGGACCAGAGCGCGGCGACGCTGCTGCCCGGCCGGGTCCAGTGGACCACGCGCTTCTGGCCGCTGCTGACCGGGCGCGTGCAGATGCGCATGCGGCAGACCGAGGCGATGCCCGACGCCGTCACGCTCGACGCGACCTGGCGCGGCGCGGTGCTGTCGGCGGGCTCGATGGCCGTGCCCGCGTCGCTGCTCGCGGGGCTCGGCACGCCGTTCAACACGCTCGATCTGCAGGGCGACGTGCGGCTCGGCTGGACCGACTGGCGGATGATCGGCAACAACGCGTTCGGCCAGTTGACGGTGACGATCGATTCGATGAGTTCGCGCGTGTCTCGCGTGAAGCCGCTCGGGTCGTACCGCGCGGTGCTGCAGGCGAAGGGGGCGGACGCCGATCTCGACCTGTCGACGACGCAGGGCCCGCTGTTCCTCGACGGGCACGGCAGCTTCGGCCCCGGCCGCGGATCGTTTCGCGGCACCGCGCATGCGGCGCCCGAGCAGCAGGCGAACCTCGCGGGGCTGCTGAACCTGCTCGGCCGCCCGATCGGCAACAACGAGGTGTCGCTGATCTTCGGCGACGCGATGCGCTGAACGCGCGCGTCGCTCTCTCCCTTTCCCCGATTACTTCTGCGCGAGCGGCGCGGCAGCCGACGGCGCCGCCGCACCGGACGCCGGCACTGGCACCGGCGCCGCCATGTCGCCCGTTTCACGCGCCATGTCCGACGCATCCCAGCCGCCGCCGAGCGCTTTCACGAGCCCGACCGACGACACCATCCGCTGGCCGGCGATCGTCGCGAGCTTCTGCTGCGCGGTAAACGCGGTGGTCTGCGCGCTCAGCACGTTCAGATAGGCGACCGTGCCGGCCTTGTACTGGTTCGTGACGATCGCGAGCGCGTGCTCGGCGCTGTCGACGGCCTGCCGCTGCACGTCGACTTCCTGCGCGAGGATGCGCTGCGACGCGAGGTTGTCCTCGACGTCCTGGAACGCGGTGAGTACCGCGAGGCGATACGCGGCCACGTCCTGGTCGTAGGTCGCGCGGGCGGCATCGGTCTGCGCGGCGCGCAGGCCGGCATCGAACAGCGTCGCCGCGAGCTGCGGGCCGACCGTCCAGAACCGCGCGGGCAGCGTGAACAGTTGCGACCACACCGAGCTCTGGAAGCCGCCGGTGGCCGATAGCGTGAGCGTCGGAAAGAACGCGGCGATCGCCACGCCGATCTGCTCGTTCGCGGCAGCCGCGCGGCGCTCGGCCGCCGCGATGTCGGGCCGGCGCTCGAGCAGCGCGGACGGCACGTCGACCGGCGTGATCGGCGGTTGCGCCGTGAGCGGATTCGGCGGCAGCGAGAACGTCGATGCCGGTTCGCCGATCAGCGTCGCGATCGCATGCTCGTACTGCGCGCGCGCGACGCCGTTGTCGATCGATGCGGCCTGCGCGCTCTGCAACTGCGTCTGCGCCTGGATCACGTCCGCGCGCGCGGCGACGCCCTGCGCGTACTGGTTCTGCGTGAGCTTCAGCGAGTCGCCGTATGACTTCACGGTGTCGTCGAGCAGCTTCTGCAGCGCATCGGACGTGCGCAGCTGGAAGTAGGTCTGCGCGAGCAGCGCCTGCTGCGACAGCCGCGCATTCGCGAGATCGGCCGCGGCGGCCGCTTCGCCGGCGCGCTGCGCGCTGACGCTGCGGCTCACCTTGCCCCACAGGTCGGGCTCCCAGCTCGCATCGAGGCCGACGCTGTAGCTGTTGCCGATCGACGAACTGCTGCCGAAGCCCGACGCGCTCGACGACGTGGACGTGCGCCCCGAGCGTGAGCGCGAGCCCGACGCGGTCAGCCCGACGGTCGGGAAATACGCGGCGCGCGCTTCGGTGACGAGCGCGCGGGCCTGCCGGTACGCGGCGGCCGATTGCGCGATGGTCTGGTTCGATGCGTTGAGCTTGCCGATCAGCGCGTCGAGCTGCGGATCGTCGTAGACGGTCCACCACGGGCCGCGGTCGGCCCGGTCGGCCGGCTGCGCGACCTTCCAGCCGGCCGGCGCTTCCTTGAAGGCGGCGGGGATCGACGTGTCGGGCCGGTGATAGTCGGGCCCGACGGCGCAGCCGGCGAGCAGCACGGCCGTCGCAACGGCGACGGCGGCGCTCAGCGGGCGAAAGGCGCGCGGGAGGGGAGCGTACGGCATCGTGGTTTTCCTGTCTGGGCGCAACGGCCGGCGAGCGGCGTCGCGCGATGCGGTCGTTGTGCCGCTGGCGGACAAATGGTAACTGACGGCGGGAAAGCCGCGCAGCCCTAAGGGTACGGTGCGCGGCGGCACGCATGTGTTACCGGCGCGGACGGCCGGTTTACCGGCCATTACGGACCGCTTGCGGACGAGACAGACAGGCAATGCAGCGCGGACCACACCGGGCCGCGAGGGGCGCGGCCGGCGTTCGGTCGGGATGGCGAAAGCGGCGCGGCTTCAGTGGCAGCGCACGGGCACCGGGACGGGATCGGCGGCGGACCGCCATGTCGACGGCTCCGTTGTTGCCGCCGGCTGGCTCGTGCGGCGCGCGGCGTCCTTCGCGTTGCGCTGCCGGCGATGATCGAACCATGCGAACCCGAGCGCCGCGAGCGACCCGCCCGGCACCACCAGCATCGTCACGTACAGCGCGATCTTCCAGCCGCGGTGCGGCCCGGAGAACACATGATGAGCGGTATCGGTCAGGTTGCGGCGCAGCGCGCCGGCGGCATTTTTCAGGAACAGCATCGCGAACATCCTCGGGGGCCCGGCAGCGCGGGCAAAGCGGTCAGAACATAGTCTCCGGCAGTGCAACATGCACGTCGTAACTGGTTGACTGAAATAATATTGACTAAGCAATCATTTTTCAAGATACTGGGCGCGTTTTGACCTGAAACGCACTATTGCTGTGGGCGCAATCGCATGAACGGCGGCCTCTACGATCCCGACACCATCGCGCTGGAAACGAGCCTCGGTTATTACCTGACCAAGGCCCGGCAGGCGCTCGTCGAGCGAATGGACCGCGCACTCGAGCCGCATGACCTCACCGCGCAGCAGATCGGCGTGATCCTGCTGCTGTCGCGCGGCTATGCGCGCACGCCGTTCGAGCTGTCGCGCAAGATGTCGTATGACAGCGGCTCGATGACGCGCATGCTCGACCGTCTCGAGCGCAAGGGGCTGATCGCGCGCTCGCGTAGCGAGCAGGACCGCCGGATGATCGAGCTGACGCTGACCGAGCGCGGCGCCGAGTCGGCCCGCGCGCTGCCGTCGCTGATCGCGACCGCGCTGAACGCGCAGCTCGCCGGCTTCTCGGCCGACGAACTCGCGACGCTCACCGGCCTGCTGCAGCGGTTCATCGCCAACGGGCCCGGCGACGCCGGCTGTCCGAAACCCGACGAACCGGACCGCTGAGCGCGGGAGGCCCGATGTCCAGGTTAAGCATTCGCATATTTCTCTGTCTGAGCAGAAGATGACAAGACACATGCTCCGCCTCTCCCCTCATCCGTTCCACCCGGCCGGGCCGCGCGGTATCGCGCGCCCGTGCGTTGTGTCGGCGCGTCGCGCGCGCCGCGTCTAGGAGATTCCGATGTCCGCCACCACGGCATCCGCCGCGCCGCCTGCCGCCCAACCCGCGCCGCTCACCGGCGGCGCGCTCGCGCTCCTCACCGTCGGGCTCGCGCTCGGCACCTTCATGGAAGTGCTCGACACGTCGATCGCGAACGTCGCGGTGCCGACCATCTCGGGCAGCCTCGGCGTCGCGACGAGCGAAGGCACGTGGGTGATCTCGTCGTATTCGGTCGCCTCCGCGATCGCGGTGCCGCTGACCGGCTGGCTCGCGCGGCGGGTCGGCGAGGTGCGCCTGTTCACGCTGTCGGTGCTCGCGTTCACGATCGCGTCGGCGCTGTGCGGCCTCGCGTCGAACTTCGAGACGCTGATCGCGTTCCGGCTGCTGCAAGGCCTCGTGTCGGGCCCGATGGTGCCGCTGTCGCAGACGATCCTGATGCGCAGTTACCCGCCGGCGAAGCGCGGGCTCGCGCTAGGGCTATGGGCGATGACGGTGATCGTCGCGCCGATCTTCGGCCCGTTGCTGGGCGGCTGGATCAGCGACAACTACACGTGGCCGTGGATCTTCTACATCAACCTGCCGATCGGCATTTTCTCGGCGGCCTGCGCGTACTTCCTGCTGCGCGGCCGCGAGACGAAGACGAGCCGGCAGCGGATCGACGCGGTCGGCCTCGCGCTGCTCGTGATCGGCGTGTCGTGCCTGCAGATGATGCTCGACCTCGGCAAGGACCGCGACTGGTTCAACTCGACCTTCATCGTCGCGCTCGCGCTGATCGCGGTCGTGTCGCTCGCGTTCATGCTCGTGTGGGAGGCGACCGAGAAGGAGCCGGTGGTCGACCTGTCGCTGTTCAAGGATCGCAATTTCGCGTTGGGCGCGCTGATCATCTCGTTCGGCTTCATGGCGTTCTTCGGCTCGGTCGTGATCTTCCCGCTGTGGCTGCAGACGGTGATGGGCTACACGGCCGGCAAGGCCGGCCTCGCGACCGCGCCGGTCGGGCTGCTCGCGCTCGTGCTGTCTCCGCTGATCGGGCGCAACATGCACCGGCTTGATCTGCGGATGGTCGCGAGCTTCGCGTTCATCGTGTTCGCGGGCGTGTCGGTCTGGAATTCGACGTTTACGCTCGACGTGCCGTTCAACCACGTGATCCTGCCGCGGCTCGTGCAGGGGATCGGCGTCGCGTGTTTCTTCGTGCCGATGACGACGATCACGCTGTCGAGCATTTCCGACGAGCGGCTCGCGAGCGCGTCGGGGCTGTCGAACTTCCTGCGCACGCTGTCCGGGGCGATCGGCACCGCGGCCAGCTCGACGTTCTGGGAAAACGATGCGATCTACCACCACGCGCGGCTGTCGGAATCGGTGAGCGTCTACGCGCAGAACACGACCGACTACCAGGGCGCGCTCGCGCAGCTCGGGATCGTCGGGCAGACGGCCAATGCGCAGCTCAACCAGCTCGTCACGCAGCAGGGCTTCATGATGGCGACCAACGATTTCTTCCACCTGTCGGCCGGCGTGTTCATCGCGCTCGCGGCGCTGGTCTGGATCACGAAGCCGAGGAAGGGAGCGGGACCGGCGATGGGGCATTGAGGCCAGCAGGATGGGCGCCGGTACCCTCGGTGGACGGTAGAACCTTGCGACGGGTGCCCAATTGAACGAAGCTAGGGCGATCTGAACCTGGTTCAATTGGAGAATGCGATGCATACCTACAACATGCATGACGCGGAAACCCACCTGTCGCGGTTGATCGATGAAGCCGTTCATGCTGGCGAACCGTTCGTGATCACGAAAGCCGGCAAGCCGCTGGTCAAAGTTGTGCCGATCGATACACCGGATCCGGTTCGGCCGAGCCGGATCGGGTTCATGAAGGGACAGATGCGAGTCCCGAACGACTTCGACTCGATGGGCAGTGACAAAATCGGCAAGCTGTTCGAGGGCGACGCATGAAGTTGCTGCTCGACATACACCGGCTGTTCTCGACGGCTGCTGGTGCGGCCGAGTTTCCCGCCTGCCCGATTCAGCACGTCTGATCGCCGGGCCTCGATCCGGCGTCACTCCCGTGCCCGCAATCCCCCGAAGGCCAGGTCGTCGCCCGACGCGATCGGCAGCGTCGCCCGCGCGACGTCGAGCCAGGCCCGCGCCGCATGCGACAGGTAGCCCTTCTTCAGCCAGCCGAGCGCGATCGCCCACGTGATCTCCGGCTCGACGATCGGCCGGCACGTGAACTGCCGCGCATCGAGCCGCCGGCAGTACGGCTCCGGCAACAGCGCGATGCCGACGCCCGCGTGCACCAGCGCGGCCATGAAGTCCCAATGACCGCTGCGGCTCACGATCGACGGCGTGAAGCCGGCCTGCCTGCACGCGTCGAGCACCGCATCGTGCAGCGCGAGGCTTTCCGCATAGAACACAAACGACTCGCGCGCGAGATCGGCGAGCGGCACAGCGGTGTCATCCTCCCAGCGCGACTCGCGCGGCGCGACGAGCCACAGCGGCGCGCGCACCATCGGCAGCCGCTCGAACGTGCCGGGATCGACCGGCTCCAGCAGCCCGCCGAGTTCCAGTTCCCCCGACATCAGCGCGGCCTCGATCATCCGCGCGCCCTGCTCGAACAGCTTCAGCTCGATGTTCGGATAGCGCTGCTTGTACGCGGCGATGATGGGCGTGAACAGCGATCCGCCAAGCGGCGGAATGCCGATCGTCAGCTCGCCGCGCCCGAGCGTGCCGAGATCGTTCAGCTCCGATTGCAGCTGCGCCTGCGCGGCGAGCACGTCCTGGCCGCGCTGGAACACGATCCGCCCCGCGTCGGTCAGCACCATCTGCCGCCCGTCGCGCAGCAGCAGCGGCGAGCCGATCTCGTCCTCGAGCGCCTTCACCATCTTGCTGATGGTCGGCTGCGTGACGAACAACCGGTCGGCGGCCGCGGTGAAGCTCTGCTGACGCACGACCTCGACGAAGTACCGCAGTGCGCGCAATTCCATCGATCACTCCCCAGTTTGGTGCGGCGAACCCAAAGCGAATTCCGAATTGGAATGACAAGGATAGAGACAAGTCATTTTATTTATGGTTAGGGGAAACCCTATACTCACACCATCAACGGAACATCTGTATGGAGCCTGCCATGACCCACCCGACCACCACTGCCGCCGCCCGCCCCGCCGCTGCGGGCAACGTTGCGCGCACGGGCCGGATCGTGCTGCAGGCCGCCGCGCTCGGCGTGCTGTGGATGGTGGTCGACTGGGCCGTGCGCGCGGTCGGTCTGCCGGTGCCGTCCGGCGTGATCGGCCTCGCGGTGCTGCTCGTGCTGCTGTTCTCGGGCCGTGTCGCGCCCGCGTGGGTGAAGGACGGCGCGAACTGGCTGCTGTCCGACATGCTGCTGTTCTTCGTGCCGGCCGCCGTCGCGGCGGTCCAGTACGGCGGGCTGTTCCGCGAGGACGGCTGGCGCATCGCGCTGGTCATGCTCGCCGGCACCGCGTTCGTGATGGTCGCGGTGGCCGTCGCGGTCGACCTCGCCGCGAAGCTCGAACGCCGGCTGGCCGCGCAGCGCGTGTTCGCCCAACGCCGCCGCGCGCGCCTCGCCACCGTGTCGGCCCACTGAGCCGGAGCCCGCGATGCCCGCGCTGTTGTCGAACCTGTCCGTCGACCACGTGAATACGGCGATCTCCGTCGGCTGCTTCGTGCTGACGGTCGTCCTGTATTTCGCGTCGAAGCGGCTCTACGCGTACAAGAAGACGCTGCTGTTCTCGCCGCTCGTGTTCGTGCCGGGCGTGCTGGTGCTGCTCGTGTTGCTGACCGGCATTCCCTATTCCGTCTACTTCCGCGACACGCGCTGGCTGATGTGGCTGCTCGGCCCGGCCACGATCGCGTTCGCGGTGCCGATCTACGAATATCGCGAGCTGATCCGCCGCCACTGGCTGTCGCTGTCGGTCGGCGTCGCGGTCGGGATCGGCGCGGGCGTGTGCGGGTCGCTGCTGCTCGCGAAGCTGCTGCACCTGTCGCCCGAACTGCAGCGCTCGCTGATGACGCGCTCGGTGTCGACCCCGTTCGCGCTCGCCGTGTCCGACAAGATCCATGCGCCGAAGGACCTCACCGCCCTCTTCGTGATCGCGACCGGCATCTGCGGGATGCTGCTCGGCGAGATCGTGCTCGCGCTGGTGCCGATGCGCACGCGGCTCGCGCGCGGCGCGCTGTTCGGCGCGGCCGCCCACGGCGTGGGCACCGCGAAGGCACGCGAGATCGGCAGCGAGGAAGGCGTCGTGTCGAGCCTCACGATGATGATCGCGGGCGTCGCGATGGTGCTGATCGCGCCGCTGCTGTCGCTGCTGCCGATCTGACGCCGTACGGGCGGGCGCGGCTGCCCGCTCTCCCCACGGCGTGCCCATCGCGGCCCGGTCGTGGTCCCGCCATTCCGGCCCTGCCTCGCGCCCGCATCCAGCGACAATCGGCTGAGATAGCCGCAATTCCCCCCTCTTTTCCGCCCATCGGGCTCGGCCCGGATGCCGAACAATGCATGCTACGAGACATCACGCACGCATTCACATGGCCTCCACGACCGCAAACCCGACTGCCGACAAGCCCGCTTCGTCCGGCAAGTTCAAGCGCATCGCGCTCATCGCCGTCATCGCGCTGGGCGCGGCCGCCGCCGCCGCGGGCGGCATGTACGTGTTCCTGAGCAAGGCGGGCGTCGGCCACGCGAGCGCGCCCGCCGAACCGGCGCCGCTCGCCGCGCCGGTGTTCTTCCCGCTCGACCCGCTGACCGTGAACCTGCAGTCGGACGACGGCATGCAGCATTACCTGCGTGTCGGCCTGTCGCTGAAGCTCACCGACCCGAAGGCGCAGGAGCAGCTCACCGCGCGCATGCCGGAGATCCGCAGCCGGATCCTGCTCGCGCTGTCGAACAAGCATCCCGAGGATCTCGCGACACCGGAGGGCAAGCGTTCGCTCGCGAAGGAACTGCGGGAGTTGATCGAGCAGCCGACCCAGCCGGGCAACCAGCGCGCGAAGGTCGACGACGTGCTGTTCACCGAATTCGTCGTCCAGTAACGCGGCCGCAAAAGGAGCGCGCATGGGCCACCAGGAGTTCATGTCCCAGGAGGAGGTCGATGCCCTCCTCAAGGGCGTCACGGGCGAAACCGACGCGGTCGACGAGCAGCGCGACCTGTCGGGCGTCCGCCCCTACAACATCGCGACGCAGGAGCGGATCGTCCGCGGCCGGATGCCCGGCCTCGAGATCATCAACGACCGCTTCGCGCGCTTGCTGCGGATCGGCATCTTCAACTTCATGCGGCGCACGGCGGAAATCTCCGTGAGCCAGGTGAAGGTGCAGAAGTACAGCGAGTTCACCCGCAACCTGCCGATCCCGACGAACCTGAACCTGGTGCACGTGAAGCCGCTGCGCGGCACGTCGCTGTTCGTGTTCGACCCGAACCTCGTGTTCTTCGTCGTCGACAACCTGTTCGGCGGCGACGGGCGCTTTCACACGCGCGTCGAGGGCCGCGACTTCACGGCCACCGAGCAGCGGATCATCGGCAAGCTGCTGAACCTCGTGTTCGAGCACTACGCGACCGCCTGGAAGAGCGTGCGGCCGCTGCAGTTCGAATTCGTGCGCTCGGAGATGCACACGCAGTTCGCGAACGTCGCGACGCCGAACGAGATCGTGATCGTCACGCAGTTCTCGATCGAGTTCGGGCCGACGGGCGGCACGCTGCACATCTGCATGCCGTACTCGATGGTCGAGCCGATCCGCGACGTGCTGAGCTCGCCGATCCAGGGCGAGGCGCTCGAGGTCGACCGCCGCTGGGTGCGCGTGCTGTCGCAGCAGGTGCAGTCGGCCGAGGTCGAGCTGAGCGCGAATCTCGCGGAGATTCCGTCGACCTTCGAGAAGATCCTGAACCTGCGTGCGGGCGACGTGCTGCCGCTGGAGATCGACGACACGATCACCGCGAAGGTCGACGGCGTGCCGGTGATGGAATGCGGCTACGGCATTTTCAATGGTCAATATGCGTTGCGCGTGCAGAAGATGATTAGCGCGAGCGACACGATGAAGGAAGGTGGATATGAGTGAGCTGAACCAGACGCCCGAACTCGACGCGCAGGCCCTCGCCGACGCGGCCCTCGCGGCATCGGCCGCCGACGCGCAGGCAGCGCCGGCCGCGGCGGAAGACGAGCAGGGCCTGGACGACTGGGCTGCCGCGCTTGCCGAGCAGAACCTGCAGCCGGTGCAGGCGGGCGCGACCGGCGCCGGCGTGTTCCAGCCGCTGTCGAAGGCCGCGGCCAGCTCGACGCACAACGACATCGAGATGATTCTGGACATCCCGGTCAAGATGACCGTGGAGCTCGGCCGCACCAAGATCGCGATCCGCAACCTGCTGCAGCTCGCGCAGGGTTCGGTCGTCGAGCTCGACGGCATGGCCGGCGAGCCGATGGACGTGCTCGTGAACGGCTGCCTGATCGCGCAGGGCGAGGTCGTGGTCGTCAACGACAAGTTCGGCATCCGGCTGACCGATATCATCACGCCGGCCGAACGCATCCGGAAGCTGAATCGGTGAACGTAGTTACGCCCGGCCGCCGCGTGCGCGTCGCGACCTCGGTGGCGGCGGCCGTCGCCATTGCGGCCTCGCTCGCATGCGCGCCGGCCGGCGCCGCCGACATGAACGCGGTGAACAACGCCGGTTCCATCGCGTCGAGCGTGATGGTCGGCTCGGCCGCGCCGTCGCTCGGTGTCGGCGCGGTGCTGCAGACGCTCGTCGGGCTCGCGGTCGTGATCGGCCTCGTGTTCGGCTGCGCGTGGCTCGCGCGCCGCTTCGGGTTCCAGCCCGCACGACGCGGCGGCCCGCTGAAGGTCGTGTCGAGCGTCGGGCTCGGCGCGAAGGAAAGCGCGACGATCGTCGAGATCGGCGACACCTGGCTCGTGCTCGGCGTCGCGCCGGGCAACGTGCGGTTGCTGCATACGCTGCCGGCCGGCTCGGCGGTGGCGGCGGCGTCGGCCGACCTTCCCGCCGGCACGGCCTCCGCCGATCGGGGCCAGCCCGGCACGTTCGGCGCGCGGTTTCGCGACGCGCTCGCGGGCGAAGCCGCGAAGCGCTTCGGGCGCGGCAAGGACAACCGCTGACATGGCGTCGCGCCCTCTTTCCGTATCTGCATTCCGATGAAACACGAATTCCTGCGTCGCGCGACGCGCTTCGCGCCCGCGCTGATCCTCGGCCTCGCCCCCGCGCTCGCCTGCGCGCAGGCGGCCGGCCTGCCCGCGTTCAACACGAGCCCGGGCCCGAACGGCGGCACCACCTATTCGCTGAGCGTGCAGACGATGCTGCTGCTCACGATGCTGTCGTTCCTGCCGGCGATGCTGCTGATGATGACGAGCTTCACGCGCATCATCATCGTGCTGTCGCTGCTGCGCCAGGCGCTCGGCACCGCGACGACGCCGCCGAACCAGGTGCTGGTCGGCCTCGCGATGTTCCTCACCTTCTTCGTGATGTCGCCGGTGCTCGACCGCGCCTACGCCGACGGCTACAAGCCGTTCTCCGACGGCTCGATGCCGATGGAGCAGGCCGTGCGGCGCGGCGTCGCGCCGTTCAAGACCTTCATGCTGAAGCAGACCCGCGAGACCGATCTCGCGCTGTTCGCGAAAATCTCGAAGGCCGCGCCGATGCAGGGCCCGGAAGACGTGCCGCTGTCGCTGCTGGTGCCCGCGTTCGTCACGAGCGAGCTGAAGACCGGCTTCCAGATCGGCTTCACGATCTTCATCCCGTTCCTGATCATCGACATGGTCGTCGCGAGCGTGCTGATGTCGATGGGGATGATGATGGTGTCGCCGTCCACCGTGTCGCTGCCGTTCAAGCTGATGCTGTTCGTGCTGGTCGACGGCTGGCAGCTGCTGATCGGCTCGCTCGCGCAGAGCTTCGGTTAAGCGGAGGAAACGCGCGATGACGCCCGAACAGGTGATGACGCTGGCGCACCAGGCGATGATGGTCGGCCTGCTGCTCGCCGCCCCGCTGCTGCTGGTCGCGCTCGCGGTCGGCCTCGTCGTGAGCCTGTTCCAGGCCGCGACGCAGATCAACGAATCGACGCTGTCGTTCATCCCGAAGCTGCTCGCGGTGGCCGCGACGCTCGTGATCGCCGGCCCGTGGATGCTGACGACGATGCTCGACTACTTGCGACAGACGCTGCTGCACGTCGCGACGCTCGGCGCCGGCTGACCGGCGCGCCCGGCTCCGTCCCGTCGCAATGTTCTCGGTTACCTACGCGCAGCTCAACGGCTGGCTGACCGCCTTCCTGTGGCCGTTCGTGCGGATGCTCGCGCTCGTCGCGACGGCGCCCGTGGTCGGCCATGCGGCGGTGCCGGTGCGCGTGAAGATCGGCATCGCCGCGTTCATGGCGCTGGTCGTCGCGCCCACGCTCGGCGCGATGCCGGACGTCACCGTGTTTTCCGCGCAGGGCATCTGGATCGTCGTCACGCAGTTCCTGATCGGCATCGCGCTGGGCTTCACGATGCAGCTCGTGTTCGCGGCCGTCGAGGCGGCCGGCGACTTCATCGGGCTGTCGATGGGGCTCGGCTTCGCGACCTTCTTCGACCCGCATTCGAACGGCGCGACGCCGGTGATGGGCCGCTTCCTGAACGCGATCGCGATGCTCGCGTTCCTCGCGGTGGACGGCCACCTGCAGGTGTTCGCGGCGCTGGCCGCGTCGTTCCAGACGCTGCCGGTGTCGGGCGACCTGCTGCACGCGCCCGGCTGGCGCACGCTCGCCGCGTTCGGCGCGACGGTGTTCGAGATGGGGCTGCTGCTCGCGCTGCCGGTGGTCGCGGCCCTGCTGATCGCGAACCTCGCGCTCGGGATCCTGAACCGCGCGGCGCCGCAGATCGGCATCTTCCAGATCGGCTTTCCGGTCACGATGCTGGTCGGGCTATTGCTCGTGCAACTGATGATCCCGAACCTCGTGCCGTTCGTGTCGCATCTGTTCGACATGGGGCTCGATGCGATGGGGCGGGTGTTGCTCGGGTGGCGGTAAGGCGTGGAGCCGTCATTGCTGCCAAGGTGCAATAACCCTGCGATTGTCAAAGCGAATTCCTTTCTCGCAATCTTTTTGCGTATTCGGCCATTCCCATGTCGGATGCCACAACAGTTTGCGATTTCATGCCTTCGATATATTCAGTGATATTTTTGAGGCTGCGAATTTCTTGATTTACATCTTCAATAATTTTATCGAGATTAAAAATCTGCATATCGTGAAGAGGCAATGAAGTCCGCAAAGACTCACGGTTCTTCAATTTGGTTCTCACTATCCAATCGATGTAGTCTAAGTATTTGTTCGTGTGAATTCCAGCTGCAATATGAAATGTTGGCTCGCCAATGGCGGTTGCCGAATGCCACCATCCGCGCGGGATATAGGCAACGTCCCCCTCTTCCAGAGTGAAATCTAACTCGGGATGAATAGGGCGTAGGTGCTTTTGGTCCCTGCTGGTTTGACCTTCAATCGGTAGTTTGAAGGTTGAATTGTAAATTTTCCAATTTTTCCTTCCTATCAGCTGCACCGCAAAAACATCGTGCGTGTCCCAGTGATCACCAAAGGATCCTTGTTTTCCGAAGGAGATGTAGCCATTTGCCACAACGCTCATTGACAAAAAATCGGAAATTTGTCTGCATACATTTCTGACTTTGAGGGACAGCGACTCCATTCTATTAAAAACCAATGTGGCACCATTGTCGAGGTGGCGATGAATTTCGACGGCGTTCAACTGGCTTTTTAAAACACCAACCTCAACACATTTCCATTCGTAGCTCTCCGGAGAAAGATATTCCTTTCCGGAATGAATCTTGATTTTTAGTGGGCTAGATTGGCTGGCATATATTGCCTCGTCAATACCAAGCCAATCGAATTTGCAGTCGGATGCGGCGCCTCGAAATAACCCTGGCTTTTTTTCAAAGAAATTCTCCAGAAACTCTTCTTTTTCGATTGGGAAATTGATCATTGCAAGAGGTAATTTATATAAGTGATACATCAGATCCATTAGACGACCTGATGCATTCATGTTGCGTCAACTGGTCAGCCATCACCGTCTTCGCCCCAGTTGGGATACATGGTTGACGATGAAGAGTCGGGCGCCCAACAGGTCCCGTTTGCATCTACCCAGCCGTTCATTTTCGTGCCGCGTAAGTCAATTACATTGCTTGACTCCTCCTCCCCGGACAAGTCCAGGCCACCAAAAATTTGCGCTGCGTCGGATTTTGAAATAATTCTCACGGTGAGTTTTCCTTGGTTTTGCACCCGAATTTACCTATCACATACAATACATCGGAAACATCCTCTTTTAATAAAATATCTCCCCGCATAATTGAAACCTTGAGCGATGACGGGAATTCGCCCTTGTGCTTTTTAAAAGATTGACGGTCCATTTCTCGCAGACCACACATGGCATACATTTTTGCCTCAATGGTCGCGTCCTTTGATTCCAATATTTCCTCGAAATATGATTTTGCATTCGAGGTTTGCATTATCCTTCTATACATCTCCTCTTGTGGACTGATGTGGCCAGCAAACCCGATCAAACCCAGAGAAAATACGCTTGTTTTCTCGAAATCTTTGGTGGACTCCGCTTTTGAATGATGCGTAGGCGATACAAATAAATTCACGAAAATTAAAAATGCGGAAATTTTTTTATTCATTAGCTTAATTCCGGTCGCAAGATGGTTTCAATGACGAAATCGCGAATATGTATTTGCCTCAACCTCTTGCAAAAATTAGCACTTGCCAGTGCATTCCGTCTATAGCAAAACATCCAATTGTGGTTTACTCTGTTTGCCGTAGAGGGAGTAGGGATCTCGCTTCCCGAACCGATGACGACATTCCGATCTTATCGATATGGAGATCGATGCGATGGGGCACACACTGCTGCGGTGGTGCTCACGCGGGCTATTCATCCGGCCAATTGGCGACGAATCTGTTGATTGAGCCGGGAATGATGCGTTCGCGTCGTCAGATGAGGATACTTGCCAGCGTGTTGCGGGCGGCATGGGCGGTGGCGATAACCAAAAAGGGACGGCCACCGGGGTAATCACGCAGCACGAATACCGTTGCGAAAGTCAGCCCGCCCCATAAAGCAACTGCTATGTACAGGATGCTGTAGGCGTGCATTGCACCGAACATAAGAGTGGAAACACCGATCGCTGACCAAACGCTTCCCCCAGATGTGCGGCGAATCAACCGAATGGGAAGCCACTGGAAGAGAAATGTTTCCACCATCGGTACAGCGATCGAACCAACAAACAGGCGAGTCAATAGGTCGTATTTCACTATTTCAGGCAGCGCACCCGAGGAGACGCCGAATGGAAGTCCGAATACAAATTGGCCACCCCAGACAAAAATGCTGGCGAGGTAAGTCAAAACGCAAGTCAGAAGTGCGGAAACGAGCACCGGACTATGCGAGATAACGCGAATCATGCCGATATCAGGGCTGTCATTCATTGCGATTCGTCCCCGATTCAGAGAAAAGTCTTTGAATAAAATCTCACCATAAAAATCAAATCTATAGTGAAACGTCCAATTTTCTGATGTCGCCGCTTGCGGAAAACGGGCGGGTGTCTGAAACCGCCAACATGGAAACATTCGTCTTGCCGTCGCGACGGACGAGGTTGGTCAAACGATCGATTGGTTAGCTGGTAACGACATCCAGGTCCGGCCTGGCTTCCTCGGCCTTCCCCTTGGAGACGCGCATACCTGTAATTTGCGCAGCGTGCCGCTATTTCCGCTCTGCATTCAGACGCATTCCACCATTCGCAACCGTGCGGACATCGGCTGGAAATTGGATGAACGACGATATCGCGCCGTCACGGACCTCGGAATAATCCTCTACTTTTGCGGCATAACCTCGCCGCGGTTCCGGCGACCTACGGACAGGTCGCGCCGCGCACTAGCAAATGATCTCGACACGATCCTTCCTGCTGACGGCCATTCTCGGCTGGCTCGGTGCCGCATGGCCGGCGCACGCAGCCAACCTGCTCGACGCGTTGAACGCGGCGCGGCGCTTCGATGCGGGCATCGGCGCGGCGCGCAACGCGCAGCTCGCCGGCCGCGAGAAGCGCTGGCAAGGTCTTGCAGGGCTGCTGCCGCGCGTCGAGCTCAACGGCGGCTACACGAAGCAGGACCAGCCCACCGCGGCGTATGCCGCGGCGGTCCGCCGTCACAGCGCTTCCGCAACCGTCACGCAGCCGCTGCTGGATCTGTCCCGCGTCGCCAATTTCAAGCGCGGCGGCACGCTCGCCGATCAGGCCGACATCGAGTACGAGAAAGCGTCGCAATCCCTGATCACCGATGTCGCCAGCGCCTATTTTGACGTCCTGTTCGGACGCGAAGTGCTGCAGGCCGCCGAAGCCGCGCAGCAGGCGTTCCATAAGCAACTCGACCAGGCGCAGGCCGCGCTGAGGATCGGCGACGGCACGCGGACTGACGTCGACGAGGCGCGCGCGAATCTCGACGAAGCGTTGGCGCGCACAGTGAGCGCGCAAACCGATCTGGCGATCGCGAGCGGCACGCTGCAGCGGATTACCGGGTTGACGGCGACAGAGCTGTCGCCGATCTCGTGGCAATGCGCGCCGCAGGCCGCGCCGGTCGATCTCGCGACCGCGATGGACGACGCAGCCCGCGACAACGTCGACGTCCGGATCGCGGGCAAGCAGCTCGACCAGTCGCAGGCCGACATCGTCGCCGCGACGGGCGCGCACTTGCCGGTCGTGAACCTGCAGGCGAGCTACGGCACGAATTGGAGCCGCGGCGCCAACGAGAACGGTTTCGACACTGTGTTCGGCACGACGTCGAAAACCCGTTCGTCAATGATCGGCGTGACGGTCACGATCCCGCTGTTCGCCGGCGGCGGCCCGCTCTCGGCGAGCCGCGAAGCCTACCGCCGGCGCGACCAGGCACGCGACGCGCTCGAGGATGCGCGCCGCAAGGCCCGCGAGCGTGCCCGTGCGGCCTATCTCGGCATCACCAACGGCGTCGCGCTGATCCGCGCGCAGGAACGCGTGCTCGCATCGGCCGACAGCAAGATGAAATCGACCCGCCTCGGGCGCGAAGTCGGACTGCGCACGCAAATCGACGAACTGAATGCCCAGCAGCGCTATTTCGAAGCGATCCGCGATCTCGCCGACGCCCGCTACCGCTACCTGCGTGCGCGGCTGCAACTATCCGCCGCGCTCGGCACGCTCGGGGACGACGACGTGGCAGGCATCGGCTGCCGCGCTGACGGCCCAGCGCCTGCCGCGGGGATCCGATCATGACAGATTCCTTGTTCCGCCAGGAAGCGCTCGACGCGACCCGGCACAAGCTGATGGGTACCGTCAGCCTGTACTCGCCGCCCTGGCGCTGGCTGATGATCGGCGTCGCGACCGCGTTGACGTTGGTGGTCGTCGCGTTTTTCGTATTCGGCAGCTACACGAAACGCGAGCGCGTGACCGGTCAGCTGTTGCCGGCGACGGGGCTGCTGACGGTGGCACCTCCGTTGACGGGCACCGTGGTCAGCACGCGGGTCCGCGAAGGCCAGCCAGTGGCGGCCGGTGCGGAGCTGCTGGCGATCTCGGCCGAAGTGGCGACGGAGCTGGGCGGCACGCGCGAAATGGTCGCCCGGCAATTGAAGTTTCAGCGCTCGCGCCTGGAGACCGATCTGACTAGCCAGTCGCAACTGAGCGGCGAAGCGCAGCGCGGCCTGCGGACGCGCGCGGCGGCACTGGACGACCAGCTCACACAGATCGCTCGGCAGAACGCGCAGCGGCTGCGCCAAGCCGAACTCGCGCAACGCCAGCTCGACAAGCTGCAGTCGATGCGTGAGCTGGGCTATGCGTCGAACAGCCAGGTCGAGCAGCAGGAAGGCGTGCTGCTCGACGCGCAGGCGCGGCTGCAGGAACTCGCCCGCCAGCGCCTCGACGTCGGCCAGCAACTCGACCAGACCCGCCAGCAGTTACGCGAGCTGCCGCTCACCACCCGCAACCAGCAGAACGACATCCAGCGCAAGCTCGCGGACGTCGATCAGTCGATAGCCGAGAACGAAGCGCGTCGCACGGTCGTCCTGCGCGCACCGCAGGCAAGCGTCGTCGCCGCGGTGCTCGCGAAGCCCGGGCAGATCGTCAACGCGGGCCAGTCTGCGGTGTCGCTGTTGCCGCAAGGTGCGCCGCTCGAGGCGCAACTGATGGTGCCGAGCCGCGCGATCGGCTTCGTGCGCGCCGGCGCGCGCGTGGTGCTGCGCTACGAAGCGTATCCGTTCCAGAAATTCGGCCAGCAGTTCGGGCGCGTGACCGAGATGTCGCGTACCGCGCTGTCACCGCAGGAAGTCGCGAACCTGACCGGGCACACCAATGTGCCGGAGCAACTATACCGCGTCGTCGTCGCGCTCGATCGCCAGGACATCGTCGCGTACGGCAAGCACGAGGCGCTGCGGCCCGGGATGGCGCTCGAGGCCGACGTGCTGATTGACCGGCGCCGGCTGGTCGAGTGGGTGCTCGAGCCGCTGTATGCGCTCGGCAGCCGCGTGTCGAACTGATGCGCGCCCTCAATGCATTCATTACGGAGCCCGTTCACTCATGAAATGGATCGATGCGCTGCAATTCGGCTGGCGCCGCCGCCTGCCGATGATCCTGCAGACGCAGGCGGCCGAGTGCGGGCTCGCGTGCGTCGGGATGGTCGCGAGCCATTTCGGCCACGACCTCGACCTCGTCAGCTTGCGCCGGCGCTTCAGCCCGTCGCTGAAGGGGACGACCCTCAACGACGTGATGCTGATCGCATACCGGCTCGGCCTCGCTTCGCGTGCGTTGCGGCTCCAACTCGGCGAACTGAGCAAGCTGCACCGCCCGTGCATTCTGCACTGGGACATGAATCACTTCGTCGTGCTGAAGTCGGTGTCGCGCGGCCGGATAACGATCCATGATCCGGCACGCGGGCGTCGCGACGTGCCGCTCTCCGAAGTGTCCCAACACTTCACCGGCGTCGCGCTGGAGCTGATGCCGTCGCCGTCGTTCGAGCGCACCCAGGCGCGCGAAGCCATCTCGATGGCGAAGCTCGTCGGCAACGTCACGGGCATCCGCGCGACGTTCGCGCAGGTGCTGCTGCTGTCCGCAGCGCTGGAAGTGTTCGGCATCGTCACGCCGTTCTACATGCAGTGGGTAATGGACCAAGTACTGGTGTCGGCTGATGCGGACCTGCTGACGTTGCTCGGCATCGGCTTCCTGCTCGTCGTGCTGTTCCAAAACGCGGTGTCGGCGTTGCGCTCATGGGTGGTGACGTGGTTCTCGAGCCTGCTCTGCGTGCAGTGGACCTCCAACGTCTGCGCGCACCTCCTCAGGCTGCCGATGGCGTATTTCGAGCAGCGCCACATCGGCGACGTCGTGTCGCGATTCAGCGCGATCAATACGATCCAGGCGACGCTGACCACCCAGTTCATCGGCGCGTTGCTCGACGGCGTGATGGCGATCGCAACGCTTGCGATGCTGTTCGTCTACAGTCCGGCGCTCTCGTGGCTCGTGCTCGGCCTGTTCGCGGTGTACGGCGCGATCCGGTGCATCGCGTACCGGCCGTTCCGGCAGGCGAACGAGGAACAGATCGTGTATGCGGCGCGCGCCCAGACGAACCTGCTCGAATCGATCCGCGGCGTGCAGGCGATCAAGCTCGCGAACAAGCAGGAAGCGCGCGTCGCCACCTATGCGAACGCGGTAGTCAATACCACCAACAAGCACGTCGCGATCGATCGGCTGTCGATCGGCTTCTCAACGCTGCATGGCGTGATTTCCGGTGCGGGCCGTGTGGTGCTCGTCTGGCTCGCGGCGAAGCAGGTGCTCGACGGGCAGTTCTCGGCCGGGATGCTGGTCGCGTTCGTCAGTTTTGCCGACCAGTTCATGGCGCGCGGCGCCGGGCTGATCGGTACGCTGATCGACTTCAGAATGCTGCGCCTGCACGGCGAGCGTCTCGCCGACATCGTGCTCACTGACGTCGAGGACGACATGGAGGCAAAGATCGGCCGATCGACGGATGTAAGCGGTGCGGCACCGCCCGCGATTGATGTACGCGACGTGCGTTTCCGTTATGCGGAAACAGAGCCGTGGGTACTCGACGGTTGCTCGTTTTCGATCGCCCCCGGCGAGTCGGTTGCGCTCATCGGTCCGTCGGGCCAGGGCAAGACGACGATGGCGAAGCTGCTGCTCGGCCTGCTGACGCCCGAGCACGGCAGTGTGCACGTCGATGGCATCGACATCCGTAAAGTCGGCCTGCATCCATATCGCGACCGGATTGGCTGCGTGATGCAGGACGACATCCTGTTCGCCGGCTCGATTGCCGACAACATCGGCTTCTTCGATCCGCAGCCCGACGACGCGCGAATCGAGGAAGCCGCGCGGCACGCGCAGATTCACGACGACATCGTCGCGATGCCGATGGGGTACCGGAGCCTCGTCGGCGACATGGGATCGTCGCTGTCGGGCGGGCAGCGGCAGCGCGTGCTGCTCGCCCGCGCCTTCTACCGCCGGCCCGCGATCCTCGTGCTCGACGAAGCGACGAGTCATCTCGACACCGACCGCGAATCCCTGATCAACGACGCGGTGCGCAGCATGAACGTCACGCGAATCATCATCGCGCACAGGTCCGAGACGATCCGGAGTGCGGATCGCGCGATCGAAATTGCATATGGCTGCACACGCGAACTAGATATCGACGCCTTGTTCCCGACACAGCGCGCATAGCATATGCGACACGAATGCTCTCTACGTGCGGCGCGGACGGATGGCCGATGCCGATCAAGCCCGTGACGATCGGCAACATGCAACTTCATGGAGAATGTAAATGCATGAATTGACAACGATGGAAATCACCGCGGTGAGCGGAGGCAGCGTTGTCAGTCGTGTCGGCTCGTCCGTACTCGGCAGGTTGGACCAATCTCGGGCAAAGCCAATGGCACCGTGATCGGCGGCGTCCACGGGGGCGATCAACGACGCGCAACAGACGGTCAAGGCTTTCAACGACCTGATGGGATCGATCTTCGACTGGCTGTCGCCGACACCGAAGGTCTGAGAGGCTGTATCGACTGCATGTCGGCGCCGGGCGGAGCGATCTCCGTCTTCGCAATCATCGACTGCTTTCGTAGCTGGGAGGCAACGTCGCTGAAGGGGCGCGGACGTGCCCAACGGGGACGGCAGAATTCTCGATGCAATGACGGCAAGCGCCGGAACCGGCCAGAACCGAATAGGCGCGCGGTATACCAATCGAAATCCGGGCATCGTTGGCATTCAACTACGCAGTTGCGACGTCCAGCCGGCACTGCTTGGCATACCGTGAGAAATCGGCGAATCGGGCGCGTCATCGAATCCTTGGAGCTTCCCATTCAGCCCCCCGCGACGATTGAGACAGGTCGCGCCAAAGGCACGTCGACGTTCACGGTCACCTGCCGGCAGTAAACCTCGTCAAATCAGCCCGCTTTCGTACGCGTAGCGGATCAGGTTGGTATTCGTATCGGCCTGCAGCTTTTTCATCGCCGTGTATTTCTGCGTCGACACAGTACTGACGGAGCGGCCGAGCTTCTCTGCAATGCTCGCGAGCGAGTGGCCTAACGCGAACAGGCGCACGACATCAAGCTCCTTCTGTGTCAGCCTTGGGAGTGTATCGCGGCCGCTCGCGCCGGATTGCTCGACGATTGCGTGGACCGTCGGCGAAAAATACCGCGGTCGGCCGGCGCGCACGTGCCGGCACGCACGCACGATCTCGTCGATCCCGTCTTCCTTGCTGACGATGGCTTTCACACCCAGTCGCAGCGCAGCCGCGAAGATGCTCGGATTTTTTTGGGCGGTCAGCATCACGCATTGCGCACTCGGCGAGACGTCGCGCAGCTTGCGCAGCAACCTCAGGCCGTCGATCGGTTTGTCGCCCCGATTCATCGAATAGTCGACGACGATGAGATCGACCGGGGAGCGCGTCAATGCGTCGATCAGCCCCTCCCCGCTATTGCAGCAATACGAGATGAGGAAATCCGGTTCCCACTGCGGCAGGCGCTTCAGCATTTCGATCACGACCGGATGGTCGTCGGCAATGGCGATGGTGGTTAGACTCATTGGATCGTCGAAATGAAATATCAAGTCAGAAAGCGAACCGAACAGATTACGAGAAATCAGAGTCGGCACGTTGCGCAACGCGATGCGTCCTCGTCGACCAACGCTTCTGTCGTGATGTCATGCTTCCGTAGTTGGTCTGGGCGCAATGGATGATTCTCTTCGTGCTTGCCAAAGCGTAATGCCGAGAAATCAGCATAGATAGGCCTGTTGCCATTCCAACCTGCGGCGTAATCCGGCTGGGGGGGCGCTCTTCGAGCATTCGCGTCGGATTCGTGGAAAACCCCTAAAGGAACAGTTGGCCCGCGAAAGGTTGCCGAAGGTTTCACGTCTCTATACTCCTTTCAACGATGCAAGAAGCATCGCGCCACACCGAAAACGAACGGAGACAACCCGATGCGACCCATCCTGCGCACCCTCGCCGTTGCGGCCAGCCTGAGCTGCGCGCTCGCCGCTCACCCCGCGCTCGCCGAAGACGGCGGCAAGATCACGATCATGGTCGGCGGGATCGCGAAGCTGATCTACCTGCCCGCGCGGCTCACGCAGGAGCTCGGCAACTTCAAGGCCGAAGGGCTCGACGTCGAACTGCTGTCGCAGCCGGCCGGCGTCGACGCCGAAAACGAGCTGCTGGCAGGCGCCGTGCAAGGTGTCGTCGGCTTCTACGACCATACGGTCGACCTGCAGAGCAAGGGCAAGGACGTGAAGGCGATCGCCGTGTTCTGCCAGGTGCCGGGCGAAGTCGAGATGGTGTCGACCAAGGCCGCGCCGACCTTCAAGTCGATGGCCGACGCGAAGGGCAAGACGCTCGGCGTGACGGGCCTCGGCTCGTCGACCAGCTTCCTCACGCAATACCTGGCGCTGCAGCGCGGCGTGCCGTCGACCCAGTACACGATGCTGCCGGTCGGCGCCGACGCGAGCTTCATCGCCGCGATCAAGCAGGGCCGGATCGACGCCGGGATGACGACCGAGCCGACCGTGTCCGCGCTCGAGAAGATGGGCGACGCGAAGGTGCTGGTCGACATGCGCACCCTCGAGGGCACGCGCGCCGCGCTCGGCGGTACCTACCCGGCCGCGAGCCTGTACGTGCAGTCGGCCTGGGCCGATTCGCACAAGGCGGAAGCCACCAAGCTCGCGCACGCGTTCGCGAAGACGATGCAGTTCATCCACACGCACAGCGCCGAGGAAATCGCCGCGAAGATGCCGGCCGACTACCAGAAGGACAAGGGCCTGTACGTGTCCGCGCTGAAGGCGTCGCTGCCGATGTATACCGCCGACGCGAAGATGCCGGCCGACGGCCCGGCGACCGTGCTGAAGGTGTTGTCGGCGTTCAACCCGTCGGTGAAGGGCAAGCACATCGACCTGGCGCGCACCTACACCAACGATTTCGTCAACGCGAAGTAATCGATCCCGGTACAGGCGCCCGCGGCGGCGATCCCGCCGCCGTGCGTTCCCCGTTCCGGCCCGGCTGACCGGCCCGGCGTCGCCACGATGCGGCGCCCTCTTCACCCGCAGGACAAATGCGATGAACCAGGCAGTTTCCCCGAGCACGCCGGCGATCGAGTTTCGCAATGTGTCGTGCCGCTTCATTTCGCCGGAAGGCAAGGCCACCGTCGCGCTGCGCGACTTCAGCATGAGCGTCGCGCGCGGCGAGTTCATCGCGATCGTCGGGCCGACCGGCTGCGGCAAGTCGACCACGCTGAACCTGATCACCGGGCTGCTCAAGCCGGTGTCGGGCGAGGTGCGCGTGATGGGCCGCCCGGTCGACGGGATCGACCCGCGCATCGGCTTCGTGTTCCAGGCCGACGCCGTGTTCCCGTGGCGCAACGTGATCGACAACGTCGCGGCAGGCCCCTTGTTTCGCGGCCGCTCGAAGGACGTCGCCTACACGCAAGCCGAGGAATGGATCCGCAAGGTCGGCCTCGACAAGTTCACGAAGCACTACCCGCACCAGCTCTCCGGCGGGATGCGCAAGCGCGTCGCGCTCGCGCAGACCTTCATCAACCAGCCGGAAATCCTGCTGATGGACGAGCCGTTCTCCGCGCTCGACATGCAGACCCGCACGCTGATGCAGGACGAACTGCTGCAGCTGTGGTCCGCGAACAAGGGCTCGGTCGTGTTCGTCACGCACGATCTCGAGGAGGCGATCGCCCTCGCCGACCGCGTGTTCGTGCTGACCGCGCGCCCCGCGACGCTCAAGCGCGTGTACGAGATCGACCTGCCGCGCCCGCGCGTCACGTCGGAGATTCGCTACCACACGCGCTTCATCGAAATCTCCAAGGACATCTGGCACGACCTGCGCGAAGAAGTGCAGATCGGCTGACCGCACGGCAGCCATGGCAACAAACAGCAAGGACAGGAGCATGACCGACATGACGCTTCCCACTACCGCCCTTACGGCGACGACGCTCGAGGACGACGAGCGCGCCGCGCAACGCCGGCTGCGCCGCCGGCGCAACCTGATCGTCACGTTGCGGATCGCCGTGCTCGTCGTCGTGCTCGGCGGCTGGGAACTCGCCGCACGGCTGAAGTGGATCGACCCGTTCTTCTTCTCGATGCCGTCGCTGATCTTCGAGCAGATCCAGGACTGGTTCGTCAACGGCACGTCGCAAGGCCCGCTGCTCACGCAGGTATGGGTCACGCTCGAGGAAACCGGGATCGGCTTCGTGATCGGCTCGGTCGCCGGCGTGATCTGCGGGATCGTGCTCGGCCGCAACAAGCTGATGGCCGACGTGTTCGGCCTGTACATCCAGATCGCCAACTCGATTCCGCGCGTCGTGCTCGGTTCGATATTCGTGATCGCACTCGGCCTCGGGATGGCGTCGAAGATCGCGCTGGCCGTCGTGATGGTGTTCTTCGTCGTGTTCGGCAACGCGTTCCAGGGCGTGCGCGAAGCCGACCGCTACCTGATCGCGAACGCGCAGATCCTCGGCGCGTCGCGCCGGCAGATCACCACGGCGGTCGTGATTCCGTCCGCGCTGAGCTGGATTCTCGCGAGCCTGCACGTGAGCTTCGGCTTCGCGCTGGTCGGTGCGGTCGTCGGCGAATTCCTGGGTTCCAAGCAGGGCATCGGCCTGCTGATCTCCACCGCCCAGGGCGCATTCAACGCCAGCGGCGTGTTCGCGGCGATGATCGTGCTCGCCGTGGTCGCGCTGGCCGCCGACTACCTGCTGACCTGGGTCGAGAAGCGGCTGCTGAAATGGCGCCCCGCCGCGTTCTGAGCCGCGCACGCATCGGATGACACGCCCGAACCGCGCCGGTTGCCCCGGCGCGGTTCGGCATTGAGGAGAAGGAATGGCGCACAGCCTGCGCGGGCGGCTCCTGTGGTGGCTGCTGCTGCCGCTGGCGGCTTTCGTGCTGATCGCGGGCGCGATGTCGTACGACACCGCGCGGCGCACGGCCGCGCTCGTGCAGGACAGTGCGCTCGTCGCGTCGGCGCGCACGATCGGCGAGGACGTCGAATGGCGCAACGGGCGGCCGGCGGCCGACGTGCCGCCGGCCGCGCTGGAGATCTTCGAATCGCCGTCGCGTGACTCGGTGTTCTACAAGGTGATCGACGGCCACGGCCGGCTGCTCGCGGGCAACCCGGCGCTCGAGGGCCCTGCGCGGCACGGCGTCGACCCGACGCTGTACGCCACGACGCTCGACGACCTGCCGCTGCGCGCGGCCGCCTACGATCGGCAGCTGTACGACGAGGGGCAGGTCGAGACGGTCACGGTGGTCGTCGCGAAGACGACGCGCTCGTACGACGCGATGGTCGCGACGATCTGGCGGCCGCAGCTCGTGCGCCTGTCGCTGATGCTGGTGCTCGCGATCGTGCTCGTCTATCTCGGCCTCACGCTCGAGCTGCGTCCGCTGATGAAGCTGAAGGACGACGTCGCGGACCGCGGGCCGATGGAGCTGGAGCCGATTCGCCCGGAGCGGCTGCAGCATGAGCTGCGGCCGATCGTCGACGCGATCAACCAGTGCATCGCGCGGCTCAATACGCACACAGCCACGCAGCGCCGCTTCATCGCCGACGCCGCGCACCAGCTGCGCACGCCGATCGCGGTGCTCGACACGCAGATCCAGTACGCGCAACAGCGCGGCAACGGCGATCCGGACCTCGCGTCGGTGCTCGACAGCATGCAGCGCAGCAGCCGCAAGATGGCCGACGTGACCGACAAGCTGCTGCTCCTCGCGCATGCGGAAGCGACCCCGCCGACGCTGCTCACGCATCGCGTCGATCTCGCCGCGGTGGTGTCGAGCGTGCTGGAAGAAACGATCGTGCTCGCGCAGCGGCGCGACATCGACCTCGGCGCCGATCTCGGCGAACGGCTCGACGTCGCGGGCAGCGACAGCCTGCTGACCGCGCTGGTGATGAACCTCGTCGACAATGCGGTGCGCTATACGCAGCCGGGCGGCTGCGTGACCGTCGTCGCGCGGCGCGACGGCGACGCGGTCGTGCTCGACGTGGTCGACAACGGCCCCGGCATTCCGGCCGAAGCGCGGCCGCACGTGTTCAAGCGGTTCTACCGCGTGGCGGCCGACACCGAAGGCTCGGGCCTGGGCCTCGCGATCGTCCGCGAGATCGCGCAGGCGCACGGCGGCAGCGTGATGCTCGCGCCGGGGCCCGGCAATCGCGGTATCGTCGTGACTGTGCGGCTGCCCGCCTTTGATTGAAGAGATGCCGTCATGAAACTCCTGCTGGTCGAAGACAACGCCGAACTCGCGCACTGGATCGTGAACCTGCTGCGCGGCGAGGATTTCGCGGTCGACTGCGTCGGCGACGGCGAACGCGCGGACACGGTGCTGAAGACCGAGCGCTACGACGCGGTGCTGCTCGACATGCGGCTGCCCGGCATCAGCGGCAAGGAAGTGCTCGCGCGGCTGCGGCGCCGCAGCGACAACGTGCCGGTGCTGATGCTGACCGCGCACGGTTCGGTCGACGACAAGGTCGACTGCTTCGGCGCGGGCGCCGACGATTACGTCGTGAAGCCGTTCGAGTCGCGCGAGCTGGTGGCCCGCATCCGCGCGCTGATCCGCCGGCAGGCCGGCGTCGCCACGACGCAGCTCGTGTGCGGCGATCTCGTCTACGCGTTCGGCACGCGCGAATTCCGCTGCGGCGACACGGTGCTCGCACTGCGCCGCCGCGAGCACGCGATTCTCGAAACGCTGATGCTGCAGCAGAACAAGACGGTGTCGAAGGCGCGGCTGATGGACAGCGTGTTCGCGCTCGACGACGACCCGAGCGCGGATGCGATCGACATCTACATCCATCGGCTGCGCAAGCATCTCGCGCTCAGCACGGCCGAGATCATCACGCTGCGCGGGCTCGGCTATATCCTGCGCGCGAAGAGCGCGCAGGACTGACGGGGGCTATTGCCCCGCTGCCGCTGAAAACCGATTCGTAGCACGAAACGTATCGCCACCCCGCCCGGCTGTCCGTCGGGCTCGCGCCCGCCCGCCCCCGAGCCGCGATTATTGCGCGTTCGGTGTTTTCACCGATCCGATTCTTTCCTCCGGGAAAGCGGCGTGAAGGATTGCACCCTCTACGATGCTAGGCGTCGGCCCTCTCGCTGTGGTCGGCAACATCCGGCATACATTACGTAATGCCAACGAATATATTTCAATGCGGCAGCTCGGAGGAGACGATCTTGAAACGAACAACCCTTGCCCTTTCCATCGCGGCGGCTGGCCTGTGCGCCGGCACCCACGCGCAGGCGCAATCGAGCGTGCAGCTCTACGGCCTGATGGACCTAAGCTTTCCGACCTACCGGACCCACGCCGACGCGAACGGCAAACACGTGATCGGGATGGGCAACGCAGGCGAGCCGTGGTTCAGCGGCAGCCGCTGGGGCCTGAGAGGTGCTGAAGACATCGGCGGCGGCACGAAGATCATCTTCCGCCTCGAAAGCGAATTCGTGGTCGCGAACGGCCAGATGGAAGACGAAGGCCAGATCTTCGACCGCGACGCCTGGGTCGGCGTCGAGGACGAACGTTTCGGCAAGCTGACGGCCGGCTTCCAGAATACGATCGCGCGCGACTCGGCGGCGATCTACGGCGACGCGTACGGCTCCGCGAAGCTGACCACCGAGGAAGGCGGCTGGACCAACTCGAACAACTTCAAGCAGATGATCTTCTACGCGGCCGGCCCGACCGGCACGCGCTACAACAACGGCCTCGCGTGGAAGAAGCTGTTCAGCAACGGCATCTTCGCGAGCGCCGGCTACCAGTTCAGCAACTCGACGCAGTTCGCGACGGGCTCCGCCTACCAGCTCGCGCTCGGCTACAACGGCGGGCCGTTCAACGTGTCGGGCTTCTACAACCACGTGAACCACGGCGGCTTCCGGAACCAGACGTTCTCGGTCGGCGGCAACTATACGTTCAGCATCGTGCGCCTGAATGCCGGCTACTTCCGCTACAACGGCGATCAGGGCTCGCTCGGCCAGCGTCACGACGATTCGTGGACGGTGTCGATGAAGATTGCCCCGAAGGGCGCGCTCGACTACGAGCTTGGCTACCAGCAGATGCGGGTCAAGAACGCCGCGTACAACGCGGACGGCTTCACGCCGAACGCGAACCTCGGCGCGTTCAGCCTGACCAACGGCGTCGGCAACGGCTTCAAGGAGACGATCTACGGGTCGGTGTTCTACCACCTGAGCAAGCGCACCGAACTGTACCTGGCCGGCGACTACATGCGCCTGCACGGCGGCTACACGGTGTCGTCGACGTTCGGCGCGAAAAATCAGCTGGAACTCACGTCGGGTATCCGCACGCGCTTCTGACCTCGGGACGACCGTCCGGCCGGGGCCGTCGGGCCCCGCCGTACCCTCCACCCGGGATTCTCCATGCGGGCACGCCGGCGCACTGCGCCGACCGTGCCCTTTTTTCGTCGTTTATGGCCCTCGTTTTTGGCCCTCGTTTTCGGCCCGCGCGGGCAGCCCCCGTCAGACGCCCGCCGGCCACCGCCGCGACAACCGGTCCGAAGCCGCTTGCGGCCCGTGTGGCGGGCGATCGCGGCCGATGCGCGCACGCTCGCCTCGCATCGGTGCTTGACCTGCGCCGACCGACTCGCTAGCGTTTCGGGTTTGCCCGGGCGGCCATTGCCGCCGGTGCCGCGAGTGCGCCCGACGCCCTGGCGCACGCGGCCGGGCTCCGATGGAAAAAACGATGCAGAAACTCGATGCGGCGAGCCCGCAGGCGATGTCGACGGATTTCACCGCCGACAACGTCGCGCGCCTGAAGGCGCTGTTCCCCGAACTCGTGACCGAAGGCCCGGACGGCGCGTCGGTCGACGTCGACGTGCTGAAGGCGCTGGTCGGCGAGCGCACCGTCGGCGCCGCCGACGAACGCTACGGCTTTCACTGGCACGGCAAGCGCAGCGCGCGCCAGGCCGCGCTCACGCCGTCGACAGGCACGTTGCGTCCCTGCCCCGACGACAGCGTCGCGTGGGACGACACGCGCCATCTCGTGATCGAGGGCGACAACCTCGACGTGATGAAGCTGCTGCACAAGAGCTACGCGGGCAAGGTGAAGCTCGTCTACATCGACCCGCCGTACAACACCGGCAGCGATTTCGTCTATCCGGACGACTTCAGCGACAGCATCCGCCACTACCTGGCGATGACGGGCCAGACCGACGGCGGCGTGAAGCGCAGCACCAATACCGAGGCGAACGGCCGGTTCCACACCGACTGGCTGAACATGATGTATCCGCGCCTGAAGCTCGCGCATGCGCTGCTGTCCGACGAAGGGCTGATCGCCGTGCACATCGACGAGCATGAGGTGCATGCGCTCGTGCTGATGCTGCGCGAGATCTTCGGCGAGGAGAACGAGCTCGGCGTGGCCGTGTGGGACAAGCGCAATCCGAAGGGCGATGCGCGCGGCGTCGCGTACCAGCACGAATCGCTGGTGCTGTTCGCGCGCAACGCCGAGACGCTGCTCGAACAGGCGCCGCTGAAGCGCCCGAAGCGCAACGCGCAGCGCATGCTCGACGCCGCGCACGACGCGGTGTATCGCAGCGGCAACGCGAAGGACGCGCAGAAGGCGTACCGCGCGTGGATGAAGGCGCAGACCAACCTGTCCGGCGGCGAGGTGATGTACGACCGGCTGTCGGCCGACGGGCGCGTGTACCGCCTCGTGTCGATGGCGTGGCCGAACAAGAAGAAGGCGCCGGAAGAGTATTTCACGCCGCTGATCCATCCGGTCACCGGCAAGCCGTGCGCGATGCCGGCGCGCGGCTGGCGCAATCCGCCCGCGACGATGCAGGCGCTGATCGAGCGCGGCCAGATTGAATTCGGCCCGGATGAAACCACGCAGCCGCAACGGATCTACTACCTCGACGAGAACATGTACGAGAACGTGCCGTCGGTGCTCCCGTTCGCCGGCTCCGACGACGCGCTGCTGAAGACGCTCGGCATCCCGTTCGACCAGCCGAAGCCGGTCGATTTCGCGGCGGCCGTGATCGGCTGGTGCACGCGCGGCGACGACATCGTGCTCGACTGCTTCGCGGGCTCCGGCTCGACCGGCCACGCGGTGATGCAGGTGAACGCGACCGACGGCGGCGCGCGCCGCTACATCCTCGTGCAGCTGCCTGAGACGCTCGACCGGCGCGACAAGACGCAGCTCGCGGCCGCCGATTTCTGCGCGAAGCTGAAGAAGCCGACGACGCTCGCCGAGATCACGAAGGAGCGCCTGCGCCGCGCCGCGCAGCAGGTCGCGCGCGACTATCCGGAAAGCTATGGCGACCTCGGTTTCCGCGTGTACCGGCTCGACACGACCAACGTGATCGAATGGGATCCGCGCCGCGACGACTTCGACCACGCGCTGTTCGCGTCCGTCGAGCACGTGAAGACCGGCCGCAGCGAGGACGACCTGCTCGCCGAGCTGACGCTGAAGCTCGGCCTCGATCTGTGCACGCCGGTCGAGCATCACCCGATCGCCGGCAAGACCGTGCACCTGATCGGCCGCTCGATCGTCGCGTGCTTCGATGCGCGCATTTCGCGCGACGACGCGGGCCCGCTCTCCGACGGCATCGTCGAGCTGCTCGATGCGACCGGTGCGACGCGCGACGTCACGTGCCTGTTCCGCGACAGCGGCTTCGTCGACGACGTCGCGAAGCTCAATCTCGCCGCGCTGCTCGAGCAGCACGGCGTGAAGCGCGTGCGGAGCCTGTGATGCGGCTGCATTTCGAAGCGGATCTCGACTACCAGCGCGAGGCGATCGACGCCGTCTGCGACCTGTTTCGCGGCCAGGAATCGTATCGCGGCGACTTCAGCGTGCTCGCGAACGCCGCGCCCGGCACGACGGCCGCCGCGCAAGGCTCGCTCGGCTTCGCGGTGTCGGAGCAAGGCGTCGGCAACCGGCTGTCGCTGACCGACGACGCGCTCGCGCGCAATCTCGCCGACGTGCAGCTGCGCGGCGGCCTGCCGCCGTCCGGCCAGCCCGGCTCGCGCGACTTCACCGTCGAGATGGAGACCGGCACCGGCAAGACCTACGTGTACCTGCGCACGATCTTCGAGCTGAACCGCCGCTACGGCTTCACGAAGTTCGTGATCGTCGTGCCGTCGATCGCGATCAAGGAAGGCGTGCACAAGACGCTGTCGATCACCGAGGACCATTTCCGCGCGCTGTATGCGGGCGTGCCGTACGACTACTTCCTGTACGACTCCGCGAAGCTCGGCCAGGTGCGCCACTTCGCGGCGAGCGCGGCGATCCAGATCATGGTGATGACGGTTGCCGCGATCAACAAGAAGGAGATCAACAACCTCTACAAGGACAGCGAGAAGACCGGCGGCGAGAAGCCGATCGACCTGATCCGCGCGACGCGGCCCATCGTGATCGTCGACGAGCCGCAGAGCGTCGACGGCGGGCTCGAGGGGCGCGGGCGCGAAGCGCTCGCCGCGATGGCGCCGCTCTGCACGCTGCGCTATTCGGCCACGCACGTCGACCGTCATCACATGGTGTACCGGCTCGATGCGGTCGATGCGTACGAGCGCAAGCTCGTCAAGCAGATCGAGATCGCGTCGGCGATCGTCGAGGATGCGCACAACAAGCCGTACGTGCGGCTCGTCGGCGTGTCGAACCGGCGCGGCGCGATCAGCGCGCGCATCGAGCTGGACGTCGCGACCGCGGCCGGCGTGAAACGCCAGATCGTGTCGGCGACCGACGGCGACGATCTCGAGCGCCTGACGAAGCGCGCACTGTATGCGGGGCTGCGCGTCGGCGAAGTCCATGCGGTGAAGGGCGCGGAGTACGTCGAGCTGCGCCATCCGGAAGGCGAGGCGTTCCTGTCGCTCGGCGAGGCGTTCGGCGACATCGACACGCTCGCCGTGCAGCGCGAGATGATCCGCCGCACGATCCGCGAGCATCTCGACAAGGAATTGCGCCTGGCCGAGCGCGGCGTGAAGGTGCTGTCGCTGTTCTTCGTCGATTCGGTCGAACGCTATCGCCGCTACGACGAGAACGGGATGCCCGTGAAGGGCGACTACGCGCTGATCTTCGAAGAGGAATATGCGCGCGCGGCCCGCGTGCCGGCTTACCGTGCGCTGTTCGACGGCGTCGACGTCGCGCTCGAGGTCGAGCGCGCGCACAACGGTTACTTCTCGATCGACCGCAAAGGCGGCTGGACCGACACGAGCGAGAGCAGCGCCGTCGCACGCGAGAACGCGGAGCGCGCGTACGGCCTCATCATGCGCGAGAAGGAAGCGCTGCTGTCGTTCGACACGCCGCTGAAGTTCATCTTCTCGCACTCGGCGCTGAAGGAAGGCTGGGACAACCCGAACGTGTTCCAGATCTGCACGCTGCGCGACATCCAGACCGAACGCGAGCGTCGCCAGACGCTCGGCCGCGGGCTGCGCCTCGCCGTCGACCAGGACGGCGAGCGCGTGCGCGACCCGGGCGTGAACACGCTGACCGTGATCGCGACCGAGCGCTACGAGTCGTTTGCCGAGAACCTGCAGAAGGAAATCGAGGCCGATACGGGGATCCGCTTCGGGATCGTCGACGAACACCAGTTCGCGGCGCTGCCGGTGCAGGAAGGCGACGGGCCCGCGCATGCGCTCGGCATCGAGCTGTCGCGCGTGCTGTGGGCGCATCTGCACGAGCAGGGTTACGTCGACGCGCAGGGCAAGGTGCTCGACCGGCTGAAGGATGCGCTGCGCCAGAGCGCGCTCGTGCTGCCCGAAGTGTTCGAGACGCTGCGCGCGCCGATCGTCGCGACGCTGCGCAAGCTGTCGGGCCGCTTCGCCGTCCGCAATGCGGACGAGCGGCGCGCGATCGCGTTGCGGCGCGACGCGTCAGGCAAGGCGGTCGTGTTCGGCGACGACTTCCGCGCACTGTGGGACCGTATCCGCCACCGCACCGTGTACAGCGTCGCGTTCGACAACGCGAAGCTCGTGCGCGACTGCACGGCCGCGCTGCGCGACGCGCCTGAGATCGCGCGCGCCCGGCTGCAGTGGCGCAAGGCCGAGATCGACATCGGCAAGGCCGGCATCGAGGCGGTCGAAGTGGCCGGCGCGGGCACGGTGCTGATCGACGAAGGCGAGCTGCCGCTGCCCGACCTGCTCACCGAGCTGCAGGACCGCACGCAGCTCACGCGCCGCTCGCTCGCGACGATCCTGGCCGACAGCGGCCGGCTCGACGATTTCCGCGTGAATCCGCAGCAGTTCATCGCGCTGGCCGCCGATGCGATCAATCGCTGCAAGCGGCTTGCGCTGGTCGCGGGCATCGCCTACCGCAGGCTCGGTGAACGCAACGTGCATGCGCTCGAATCGTTCGAGAGCGAGGCGCTAACCGGCTATCTGCGCAACCTGCGTCCCGATGCGCGCAAGTCGATCCACGAGGCCGTCGTGTGCGAGACCGACGCGGAGCGCGCGTTCGCCGATGCGCTGGAGGCGCACGACGGCGTCAAGCTGTATGCGAAGCTGCCCGCGTGGTTCCGCGTGCCGACGCCGCTCGGCAGCTATCACCCGGACTGGGCGGTGCTCGCGGAGCAGGATGGCGGCGAGCGGCTGTATTTCGTCGTCGATACGCCGAATGCCGATGGCGACGTGACGAGCGAGCACGAGCGTGCGAAGCTCGCGTGCGGTGAAGCGCATTTCCGTGCGCTGGTGGATGGGGACGATGCCGCGCGATTCGTGCGCGTCAGGCAGGCGGATGCGTTGTTCGAGCCGGCTGCGACCGTCGCGCCGCTGGCGGGCGCGGGACGCTGAAACGAAGGGCGGCGATGAGCCGCCCTTTTTTCATGGGTGGGGCGACGACGCTGCTGCGATGCTCATCGCTTGCGGGTGCCGATCCGCTGGTCATTCCCATGAAAGCGATGTGTATCCTCGCGCATTCGTGCGCATGGTTACGGCTGGTTGCAAATCGGGGTCGATGCTGGGCGCAGCCGGCATGAAAAAGGGCGCCGAAGCGCCCTTCCATGCCGTGTCGCGCTGCGCTCACAGCGTGTGGCCGAATGCCTTGCGATGCGCGTGATGCGTGGACGTCGATGCATGCGTGGTATGGCCGTGCGTTTGGCCGCGAGCGTGGCCCGGCTGCGTACCCGCACGATCGGCGATCGTGTCGGAGCGATCGGCGGCTCGCGCGAGGCCCTTGTCGCGGTCGCCCGAGCGGAAGCCGTTCGAGTTGCCGAGCGCTTCGCCGCTCATGTGGCTGCCGGACATGCCGCCCGCGTTGCCGCCGGAGCCGCCCGCGCCATGACCGCCGCCGTTGCCACCACCATTGCCGCCGGCCGCCGCATGCGCGGAAACGGCGCCGAGTGCGAGCAGCGCGGCCGCCAGCACGGACAGATATCGTTGGGTTTTCATTGTTGGCTCCCTGGAGCGCGTTCGAGTGATTGCATTCTACGAACGCGCAGTTTCCGCGGTGCTCGACGTTGTAAATGATCGTAACGATACGCGCGGCGCCCATTCGTCACATCAGTGGCCCGGTGTCGGCCGCATGGGCGAACCATGCGGCCGGCCGTCATCAAACGGGCGTCATGCGATCAGCTCCTCGTGTCGTCGTGATCGGGCTCTCGTGAACCGGTTGGCGGGTTCAGTTCCAGCCGCCGCGCCAGCCGTCGCGGTCATGCCAGCGGCGCTCACGCCACTCGTGCTCACGCCATTCACGGCGGCGCCATTCGTGTTCGCGCCATTCGCGCGCACGCCAGTCGTCGTCACGGTAACCCACCGGCGCGTACACGACCGGCGGCGGCGGCGCCACATAGACCGGCGCTGGCGCCGCATAGGCGCCCGGCACGCCGATACCGACCGACAGGTCGACGTGGGCCGATGCGACGCCCGAAGCTGCCAGCGCCGCTACACCGAGAACTGCACCGAGAATAAGTTTCTTGCTCATCTCGCGACTCCCTGCACGTGTCGTGCTTCATGTGAATACGGTTCGGAGTCTAGGCACCCTGCGCCGACACAGGTGAAACCGGTCTGCGAGAGCGGTAACGGGCGATTACGGATGGCCGCGGAGCCTTACGGAACAAGAATGACGCGTGATTCGACACGCCGTTGCAAAGGCGCGTCGAATCGGTGAAGGCGGGAATTTTTGCCGGTTCGCGTGGCGGCGACGCGGGCAGCACGCGCACCGCCGGCACGCCGTGCGAGCGGTCCGCAACGACCCAACGACGTCAAGCGCGGATATCGTCAACGCTGCGCAGCCAGTGCACGCTGAACAGGTTGTCCGCGTCGGTCCACACTGTGTCGGGCTCGAAGCCCGCACGCCGTGCGATCGCATGGAAGCCGTCGATCGTGAACTTGTGCGAGTTCTCCGTGTGGATGCGCTCGCCGGCGTCGAAGCGGAACGCATGGCCGCGCACGTGCACCGTCTGCGCGATATCGCTGACGAGATGCATCTCGATGCGCTGCCGCTCGCGATCGTAGAACGCGCAGTGCGAGAACGCGTCGAGATCGAAGTTCGCGCCGAGTTCCGCATTCGCGCGGGCGAGCAGGTTCAGGTTGAACTGCGCGGTCACGCCCTGCGCGTCGTTGTACGCGTCGTGCAGCGTGCGTTCGTCCTTCACGAGATCCGCGCCGACCAGCAGGCCGCCGCCGCGCAACAGCCGCGCGGCGTCGCGCAGGAACGCGTCGGCTTCCTCCGGCGAGAAGTTGCCGATCGTCGAGCCTGGGAAGAAGCCGATGCGACGGCGCGGCGTTTCGGTCAGCTCGGCCAGTTGTTCGGCCTTCGTGTAGTCGGCCGCGATCGGCGCGACGTCGAGCCACGGATACGCGGCACGCAGCCGCGCCGCGGCGTCGTGCAGGTAGTCGGCCGAGATGTCGATCGGCACGTAGCGCGCCGGCGCGTTCGCGTAGTTGTCCGCGCATGCATCGAGCAGCACGCGAATCTTCTCGAGCGAACCCGCGCCGAATTCGACGATGTCCGCATGCGGGCCGACGCGCCGCACGATTTCCGCCGCGCGATCGCGCAGGATGCCGAGCTCGGTACGCGTCGGGTAGTACTCGGGGAGCTCGCAGATGCGGTCGAACAGCGCGGAGCCGGCCGCATCGTAGAAGTATTTCGGCGAAATGCTGCGCGGCGTGCGCGACAGTCCGTCGATCAGGTCGCGCTCGAACGCGCTCGGCCGCGAATCGCGGGCGGGTTGCAGGCCACCGCTCGTGGCCGTCAGATCAGACGTCTCGCGCAAGTCGCACCCCCGTGAATTGCCAGCGCGCGGCCGGCGGAAAGAAATTGCGGTACGTCGGCCGTTCGTGCCCCGGCGGCGTCGCGATGCTGCTGCCACGCAGGACCTGCTGGCCGACCATGAACTTGCCGTTGTATTCGGCAGCCACGCCGGCGAGCGGCCGAAAGCCCGGGTACGGCTCGTAGGACGAACGCGTCCACTGCCAAACGTGCCCGAGCATCTGCTGCATGCCGTCCGTGCCGAACGCGGCTTCCCATTCGAACTCGGTCGGCAAGCGTGCGCCGGCCCATTCCGCGTAGGCGGCCGCTTCGTAAAAGCTCACATGACAGACGGGCGCATCGGGCGCGAGCGGCTCCACGCCATGCAGGCCGAACGCGCGCCATGCATGTACGGCCTTTGCATCGCCGTCGTCGTCGGGAATCCAGTACGGGGGCGCCGACCACCCTTCCCGCTGCACCGTTGCCCAGCCGTCGGACAGCCAGTATTCGGGGCGTTCGTAGCCGCCGTCAGCGATGAAGGCCGCGAATTCCGCATTCGTCACGAGACGGTTCGCGATCTCGCACGGTCGCACGAGCGCCGTATGGCGCGGCCGTTCGTTGTCGAACGAGAACGCGTCGCCGTCGTGACCGATCTCGACGAGCCCGCCCGGCTGATGCAGCCAGCGCAACGGGCCGGCGTCGCCCGCGGCCAGCGCGGCGTGCGTGGCAGCAGCGTTGCGCGGCCGGAAGGCAGGCTTGAGCGGGTTGCACGAGAACGCATGCAGCATGTCCGTGACGATCAGTTCCTGATGCTGCTGCTCGTGATGCAGGCCCAGCTCGATCTCGGGTGCGATCGCGGCGAGCAACGCCGGATCGGCATCATCGAGCGCACGCAGCATCGCTTTGTCGACGTACTGCCGGTATGCATGCACGTCATCGAGCGACGGACGCGTGAGCAGCCCGCGCTGCGGCCGCGGATGGCGCGGACCGAGCGCTTCGTAATAGGAATTGAAGAGGAACTGGAAGGCCGCGTCGAACGGCGCGTAGCCGGGCACGCGGCGCATCAGCACGACGGTTTCGAAGAACCATGTCGTATGCGCGAGATGCCATTTCACCGGACTCGCGTCGGGCATCGACTGCACGGCCTGGTCTTCGGCGGATAGCGTCGCGGTCAACGCGATGCTATGGGCGCGCACGTCCTCGTAACGGCGCTGAAGCTGGGATGCAAGGAGGCTCATCGGTTTACCGTTCACGTCGCGATTCGCTGCGTTGCGTTGCCGGAAAAAGGAAAGCCTTGCGCTCGAATGCGCGCGGCTGACGTGCGACCTTCATTGCTGCGTCGTCGGGCAGCCGGCGCGCGCGCCGGGCCGCTGATGCGGCATCACTTCTTCTGCCCGTGCAGAACAAGTATGGGCCAGAAATGTGAACGTCGCGAATCGGATTTCGGGCGAAACAAAGGCGAAAGAAAAATGAAAGCATTTGCCCCGTCCGGCTCGGCGGCATGACGAACCGTCAACGCCCGTCATCACGGGGCTCGGCCACTCTAACGCAATGTGCATGCCTGCGCATGCGCGCTACCGACGCCTCATGACAGCCATGCGGCGCGGATGAAAGCTCGATGGCGCAGCTTCGCTGGAGCAACGGCGTCATGCGGGCGATGTCGGATGCCGATCCGCGCGCGGGTGTCGCGGGCATCGGCGCCACGTTCGAACTCCGCAAGCGCCCGGTCTTTGAAAAATTTTTGCGTCGATGTCACACGCGCGGGGTGCTCGCTCGTCATATCACCGGAACCCACACGAAAGGAGAAGGAACCATGACTGCGAAACTCAATCCGTTTGCCGCCGCCCCCGCGCTGATGAAGAGCTGGATGACCGTGTCGGTCGCTGCTGCCGGGAGCCTTGAGCCGACGCTGATCGAGCTGGTCAAGATCCGCGCATCGCAGATCAACGCGTGTGCGAACTGCCTTAACATGCACACCGTCGAGGCGCGCGAGCAAGGCGAGACCGAGCAGCGCATCAACCTGCTGGCCGCCTGGCGCGAAGCGCCCTGCTACACCGACCGCGAACGCGCGGCGCTCGGCTGGACCGACGCGCTCACGCGGCTGTCGGAGGGCCACGGCGCGCACGAAGCCGCGTATGCGGCGCTGAACGACCACTTCAGCCAGGAGGAACAGGTGAAACTCACGCTGATGATCAACGTGATCAACGGCTGGAACCGGCTTGCCGTCGGCTTCGGGCTGTGGGTCGATCCCGCCGAAGCGAAGGCCGCGGCCGCGAAGATGGTGGCCTGATGACGAGCGTCGATCCGGCCACGGGCAGTGCCGAAGACCGGGCCGATGCAGCGGCGAGCTTCGACCCGCTGCGTCGCACGCTGATTCGCGTCGCGTACCGGATGCTCGGTTCCGTCGCGGACGCCGAGGACGTGGTGCAGGAGGCGTTCATCCACTGGATGGACGTCGATCGCACCGAGGTGCGCGTGCCCGAGGCGTTCCTGCGCCGCATGGTGATGCGCATGTGCCTCGATCAGCTGAAGTCCGCGCGGCACCAGCGTGAGACCTATATTGGCCCGTGGCTGCCCGAGCCGGTCGTCGAAGAAGATGAACAGGAGGACGTCACGCTGCCGCTGATGCTCGCGCTCGAACGGCTGTCGCCGCTGGAGCGCGCGGCGTTCCTGCTGCACGACGTGTTCGGCCTCGAGTTCGACGAGATTGCGACGACGATCCAGCGCGAGCCGGCCGCATGCCGGCAGCTTGCCGCGCGTGCACGCACGCATGTGCGCGAGGCGCGGCCGCGGTTCCATGTCGAGAAGCAGCGCGGGATCGAGCTTGCCGAGGCGTTCTTCGCGGCGTCCCGCAGCGGCGACATGCGCGCGCTCGGCGCGATGCTCGCCGAGGACGTGAGCCTGCATTCGGACGGCGGCGGCAAGCGCACGGCCGCGGGCAAGCCGGTGTTCGGCTTCGAACGTGTGATGAAGGTGCACGAATACCTGGCCGAGCTGTTCACCACGCATGCATCGAAACTCGTGCGTGCGGGGTTCATCAACGGGCTGCCGGGGTTCGTCACGCTGGAGGCCGACGGCGAGTTGCAGACGACCGCGCTCGAGATCGACGATGGGAAGATCGTCGCGATCTATGTCGTGCGCAATCCTGACAAATTGAAGCATCTGCATTGAGGGTGCGCGGGTGGGCGCGTTGCGCCGGCTTGCCTTGTCGATTGCCCTGCTCTTGTGGCGCGTGGATCGCACGATGCATCTTGCACATGCATGCGCAGTTTCGGCCGCAAAAAGAAAAACGCCACGCGAAGTTGCCGCGTGGCGTTTGTATGTTTGGCGAGCCGGATTGCCTGTAGGCAATTCGCGCTGCCGGACCCCTTCATTTTGTTCGTTGGTAGGCTCGATTGGATTCGAACCAACGACCCCCACCATGTCAAGGTGGTGCTCTAACCAACTGAGCTACGAGCCTAAGAAGCCGCGAATTATAGAGAGGGTTTTGGAGGAGCACAAGCCCCTTCGGGAAAATTTTTTGAAACGGGGATGACGCTTTGGGGGATTGTCCGGCGCTCGAGGCAAACCGCAATCGCATCCGGGTTCATCCTCACTGCGACGCCTCACCGAGCCGGAGCTCGTTCCGTCATAATGGATTCGTCGCGAATCCGGGGCCGGGGTTGCGAACGACAATCAAGAGCAGGAACCGGCCCGTTCCGGTCACGGGGAACAGGCGCGCGTGATGCACGAACCGCCCGCCACAATGCACGGATCAGTAGCGCCTCGTGACGACGTAGATCGCAACGTACGCGTAACGATATCGGGGTGGGTATGGTCGCGCTCAATCTCGTGATTCCCTGCTTCAACGAAGAAGCCGTGTTGCCGGAAACCGTACACCGGCTCACGATCCTGCTTGACCGGCTTAGCCGCGACGGCATCATTGACGGCGCAAGCGGTGTGACGTTCGTCGACGACGGTTCGCACGACCGGACCTGGTCGCTCATCGAAGGCTTCCATGCCGCCGATCCGCGTATCCATGGTCTCAAGCTGTCGCGTAACCACGGACACCAGAATGCGTTGCTGGCCGGTCTCATGAAAGTGAACGGCGACGTGCTGATCAGTCTCGACGCCGATCTCCAGGACGACCTCGACGCAATCCCGCGCATGCTGGGCGAATACCGCTCCGGCGCCGAGATCGTATTCGGCGTGCGGCAGCGGCGCGACAGCGATGGCTTCTTCAAGCGCGTCAGCGCGCGCGGCTACTACCGGCTGCTGCGCCGCTTCGGCGTCGATATCTTGCCGGATCACGCGGACTTCCGCCTGATGAGCCGCCGGGCGATCGAGGAGTTGCGCGGCTTCCGCGAGGTCAATCTGTTCCTGCGCGGCATCGTGCCGCTGCTGGGCTTCCGTACCGCGATCGTCCACTACGACCGGCAACCGCGCTTCGCCGGCGAGAGCAAATATCCGTTGGCGAGGATGATCCTGCTCGCGTCGGACGGCGTCGCGTCGTTTTCGACGAAGCCGCTGCAATGGAGCGCGTACGTTGGCGCCATGCTTGCGCTGGCCTCGACCGTGTGCGGCGTCTGGGCGCTGTCGATCCGGCTCTTCACCGACCGCTCGGTGCCCGGTTGGGCGTCCACCGTGATCCCGATGTACTTTCTCGGCGGCCTGCAGTTGCTGTTCCTCGGCGTGATCGGCGGCTATGTCGCCAAGATCTATTCGGAGACGAAGCAACGCCCGCGTTTCATCGTCGAGAAGACGCTATGACGGGCAATCGGTCCTGTAGCGCAACGATCCGGCACGAGGCCGGCGGCGGTCTCACGCGGGGGCTCGTGCAATGGATGACAGCACGGTAAGCGGCCGCCTGCCGCGCGCGTGGCCGTATCGCGCAGCCGATCGCGCGTTGCGCGCGTTGTTCATTGCGACGGTCGCGGCGGCCGGGCTGCTGTTCTGGCTCGCGCCGCACCCGCCGATGGTCGATCTTCCGCAACATGCGGCGCAGGTCGCCACGCTGCACGACATGCTGCGCGGCCAGTCGCCATGGGCGCCATTGCTGCGGATCAATCTGTTTACGCCCTACCTGCTCGGCTATGGCGCGGCGGCCGCACTGTCGTTCGTAATGCCTGTCACTGCCGCATTCAAGGTCATGCTGACGCTGTCGTTCTACGGTTTCGTCGCCGCGTACGTCGCGCTGCGCCGGCGTCTCGGTACGGACCCACGCCTCGACTGGCTGTGCGTGCCCGGGTTCTTCGGCTTCGCGTATGAATTCGGCCTTTATTCGTACCTCGTCGCCACGCCGGTCGCGATGGTCTTCCTCGCGCTCGCGCTCGACTATGCCGAGCGGCAAACCTTTCGCCGCGGCGTCGTGCTCGCGCTCGTGAATCTTGCGCTGTTTTTCTCGCACGGGCTCATCTTCGTGTTCGCGAACGCGATCGGCGGATTATTCCTGCTCGTGCGCCGGCCCCGCACGTTTTCGCGCGCATTGCTCGCCGCGTGGCCGTATGCGGTGCTCGTGCTTGTCACGGTGCTGTACGCGCTGTTGCATCGTGACGTCGATCTGGCGCGGATGTATCCGTTCACCGTGATCTGGACCATCAATCCACTGGCCCGAATACTTGCCGCCGTGTTCTATCCGTGGGGTATCACCGCCGACAACGGTTCACTGCTGGCCTTTCTGCTGATCGTCGCCGCACCATTCCTGATGGCGTCGAAGGCAAACCGACACGTCACCGCCTATGTACCGGCGCTCGTTGTGACCCTCGTCTGGTTCGGTGTGCCGCTGTTCGCGATCAACACGTTCTTCCTGTTTCCGCGCTTCGCGCTGTTCCTGTTGCCGTTCTATGCATTGATGTTCCGGGCGCCCGTGCGGGCCGAATCGGGTCGAGCGGGTACGCCGTGGCTCGTGCTGACGACGCAACTGATCCTTGCCGGGATCTGCGCCGGCTTCGTCGCGCAGCAAGGCGTGCGTGCGGTGCGCTTCGCCCACGAGAGCGCAGATTTCGACGTGGTCGCCAACGCGATCGAACCGGCGCAGCGCGGCCTCGGGATCATCGTCGACCGGGAGAGCGTGGCCGCGGACAACCCGTTTGTCTACGAGAACTTTCCGGTCTGGTATCAGGCCGAGCACGGCGGATTCGTCGATTTCAATGCCGCGCGGTTCCCGCCGCAGATCGTCCGTTTTCGGCTCGACCAGTTGCCCGGCGTCGGGCCGTCCGACGTCTCGCCGTTGCCGCTATACCGGCATTTCAACTGGCAGCGGCACCAGGGGCGCTTGTACCGGTATTTTTTCGTCCGTGCCGAGACACCGCTGCCGGACGCGTTTTTCGCCAATCCGGACTGTCGCGTCGTGCGCGTGAAGACAGCGGGCGAATGGTCGGTGTATGAGAAGCAGGCTTGTCGGAGCGATTGATTGCACTGCCGTCACATGAGGTGCGTTGCGTTGCATCGCGCCACGCGACATGCACCGATCGCGCCATCGGGAGATTGCGATGTCACCTGGATTCATAGCGGACGACGCGCCGCGGCCGTATGACGAGACGTTCTACCGGTACCAGCGCGAAGGATCGGTACGGTCCGCGCGCGGCGTACTGCCAAGCGTCAATGCAGTGCTGAGACCGGCGAGCATTCTCGACGTCGGTTGCGGCGCCGGAGCATGGCTCAGTGTGCATCGCGAGTTCGGCGTGCAGGACTTCACCGGCATCGATGGCGACTATGTGGATCGTTCGGTGCTGATGTTCGACCCCGCCCGCTTCGTGCCGGCCGATATCTCGAAGCGCTTCGATCTCGGGCGAGCGTTCGATCTCGTCCAGTGCCTTGAAGTCGGCGAGCACGTACCGAAGGCATCCAGCGAGGTACTCGTCGACAATCTCGTCCGGCATGGCAAACACGTGCTGTTTTCTGCCGCCGTGCCCGGCCAGGGCGGCGAAAACCACATCAACGAGCAGCGCTACGAATTCTGGCGCGACCTGTTCGCACGCCACGGCTACCAGCTGTTCGATTTCGTACGGCCGCTGATTGCGGCGGATACGCGCATCGAGCCGTGGTACCGCTACAACCTCCTCTTTTTCGTTGCCGCCGACGAAGTGGAGCGGCTGCCGGACGCCATCAGACAACACCGCATCGACCGCCGTTCGGGCGTGCCGGACGTATCGCCGCGCGGCTACAAGGCCCGCAAGTTCGTGCTGCGCTGGCTGCCGGTGCGCGCGAAGACCTGGATCGCCATCTTGAAGAGCCGCATGGTCGCAAACCGATTAAAGCGCAACGAGGGAGACAGGTGAAACTCTCCGTCTACGTTCTCATTCTGGCTGGCGTATTCCTCGCGGCAACCGGTCAGATCGCGTTCAAGCTCGGCGCCGACGGACGCCACGCGTTAGCTGAATTCATCAATGCGTGGGTCGCGCTCGGGTTGCTCTGCTACGGCGCGGGCACGGTGCTCTGGATCTTCGCGTTGAGCAAGGCCGGGCTCACGGTCGTCTATCCGTTTACCGCACTCACGTTCGTGCTCGTCTTTCTGGCCGGAATCGTGTTCTTCAGCGAGCGCGTGTCGTATGCGCAATGGGGCGGCGTCGCGATGATCCTCGGCGGCCTGTACCTGATCGCCGTGGTTCGATAGAGGGCGGAATTGCGGCGCAACTTATCCACAGCGCTCTATGGATAACCATCCGGCAAGCCTCTGGATTCACAGTGGAACGATTGAGGATATGTCGGCGCGGCTGTGAATCGACGAAAAGTTGTTCTGTGCTGCACAGAGCTTCGAGTGTGCATTGCCTATGGTTATGCATTCCGCTTAGCGCTGAAAATTCAGGACGTTACGGTGGTTATCCACTGTGAGGCCGCGTGCTTGTTAACTATCACTACGTATGTATACGAACTCTGTTAACACCATTGGATAAGCACAGTCCGGCGACTGTGATCCGGGCAGGCGATGCACTGCGTGCAGCGAGCAGGACAACCAAATCGGCGGGCTGTGAGGCCTGCAGTCAATGTGAGAACGGTCAGGTCTGTAGAATCGCGGGCATTCACGATGCGACGAGTTGTCGACATGACATTGGCGATCCGGGTTGACTGGCAAAGCGGCGTGGTCCACGCCGACCGCGTGCGTATCGAGGTCGGCGATGACGAGCGATTGAGCGAAGGCGTCCGGCGCTTGTGTTCGCCGGTGGAGCGGTTGGAGAACGGTGCGGTGCGCTATCGCATATCGCAGAAGATCACCTTCGGGGGACATACGGGCGAATGCCTGATCGACATGGTCGAAGCGCGCCTGACGAGCGTGACGATCCTGTTCGATGCGATTCGCTTCTTCAACGCGAGCATCACAGAGTCGAAGATCGTTCGGTCGATCGCGAAGGCGTCGGGACTGGCTGTGGTGAGCGCGCATCCCACAGAAGCGCGACTCGAGCCGTGTTCATGGGGCGTGGCGGAGTTTCGCTACGATCCCAGGCAAGGGGATTTGAGTTTGGAGGTGCGGTTTGGCGAAGTGCACCTTCAATAAACACGCCGGCCAATAAGCGCTCGTCGAGTTACCGCGAGATCGGTAATACCCAAGGGCAATATTGTTCGATCGCGTGGCACGGTACCAGTCACTGCGTGATCGAACGGATGTAAGCAGAGTGAATCGATCATGACATTCATGCAGTCGGCACGGTTGTGCGAAGACCTCGATGCGATCGTTCGTGGCGAGTTGCGGCTTGGCAATGTTTTGCCGGAGTTTCCCGTACGTGCCGACTGGCCGACGAAGGGCTGCGTGTTCGCGGCATTGCGTGACGGTCTCCATCTGCACGCACTCACGTTGCCGCCGCATGTGCGGCACTCGGTCTGCACCGATCCGCATTACGGATGGCACGACGAGTGTTTCTGCGAGCGGCACGGACATTTGTTGGTGGCGGGGCGGACGAAGCTACCGAACTACTGACGTATATACAGGACCATCAGATCGTGTGAGCCAGGCAATGGATGCGGACAAACGCCGCAAACCAGATCGAAAACGCGGTGGCACACTCGCGGCCGGTGTGCGTGGCGCGCGTCACGCTACGCGCAGACTCGACGTGTTCGCTTGTTCGAGCCCCGCCTTATGTTGAAAAGATTGTTGATAATTCCGCACCAGAATCAATCAAAATGCTGTGCGACGAAAGGGTGAGCGCTCCGTAGACGGATGATTTCATCGCGCCACGAGGCCCTTGTGACATGGCTTCGAGCGTTTTGAAGAATTGACTCGATCAACAGGCGGACAATTGATCGCTGTAACGGTCAGGGTGTGGATATCCCGCCGGCAAATTTACTCGAAACTCTGTGCGCCGCATCGATGAGCGCAATCGAACGCAGCAGCCCTGGATGTGGATAACCGACGCCGAATCGACTCCAAACTCTGTGCGCTCGAATGGGGAGTAAGCGCACCGATGATTGGCCGCCCGCATAATCAGATGGTCAGACGGCGCATCAGCAATGCCGGGCCTGCGAAGCCGCGCATCGTACCAGTCAAATCTGCCGATCGAGCGCCCGCACAACGGCTTGTTCGCCCAGATTGACCGCCGGCCCGACCACCGCAAAGTTAATCCCGTTCACCGACCCATACCGCGCTAGCAATGACCCATCCACGCGTTGCCCGGCCGGCAGCAGCCGATGTTTCGATTCCGCTGGCCGGAGATAGAAGCTGAGCGTCCGCCCGGCATTGTCCTCATAGAGCACCATCGCGGCCGTGGCCCCGCTGTCCGTCGTAAACAACCGCCCCCCAACCGGCCTGAACCCCGCCGCACTCAAATCCGGCAGCTTCGCCGAAGCGCCCACGCGTCTGGTGAGCCACCCCTGCAAATCGCCCGCACTCGTCGGCCGGAAATCCACCTTCGCGACCTGGTCGACCACCATCATCCGATAAGCCTCGAGCGCATCGCTCATCGGCGCGATCGGCGGCGGCGCGTTCCACCCGCGCGCCTGCCACCCGCCGAACGTCCCGAGCCCGATACAGAACACGAACGAAGCCGCGATCGCGAACCGCATCCGCGAGCGCTCCGCACGCCGCGCACGAATCGCCGCCGGATCGAGTTCAGGATTCTCGCCCGGCATCCGCACACTCTCGAGCGCGGCCCGCAACCGCTGCGCGTCCTGCTGCCAGCGCTTCACCTGTTCCGCACTCTCCGGATGCAGCGCGAGATATCGCTCGACCGCGGCACGCGCATTGTCGTCGAGCTGGCCGTCGACATAGGCCTGGAGATCGTGTTCGTCGGGACGGAGGTCGTTCATTTCATCAACCGGAGAGAAGGAGCGGGAAGCTCGCCGTCGCTGAGCTGGCGCAGCGCCTGACGCGCGCGGGAGAGTCGCGACATCACGGTGCCGATCGGCACGTCGAGCAGGTCGGCGACTTCCTGATACGTGAAGCCCTCGACCGCGACGAGCAGCAGCAGGCTGCGCTGCTCGTCGGACAGGCGGCCGAACGCTTCGAGCGTCGCACGCGCGGCGACCTCGCGTTCGGCGGACGGCCAGTGCAGCTCGTCGTCGTCGCGAATGCGGCCGAGCATCCACGCGTAACGCTTCGCGCTGCGCTTGCCGTCGAGAAACTGCCGGTAAAGGATCGTGAAGAGCCAGCTGCGCAGCGACGCGTCGTCGCGGCGGCTCGTCCAGCGCGACAGCGCGCGCTCGAGCGTCGACTGGACGAGATCGTCTGCCGCATGAACGTCGCGCGCCAGCCAGAGCGCGAAGCGTCGCAGCCTGGGGATGAGTTCGCGCAACGCGTCGTCGTCGGGGGCGTTTGGGGGCATGGCCGGGCGCTAGCCGATAAGCGTGGAGATTGCGCGTAGGACGCCGGTCGGCGCCGCTTATTCCGTCAGCATACGAAAAATTTCTTCATGGAATAAAGCGGCGCGTGCGGCGTCCTATGCCTGTTCGACAATGATCTGACGATCGGGAGTGCATCCATGAAGCAATCTTCCTCTTCTTCGCCGCCGCGCGAACCCGGGCGCGGGTGGTGGCGCTGGGCCGTGATCGGCGGCGCGGTGGCCGGCGTGACCGTGGCGTTCGGGTATGTCGGCGGCTGGCTCGCGCCGACGCGGCTGACCCCGCACCGAATCGTCGACGCGCTGCAGACGGCCGGCGGCGGCGCGCATCCGGGTTTCCGGCGCAATCACGCGAAGGGCGTGTGCGTGACCGGTTACTTCGAAAGCAACGGCGCCGCGAGCGCATATTCGGTCGCGCCGTTCTTCAAGGCGGTGCGCACACCGGTGGTCGGGCGGTTCGCGCTGCCCGGCGGGAATCCGTATGCGCCCGACAGCAGCGTGCCGATCCGCAGCCTTGCGCTGAAACTCACCGCGCCGGACGGCCAGCAATGGCGGACCGGGATGAACGCGATGCCCGTGTTTCCGGTGGCGACGCCGAAGGCGTTCTACGCGCAGTTGCTCGCGACCCGGCCGGATCCGGCCACGGGCAAGCCCGATCCGGCGAAGGTGAAGGCGTTTTTCGGCGCGCATCCGGAGACGGCTGCATTCCGCGAGTGGGTGAAGGGTGCGAAGCCGAGCGCGAGCTACGTCACCGAAAGTTATTACGGGCTGAACGCGTTCTACTTCGTCGACGCAGCGGGCAAGCGTCAGGCGGTGCGGTGGCGCGTCGTACCGGAGCAGACGGCCGGCGCCGGCGACGTCGCGACGGCCGCGGATCCGAACGTGTTGCAGCAGGACCTGACGCGTCGCATCGCGGACGGTGCGCAGAAGTGGAAGCTGCTGGTCACGCTGGCGGCGCCCGGCGATCCGGTGGACGACGCGACGAAGGTCTGGCCCGCGCAGCGCACGACGATCGACGCAGGCACGCTCGTGCTCGATCGCGTGGAGCCGCAGGACAGCGGGCCGTGCCGCGATGTGAATTACGACCCGACGGTGTTGCCGCAGGGGATTCAGGTATCGGGGGATCCGTTGCTGGCGGCGCGGTCGGCGGCGTATGCGGATTCGTATCTGCGCAGGACGAGTGAAGAGGCCAGCGTGGCCGGCGCGGCGCGGTTGAGTGCGGAGGGACGGTGATGAAGGCGACGACGACGTTTAGCTTGCCGGCGAGGGTGCTGCATTGGGTGATGGCCGCGATGATTCTCACGATGCTGTTTATCGGGGTGGGAATGGTGGCGTCCGTTTCCGGGCGGCATGATTTCCTGGTGGCTTTGCATAAGCCGCTGGGGGTTGCGGTGCTGGTACTGGTTTGTGTGCGGATCGTGGTGCGCTTCGTGTCGAAGCCGCCGGCGTTGCCCGCGGATCTGCCCGTCTGGCAGAAGGTGGCCGCGCATGGGTCGCATCTCGTGCTGTATACGCTCATGGTCGCGATGCCGCTGATCGGCTGGGCGATGCTGTCGGCTGGCGGGTATCCGGTGACGCTGGGCGGCGGTGTGCAGTTGCCGGCACTGGTTTCGGCGGATCCGGTGGCGTTTGCCTGGCTCCGGGTCGCGCATCGGCTGCTGGCTTACCTGTTCTTCGCTACGTTCGTCGCGCACTTTGCGGCTGCGCTGTATCACGGGTTGATCCGGAGGGATGGAGTGGTGAGGGCGATGGTGGGGCGCTGAACGACGGAGGATGGCGCGTTGCATGCGGCGAGGCTGTTCACGGGCTACCGAGGCAGCTTCTGCCGAGTCGCTTCTATAAGGATCGGGGGCGGCTCAACGGGCCCGCGGCACCGCTTGTAAAAAAATTTTCACAAAAGGGTTGCAGAGACGAGGGCGGGTGCATAGAATCACGCCTCTTTCGCGCTAACGGAAACACGGCGCGGGAAGAAAGAAGGGAAGCGGTGCTATTGAGATTGGTTTTAGCGATCTCGGCGCACATTGAGTTGAATCCCAACCGTCGCAACGAATTAGTTAAATAAGTTGTTGACGAGTTGAAAAAAACACCTCATAATCTCGCTTCTCTGCTGCTGAAAACGCAGCGCTGCTGAGAAACAGAAGGTTTCTCGCAGAAATGCTCTTTAAAAATTAACAGCCGATAAGTGTGGGCGCTTGATGGCAGCGAGCTGATCCTCGGATCAGATAGCGAAAGTATCAAGAGTCTCACACTAAAGTAAGTCAGGTTTATGAAGTGATT